>CALUZR010000003.1 GCA_944325335.1 uncultured Parabacteroides sp. | reverse complement strand
CATTGTGGACGAAAAATTCTTCCTCTACAGGCTTTCTATGATTTATGCCTACCCACATTGATTTTCCGCTGACCCGTGTGTTTTCCACTTCTTTTGCTCAAGAAGGGCTGTCACGACCGTGGAAAGTGCTTCTTCTGCTCAAGAAGGGCTGTCACACCCTTGGAAAGTGCTTCTTCTGCTCAAGAAGCACCGTCCACGACCGTGGAAAGTGCTTCTTTTGCTCAAGAAGTGCCGTCCACGACCGTGGGCAGTGCTCCTTTTGCTCAAGAGGTGGTTTCCACGGCCGGGCGCGGGGCTACTGGGCTTGAAACAGAGATGCCACACAGATGTAACACAAACGAAACACCCCAACCGGTTATTTTATAGTACTTTTACGCTGTCAAAGGAAATGATATAACAATACAATATATGAAGAAAAGAATCTATCCGTTCATGTTGTTCCTTTGCCTTACGACGTTTGGTAGTATGGCGCAGCGTATCAAGGGGAGCGACACCGTTTTGCCATTGACGCAGACCCTTTCGGAGGAATATCTGAAAACGAACCCATCTGCTTCAGTGACAGTGACCGGAGGCGGTAGCGGCGTCGGGATTTCGGCCCTGTTAGACGGGACGACCGACATCGCGATGGCTTCCCGACGCATCAAGTTCGGCGAGAAAATGAAGATGAAACAGGCCAAGCACGATCCGCAGGAAGTGATTGTGGCGTACGACGCGCTGGCGGTCATCGTCCACCCCGACAACCCGGTGCGGCAACTGACCCGCGAGCAATTGGAAGGCATCTTCCGGGGAAAAATCACCAACTGGAAAGAGGTGGGCGGCGAGGACCGCAAGATTGTAGTCTATTCACGCGAAACCTCTTCCGGCACCTACGAGTTTTTCAAGGAAAGCGTGCTGGGCAATAAGAACTACATGAGCAGTATCCTTTCAATGCCGGCCACCGGGGCCATCATCCAGTCGGTGCGGCAGACGCGCGGCGCGATCGGCTACGTCGGGCTGGCGTACCTGAACAAATACGTCAAAGCGCTCAAGGTTTCCTACGACGGCGGGCAGCATTACGTCTATCCGTCGGTCGAGAACGCGCTGGCGAAGGCCTATCCCATCGTTCGCCCCCTGTACTACTATTACGACAAGGCCAAAGAGGCGGAAGTGGCGGATTTCATCCAGTATATCACCTCCGATACGGGCCGAGACATTACCCTGAAGATGGGATTCATTCCCCGTTGAAGCGTACGAACCTTTTATACCTATATTAATATATGAAGAAAATAATAGACAAGATTGCCCGATACGTGTTTACCCTGAGCGGATTCACGACCAGTGTCGTCATCCTGCTGATTATCGGTTTCCTCTTTAGCGAGGCCGTGGGGTTGTTTAAGAATCCCATCGTGGAAGATGGATACGTATTGGCTTTGAACAAAGAGAACCCGGTAGAGAAACTCAGCGCGCAACAGATCAAAGAGCTGTTCGACGAGGAGATTACTAACTGGAAAGAGATCAATGGACGCGACCTCCCGGTCGAAACCTTCCGCCTCGAGGACCTGACGAAGTACTATTCGGAAGAAGAGCTGGGCGCGGAATATGAATATGCAGGCGATAAGCTCGGAGAGATCATCCGCCGCACGCCGGGCATTGTGGCTTTCGTCCCCAAGATGCTGATCGAGGGGCAGCAGGATGTGTATCTGGTGCCGGACCATACGATTCCGGTGGGCGACGTGTTGGGAGGGACGGAATGGTTCCCGACTGCTACGCCCTCTCCTATCTTTGGGATTTTACCCTTGGTGAGCGGCACGCTTTGGGTCAGCTTCTTTGCGATTCTTATCGCCTTGCCTTTTGGATTGGCTATCTCGATCTATATGTCTGAAATCGCGCACCCGAAAGTGCATAAGGTATTGAAACCGATTATCGAATTGCTGAATGGCATCCCCTCGGTGGTGTATGGATTCTTCGGATTGGCGGTGATTGTGCCGCTTTTGCAGCAAACATTCAACCTCCCGGTCGGGGAATCGGGTCTGGCGGGAAGTATCGTGTTAGCCATTATGGCATTGCCGACGATTATTACGGTCGCAGAGGATGCCATGCGCAGTTGCCCGCAGACGATGCGCGAAGCGAGCCTCGCGTTGGGTGCTTCGCAGTGGCAAACGATCTATAAGGTAGTGGTGCCGTTCTCGATTTCGGGTATTACGTCGGGCGTGGTATTGGGTATCGGACGGGCCGTGGGCGAGACCATGGCGGTGCTGATGGTCACGGGCAACGCGGCGGTCATCCCCTCTTCTATCCTCGAGCCGCTCCGTACGATTCCGGCGACCATTGCGGCCGAGCTGGGCGAAGCTCCGGCAGGAGGCGCGCACTACCAGTCGCTCTTCCTCCTGGGCGTGATCCTATTCTTTATTACGTTATTCATCAACCTGTGCGTGGAGGTGGTATCTTCCCGCAATAAATTCCAGAAATAAATCATGGACGGACAAATCAACAAACACGATGAACGTTTCATCCAATACAATAAGAAGAAGCACCTGGTGCAAAACATCATGTTTGGCATCTTTCGCCTCTTCAGCTATGGGATTGCCGCAGTCCTCTTCTGCATTTTGGGCTTCATCTTGATTAAAGGATTCCATACGATTAGCTGGGAATTCATTACGGAAGCTCCCGCCGACGGCATGACGAAGGGCGGTATCTGGCCGGCTATCGTCGGGACGTGCTGCTTGATGCTTGGGAGTGCGATATTTGCCTTTCCGGTGGGTGTCGTCAGCGGAATCTATATGAACGAGTATGCGCCGAAAGGCAAGCTGGTGAATTTCATCCGTATGATGACGAACAACCTCGCGGGTATCCCCTCGATCGTGTTCGGTCTCTTCGGTATGGCTTTCTTTGTGAATTATATGGGCTTCGGGGACAGTATCATTGCCGGTTCGTTGACGCTCGGGCTGTTGGCGCTCCCCATCGTCATCCGTACGACAGAGGAGGCATTCAAAGATATCCCGAACAGTTTCCGCGAGGGAAGCCTCGCCCTCGGCGCGACGAAAGCACAGACCATCTGGAAAGTGCTCCTCCCGAGCGCGATGCCGCGTGTCATCACGGGGTTGATCCTCTCGCTGGGACGCGTATCGGGCGAGACGGCGCCGATCCTCTTCACCTGCGCGGCGTATTTCCTCCCGCAGTTGCCCAAGAGCGTGTTCGACCAATGTATGGCGCTCCCCTACCACTTGTATGTAGTGGCTACGAGCGGTACCGACATCGAGGCGCAGCTCCCGATTGCCTACGGGACGGCGTTTGTCCTTATCGTCATTGTCTTAATCATGAACTTGACGGCCAATTTCATCCGTCGGTTCTTCGTCAAAAAAACTCGTTAAACATCACACCTAATCAGATATGAATAAGATTGAAGCTAAAAACGTGAACTTCTATTACGGAGACTTCCACGCATTAAAAAATATCAGTATCGCCATCCCGGAAAAGCAGGTGGTCGCCTTCATCGGCCCGTCGGGATGCGGCAAATCCACTTTCCTCCGCCTGTTCAACCGTATGAACGACCTCATTCCGGTCGCGCGGTTGGAGGGAAACATCCTCATTGACGGGCAGGACATTTACGACAAGTCGGTCGACGTGGACGTGCTCCGCAAGAACGTCGGTATGGTGTTCCAACGCCCAAACCCCTTCCCCAAGAGCATTTTCGAGAACGTGGCATACGGATTGCGCGTGAACGGAATCAAGGACAAGCACTTTATCGAAGAGCGCGTCGAGACCGCATTGAAAGGCGCGGCGCTTTGGAATGAAGTAAAGGACAAACTGAAGGAATCGGCCTACGCGCTTTCGGGCGGGCAGCAGCAGCGCCTCTGCATCGCACGTGCGATGGCGGTGTCGCCCTCAGTCCTGCTCATGGACGAACCTGCGTCGGCACTCGACCCCATCTCTACCTCCAAGATTGAAGAGCTGATTTGCGAGTTGAGCGAGCAAACGACCATCGTCATTGTCACCCACAGCATGCAGCAGGCGGCGCGCGTCAGCAACAAAACCGCCTTCTTCTACCTCGGCGAGATGGTGGAATACGACGAGACCAAGAAAATCTTCACCCACCCGGAAAAGGAGGCGACGCAGAACTACATCACCGGCCGCTTCGGATAATCCGTACAGTCGTATACCCTTATTACCGGACGCAGATGACGCAGAAAACACAGATGAACGCAGATTTTTATCTTTCCCGTTCAAACAAAATAATCTGCGCCCCTCTGCGGAATCTGCGAAGTCTGCGTCCGGTAAATAGGCTTGATAAATCGAAGTAAAACCCATTATTTATATTATTCATCATGGTAAAATTTGTAGAAAACGAACTGAATACGATCAAGAAGGAAATCAACGAAATGTGGTTGCTCGTCCACGACCAGCTGGAGAATGCCTACAAGGCGGTGCTGGACATTGATGTGGAGCTGGCCGAACGCGTCTCGACCCGCGAAAAACGCGTCAACGCCTTCGAGCTGAAGATCGACAGCGACATCGAGGACTTTATCGCCCTCTACAACCCCGTCGCCATCGACCTCCGTTTCGCCTTGGCAATGCTCAAAATCAACAATAACTTAGAACGCATTGGCGATTATGCCGACAGCGTGGCCCGTTTCGTGCAGCGCTGCCCCCTCACCGAAGAGGACAAGGAGCTTTTCAAGCGCCTGCGCCTCCAAGAGATGAGCGACCAAGTGATGGCGATGTTCGCGCAGACGCATGAAGCCCTCACCGAACAGAACATCGGAACCGCCAAATCGGTCTTCGAAAAGGATGAATTGCTCGACCAAATCAACAAAGAGGCGCTCGACACGCTGGCGGATTATGCCACCGAGCATCCGGATTCGATCAAACTTTGCCTCGAATTGGCCGCCATCTTCCGCAAACTGGAACGCGCCGGCGACCACATCAGCAACCTGGCCGAAGAAACCGTCTTCTACATCGACGCAGAAGTCTTGAAACATACAAAATCCTTAGGAGAATAACTCCTATTCCCACTCCTTTCTTTTATCCCCATCTTTTCCCGCCTGCTTTGCAGTGGAAAAGGTGGGATTCTTTATTTTAAATCGCTCCTAAAATCATGTCGCATGATGCGATGTTCTTTTGTTTCAAAACAGAATCATATCGCATAGTGCGATATTCTTTTAAAATAAAAATAGAATCATACCGACTAAGTAAACGTTCTTTTAAAAGTAAAATAAAATCATATCGCACGATGCGATGTTCTCTTGTTTAGAAACAACCTCATATTGCATCCGTAAATCGCACGTTATTTTTATTTTATAGTCATAGAAATAGGGAGAGACAGGGTGCCTAATCCATTTTTATTCGTATCTTTGCAAAAAAAGAAGGTATGGAACCGGTAAAATTCAAGAAAATACAGTTGGACGACGTATATACGTCGGCTTTGACGGCCAGACTCGTGACAAACGAAGATGGCTGGACGCGCATGGAGCTCGTCGAAAAGAAAAAAGTCGAAACGGGGCAGCCCATCCTCGACGCCGCCATCCAGCCGTTGGCTTCCGATTGCGCCCTGTTGCCCTCCGTGGTGGCCCAGGCGATTGGCGTCAGCGTGCCGACGTTGTGCGAAATCTTCGTCTTGTTTACAGGCATGACGACCTCCGAGTTTTTCGCGGCCTACCGCTTCAAACGCGCCTGCGAATGGCTTGCCTGCACCGATTTGGAGCAGGAAGAAGTCGCGAAACGGAGCGGATATGCCTCGCAAAACGCCATGAGCCAAAGTTTCTTGCGGCGGATCAAGATTTCCCCGTGGAAATACCGCCACCAATACCGCCCGGAAAACTTCCGCGACCTGTATAGGTGGCAAGCTTAGGAACTACATGGCACACAGATAACACAGATGCTACAGATGACCACTGATTTTTTAATCCGTTTGGTTATTCGGTCCACCCTAAAAAATAAATCTGTGGTTATCTGTAGCATCTGTGTCATCCGTGTGCCATTTTATATAATCACTAAATAGAATTTATTTATGAAGACAGACATCGAAATTGCAAGAGAAACGCAGCTGATGAAGATTAAAGACGTGGCGGAACAGACAGGGATGCCGCGCGAGGAAATCCACCACTACGGCAGCTATATCGCCAAGGTCCCGCTCCATTTGGTAGACGAGGCGGAGATGGCGAAGCATAACCTGATCCTGGTGACGGCCATCACGCCGAACAAGGCGGGTGTCGGGAAGACGACCGTTTCCATCGGATTGGCCCTGGGATTGAACCGCATCGGGCGGAAGGCCATTGTGGCACTCCGCGAACCCTCGCTCGGTCCCTGTTTTGGGATGAAAGGAGGGGCAGCCGGCGGCGGCTACGCGCAAGTGCTCCCGATGGAGAACATCAACCTCCACTTTACGGGCGATTTCCACGCGGTGACCTCGGCGCACAACATGATTACGGCGCTGCTCGACAACTACCTGTACCAGAACCGGAACTCGTGCACCGGACTGAAGGAGATCAAATGGAAGCGCGTGCTCGACGTGAACGACCGCAGCCTGCGTGACATTGTGACAGGACTGGGTGGCAGTGCGAATGGCATTCCGACAGAGACGGGATTCGACATCACCCCTGCCTCGGAAATCATGGCCATCCTCTGCCTGGCGACCGATTTGGAAGACCTGAAGCGGCGCGTGGGGAATATCCTCCTCGGCTATACGTATGACAACAAACCCTTCACTGTGCGCGACCTCGGCGTGGCGGGCGCTATCACGGTGCTGCTGAAGGATGCCCTCCTGCCCAACCTCGTACAGACGACGGAACAGACGGCGGCGTTTGTGCATGGCGGTCCATTTGCCAACATTGCCCACGGATGCAATTCCGTCCTGGCGACGAAGATGGCCCTCACCTACGGAGACTATGCCATCACGGAAGCCGGCTTCGGAGCCGACCTGGGCGCGGAGAAATTCTTCAACATCAAATGCCGGAAAGCGGGGTTGCGCCCCAAACTGACGGTGATTGTGGCCACGGCGCAGAGCTTGAAGCTGCATGGAGGCGTCCCGGAGGCGGCTATCAAGGAGCCGAACCTGGAAGGACTGAAGCGCGGACTGGCCAATCTGGACAAGCACGTGGAAAACATGCGGAAGTTCGGACAATCGGTCGTCGTGACCTTCAACCGTTTCGCGACGGATACGGACGAGGAGATTGCGCTCGTGGCCGAACACTGCCGGGAACTGGGCGTAGGCTTCGCCCCGAATACCGTGTTTGCCGAAGGAGGAAAAGGCGCGGAAGAATTGGCGCAGTTGGTCGTGGAGACGATCGAAAACCATCCCTCTGCCCCGCTCCGCTTCACCTACGAAGACAGGGACAGCGTGCGCGAGAAGATTGCCAAAGTCTCCCACGGGATCTACGGCGCGGGCGCGGTGACTTACACCACCTTGGCCGAGAAGAAACTCAAGCAAATCGAAGAGTTGGGCATTGCGCACTACCCCATTTGCATTGCCAAGACGCAGTATTCCTTCTCATCGGACCCGAAAGCGTATGGCGTGGTGAAGGATTTCGAGCTGAAGGTACGCGACATCGTCATCAACAACGGTGCCGAAATGCTGGTGGTGATCATGGGCGAAATCATGCGTATGCCAGGCCTGCCGAAGGAACCGCAAGCCCGCCACATTGACTTGGTCAACGGGCTGGTGGAAGGATTGAGCTAACGCGGATATAGTATAAAAAGAGGCACGGATTACACGGATTTTACGGTGATTTTTAGTTTCAAACCGTGTAAATCCGCGAAATCCGTGCCTAATTTATTTTAAGGACAATTCCGTATCATCCATTCATGGAAGCGAGGAACTCCATGTTGTCGACGGTTTGTTCCAAACGCTGCTTCACAAACTCCATTGCTTCGACGGAATTCATATCCGAAAGGTATTTGCGGAGAATCCACATGCGGTTGCGCGTAGCTTCGTCTTGCAACAGGTCGTCACGACGGGTGCTGGAGGCCATGATATCCACTGCCGGATAGATGCGCTTGTTCGAGAGCTTGCGGTCCAGCTGCAATTCCATGTTTCCGGTACCTTTGAACTCTTCGAAGATCACATCGTCCATCTTCGAACCTGTCTCGGTCAATGCCGTAGCCAAGATCGTCAAGCTTCCGCCCCGTTCGATATTACGGGCAGCCCCGAAGAACCGCTTCGGCTTCTGGAGCGCATTCGCATCGACACCACCCGACAAGACCTTACCCGAAGCTGGTTGCACCGTATTGTAAGCGCGGGCCAAACGGGTGATGGAATCCAAGAGAATCACCACATCGTGGCCACACTCGACCATGCGTTTCGCCTTGTTCAATACGATTTCGGCAATCTTCACGTGGCGTTCAGCCGGTTCGTCGAAGGTAGAAGCGATTACTTCTGCATCTACGCTGCGCGCCATATCGGTAACTTCCTCCGGACGCTCGTCGATCAAAAGGATAATCATATAAACTTCCGGATGGTTGGCGGCGATGGCATTGGCGATATCCTTCAAAAGGACCGTCTTACCTGTTTTCGGAGGCGCCACAATCAAACCGCGCTGACCTTTTCCAATTGGAGAGAACAAATCAACCACGCGCACTGCAATCGGATCGAAGATTTTCGGAGAACGACGCTCGGTAAGCATGAATTTCTCGTCGGGGAAAAGCGGCGTCAAATGGTCGAACGGTACACGGTCGCGTACCTCTTCCGGCGTACGTCCGTTAATTCGATCTACTTTGACCAGCGGAAAATATTTTTCACCTTCTTTCGGAGGACGGATCGCACCTTCTACGACATCACCCGTCTTTAAACCAAACAACTTGATTTGTGATTGCGAAACATAGATATCGTCGGGCGAAGTGAGATAATTGTAATCCGACGAACGCAGGAAACCATATCCATCCTGCATGATTTCCAATACACCTACCCCTTCCAAGATATTGTCAAATTCGTACACTTTTTCTTGCGGAGCGGCATTGGTATTCGCATTGTTGGGATTGTTATTCCGGTTGTTCTTATTATTCCGATTTGCATTTTGAGCTGCATTCTCTGCGGTAGCCTGTTCATTGGCATTGTTAGCTGCAGCAGGTTGAGGCTGCTTGTTTTCTTTTTCCTTCTTGGGAGCTGGAGTGAACGGGAGAACTTGTTCCAACACAGACTTTGTATCGCGATGACGGAAAACCAAACGTTTCGGTTCGTTACTTTCCGTAGTTGCTGGCTGAGGAGCAACAGGTTCCGGCGTTTCCTCTTTTACGGGTTCTTTTACTGCTTCCCCTTCTGTTTGTTCATCGGTTTCCATTACTACCGGAGGCAATAAAGGACGAATTTCAGGGGCTGGAGCGGGTTGAGGAGTTGTTTCTTCGGGAGCGGCAGCAGGAACCTGAGGTGCTGCGGTGGCCGAAAGGTAAGTAACTTTCTCCTTATGAGGACGTCCCCGCTTCTTCTTTTCCGTTTTCACTTCCGGTTCGGCTTGCGCTGCTTGAGGTACTTCGACTGGAGTTTCCGTTTCAGCTACTGGTTCGACCGTTGTTTTTTCAGATGCCTTCATTGGCTTTTTAGCTTTTGTCTTTTTAGCCTCTTTTTTAGCTTCTTTCTCCTTTTCTTTTTCCACTTGGATACCTGCAAAAGAAATGGCTTGCTCGTCGAGGATCTTGTAGACCAGTTCTTCTTTTTTCATCGAACGAACTTTCTTGATGCCCAACTCTTCTGCTATGCTTTGAAGCTCGGGAAGAAGCTTCTCATTTAATTCAAGAATGTTGTATTTCTGCATATTGCAACTTTATAAATATTCATTATACCTCACTGAAATCCCACACAAAAGGGGCACAGGAATATATAATCTCTAAATCTTATACTGAATGTTTTTGTGTTATAACCGAATATTGTTTCACTAACTTGAAGCGTTAGCAACACATTTGCGGAGTAAATCGATGCAAAGGTAACAATTTTCTTTAGAATGGAAAGTATTTTAATCGTTTTTTTTCACAATAAAAATACGTTTTGTCTCTTTATGAATCCGATAACGATTGTCTGAACGTTCGCCCACCAACCAAATAATATCCTCTCCGCTACATAATACCCAGGCTTCTTCTTTTTGCTTCAAGGTATACTTATGGTCTGAAAAATAATCGCTTAATTTCTTTCTTCCTTTCATGCCAAAAGGAACGAACCAATCCGATTTCTGCCAACGGCGTAATGTCAAATGCGCATCCAGCAAATCATAATCAAAATAAGCATACGCCTTCGAAGGATTTAACTGAAAATGGGCATCATTCGTTACGATTTGTTGATGCAAGTCGATGGGCAACGAACCGCTTTCTTTCCCTTTTTCCCAGGAATAACACATATCCGGGCAAACCTCTTCTCGTTTATAAAGGAGCAACTCTTCTCTGTCTTTAATCAGACGGTAAGATGGAGAATAAAACTCTTTACCCGATTCTCCCTCTAAGGCATCATAAACGGATGAAGCCACTGAACGGGAAAAACCATAAGGGTGAAGCAATTCAAACAGAACTGTTTTCGGCGCAGGATATCGTTGTAATTTCGGAATAGATAGCCTATGTTCTTCTTCCCAAAGCGACGCCTTGGCTTCTTCTATGAACGATAGATAAATGAATTCTACTTCTGAAAGGTGCATGGCCGTCCGTGTTAACGTCTTGCGTATCGCCGGAAAGCGGCTTTCCAACAAAGGAAGTATCTGCAAACGGATAAAGTTTCGCGTGTATTCATCCGACAAATTCGTACTATCTGTCATGTATGCAATCGATTCTTTTCCCAACCATGCCACAATTTCCTCGCGGGAAACATTTAAAAGTGGACGTACAATGTAGCCATTTTTAGGACGAATGCCCGTCAACCCCCGGATTCCGCTTCCTCGTATCAAATTGATTAACAACGTTTCGATACTATCATCCTGATGATGTGCCACGGCTATGGCTTGAGCATTCAGGCGGATTCGCATTTGTTCGAACCATTCATACCGAAGTTGGCGAGCGGCCATCTCTATGGAAAGATGATGTGTCTTGGCAAATGCATAAGTATCAAATTGAATAGAATAAAACGGGATTTTTCCTGCTTCTGCTAAAGATTTGGCGAATTGCTCGTCTCGATCCGATTCATCTCCCCGCAAATGGAAATTACAATGCAATGCCATGCAAACATATCCCAAGCGGGATAAGACAGTTAACAAAGCCACCGAATCGGCACCTCCGCTCAATCCCACTAATACGGGTTTATCCTTTTCCAACAAATGATGCTTTTCTATGTAAAGGCGAACCGAATCCAACATAATTCTAAGAAATGCAAAAACACGAAGCTTAGTAGCAAACTAAAACTCCGTGCTTTTAAATCACAACAGATATTTACACCCAAATCATTATTCTTCTACACCTGCCAATTCCGGATCAATCATGATACGACCACAATATTCGCATACGATGATCTTCTTGTGCATCTTGATATCCAATTGTTTCTGGGGCGGAATCTTGTTGAAGCAACCACCACACGCGTCACGTTGGATATAAACTACGGCCAATCCATTGCGTGCTCCTTTACGGATACGCTTGAATGCCGTCAGCAAACGAGGTTCGATTTGAGCTTCCAGCTTCTTAGCTTTTTCTCTTAGTTCCTCCTCGTTTTGTTTTGTTTCAGCCACAATCTGATCCAATTCTTCTTTCTTTTGAACCAAATCAGCTTTACGACCTTCCAAATCCTCTTTCAATTTTACGATTTCGTCTTTCTTTCTCGCGATAGCTTCTGTGAATTCACGTATTTTCTTTTCTGCAAATTCCACTTCCAAGCCTTGGAACTCAATTTCTTTCGACAGATTATCAAATTCACGATTGTTACGCACATTATCCAATTGCGCTTTGTATTTTTCAATCAAGCCATTTGAATCTGCAATTTTATGCTTTTGCTCGTTTACCGATACTTCAAAGTTCTTTATATCCGTTTGATAGTTCTGCAAACGAGTTTCTAATCCGGCAATTTCATCTTCCAAATCTTGCACTTCCAAAGGCAATTCGCCACGGAGTGTTCTGATCTTATCGATTTCAGTCATGATCTTCTGAAGCTGATACAACGAAGAGAGTTTTTCTTCTACCGTATATTCTTTTTCAGCCGACTTCTTTTCTGTAGCCATTCTATAAATATTTTACTGGGTTTGAATTAACATTCGACAAATGTAGGGCAAAGGTAGGAAATTTTCTTGAGATTATCGAATAAAAAATCTCTTTTGTGCATACTTCCGACTCATAATGACCTATTGTAGCCAACAAGATGCGGTCTTCTACATCATAAAAGTCATTATATTTGGCTTCGCCGGTAATGAAAATATCCGCACCATAATTAATCGCATCGTTGATTAAGAAAGCCCCGCTTCCTCCGCATAAGGCGACTTCCCGGATGGGGCGACCCGTCAAAGGAGAATGCTTTACGCATCCGACTTGGAATAATTCCTTGATGCGTTGCAGGAAAGACATTTCATCTTCCTCCTCGGGGAGCTCTCCTACTACGCCCGAACCGACTTGCTCCCATCTATTTTCCAATAAATAAAAATCGAATGCCGGTTCTTCGTATGGATGAACGGATAAAAGAGCTTGCATGACCGCGCCTTTTCGGAAAGCAGGCAATACTGTTTCGATACGAATTTCTTTCTCCGTGTGCAATGCTCCTATCTCGCCACAAAACGGATGGCATCCGTCGTTCGCCCGGAAGGTCCCTTCGCCTGGCAAGTTAAAGCTGGAGGAATCATAATTGCCTATTCGTCCGGCTCCTGCATTAAAGAGCGTAGTCCTTACCAAATCTGCATACGATTCAGGTACAAAGGTAACTAATTTCAACAACGCTTGCTTTTGCGGACTCAATACGCGAACATTTTGAAGACCTATCAATTCGGCCAATTTAAAGTTAACGCCCCCGTTGGCATTGTCCAAATTCGTATGGGCGGCATAGATGACCAAATCATATTTACATGCCTTCATTAAGCAACGTTCGATGTAATTTTTCCCAGTCAGCGACTTGAAAGGGCGGAAAGCCAAGGGATGGTGCGAGATGATCAGATTGCACCCTAATTCCAAGGCTTCGTCGATGACCTCTTCCGTTACGTCCAAACAAAGCAAAGCACCGTGGGCGGGTTGGTTTACGTCGCCCACTTGTACTCCTGCATTGTCGAATCCTTCTTGCAAAGGCAACGGAGCATACTCTTCGATTTCCTTCAGTATATCTTTTACCTTTAGCACATCGATGGTGTTTATTTCAGTTCAACCTTTAAATGCAATTCTTCTAATTGGGAATCATCCAATACACCGGGTGCATCCAGCATGACATCGCGTCCGGAGTTATTCTTCGGGAAGGCGATGCAATCGCGGATAGAATCCAATCCAGCAAACAAAGATACCCAACGGTCTAAGCCATAAGCCAAGCCTCCGTGGGGCGGCGCACCATATTTAAAGGCATTCATCAAGAAGCCGAATTGCTCTTGTGCCCGTTCCTCGGTAAATCCTAAGAGTTTGAACATCTTGTCCTGCAACTGGCTATCGTGGATACGGATCGAACCACCTCCTACTTCTACACCATTGATGACCATATCGTAGGCATTGGCACGAACGGCACCCGGATCGGTATCCAGCAAAGGTATGTCGTCCGGATTCGGCGAAGTAAACGGATGGTGCATCGCATAGTAACGCTGGTCTTCTTCGCTCCATTCGAAGAGCGGGAAGTCGATAACCCAAAGGCAAGCGAACTGGTTCTTGTCGCGCAAGCCTAATTGATCGGCTACATGCAAGCGGAGTTCTGAGAGTTGTTTACGCGTCTTCATCGCATCGTCTCCCGAAAGGATCAGGATCAAATCGCCCGGTTTCGCACCAAACGCTTCTTTCATCTGCTGGAGCACCTCTTGCGTATAGAACTTATCTACGCTCGATTTTACATTTCCGTCTGCTTCGACGCGAGCATAAACCATGCCTTTTGCCCCGACTTGCGGACGTTTTACAAACTCAGTCAGCGCATCCAATTGCTTACGGGTATACGTAGCCGCCCCTTCCGCACAGATACCACCTATATATTTCGCATTATCAAATACCGAGAAGCCATGTCCTTGCATAATATCCATCAGCTCGACGAACTTCATGCCGAAACGCAAATCCGGCTTGTCGCTTCCGTAATACTTCATCGCATCTTGCCACGTCATACGGAGGAAAGGCTCCTTGAAGTCGATGCCGCGGATCACCTTGAACAGGTGTTTTGCCATGCCTTCAAACAATTGGAGCACATCTTCCTGCTCTACGAAGCTCATCTCGCAATCGATTTGGGTAAACTCCGGCTGGCGGTCGGCACGAAGGTCTTCATCACGGAAACATTTCACGATTTGGAAATAACGGTCGAAGCCTGATACCATCAACAATTGCTTCAAGGTCTGAGGCGATTGCGGCAAAGCATAGAATTGCCCCGGGTTCATACGCGAAGGAACGACAAAGTCACGTGCTCCTTCGGGTGTCGAATTGACCAGCACCGGTGTTTCTACCTCCAAGAATCCTTGCTTATCCAGGTAATTACGCACCTCGAACGCCATCCGGTGACGAAGTTCCAAATTCTTACGGACACACGCACGGCGCAAATCCAGATAGCGGTATTTCATCCGCAAATCATCGCCTCCGTCCGTATCGTCTTCTATGGTGAAGGGCGGAGTCACGGCAGTATTCAGCACATTCAGCTTGGATACTTCCAGCTCAATGTCGCCCGTGGCCAGGTTCGGGTTCTTGTTCGAACGCTCGCGTACCGTCCCGGTTACTTGGATCACATATTCACGCCCCAATTTATTGGCTTGCTCGCACAAGGCAGCATCCAATTCTTGGTTAAATACCAACTGGGTAATGCCGTAGCGGTCACGCAGATCCACAAACGTCATCCCCCCCATTTTACGAGTTCTTTGCACCCAGCCAGCCAGTGTTACGACCAGCCCTTCGTCTGCCAAGTGCAAATCTCCACATGTTCTTGTCCTATACATGGTTGTTTCTGTTTAATCAAATTTTCTCGCAAAGATACGAAATATCCTTGGAATAAGCGAACAAAATCCGCATTTAGCTCTCCTTCTTGACATATACGCGATGCGAACCCAGCCCGGTTACGGTAATGCCGCTATTCGCTTGCTCTTTCCAACGCCGGAGTTCCACGCATGCCGTGCTCCGCCCCAAGCCTGTCAATCGGCAATAATCCGATACGGTCATGAACGGATGCCCTTCCAAGAAAGCCTGCGCCTTGGCTAAACGCTCTTCGGCCGAGAGGTGTACCGACGAATAATCTGGCCTGTCTTGCGCACGTTCCAGTGTACAAGCGCTTTCCGTCTTACGGACCAATTCCGCATCCGCCCGAAAGTTTACGCCTTTTACCCGTACGCTTCGCGCATTCCGTCGCGTCAAATCCACCTCGTCCTCCTCTTTTCCTTTCGCTAACCCCAGCGAAGGCGAGAAGACGCCAATGCCATCCAGCTTCACCGAGCGGCCATTCGCCATCTCTTGCGCCAGGAAATTGGCCATCATTTCCAATACACCTTTCACTTCCCCCGTGGTAAACGAGCTGGCTTCACTAATATATTCCGCCATGTGCTCGGTAGTACTTTTCCCTTCCAGCATCATGCGCGGGTAGACTATCGGTTTGCCATTTTCGTTCAAATCATTGGTTTGATACATGACATATTTCGCCATATCTTGTTTCCTCCTTGATAAATAAATTTGTTTACACCGTACAAAGTTACAAAATAAACGGGATATTCTCCACATATCGTCGATGTTTTTGTATCTTTAACCTAAAGATATGTAAATATCGACGATACGTGTACAAATATCGACGATATTTACAAAAAAGACAAGCAGAAAAAGAACTATCCGCAGGGGTGTTTGAAAGAATTATTCGGCGAAAAGAAGAAAAAGTAAACGTATCGTAATGCCAGATTCAAGAAAAAAGCGTAATTTTACCCTCGGTTTTTGGAGAAAGGCCAACTCTGAGTTCGCAGAGTCCTCATTTTGTACTCTGCATTAATTCAAACTAATAATTTATAATGTCAAAAGTTTTAATTATTGGTGCCGGTGGTGTTGGTACCGTGGTGGCACACAAAGTGGCTAAGAACCCAGTATTTACCGAGATTATGTTGGCAAGCCGTACGAAGTCGAAATGCGACCAAATCGCGGCGGCCATAGGTGGAAATCGCATCCAAACGGCGCAGGTAGATGCAGACAAAGTAGAGGAACTGGTGGCGTTGATGCGCTCGTTCCAACCGGAAATCGTAATCAACGTGGCGTTGCCCTATCAGGATCTGACCATTATGGACGCTTGCTTGGAATGTGGCGTAAACTATTTGGATACGGCAAACTACGAACCGAAAGACGTAGCCCACTTTGAATACAGCTGGCAATGGGCTTATCATGATCGCTTTAAGGAGAAGGGTTTGACCGCCATCCTCGGATGCGGCTTCGACCCGGGCGTATCGGCTATCTTTACGGCTTATGCGGCTAAGCATCATTTCGACGAGATCCAGTATCTGGATATCGTAGATTGTAATGCCGGAAACCATGGCAAAGCGTTTGCGACAAACTTCAATCCGGAAATCAACATCCGCGAGATTACCCAAAACGGGCGTTACTTTGAAAATGGAGCATGGCATAAGACCGGTCCGTTGGAAATCCACAAGACGTTGAACTACCCGAACATCGGTCCGCGCGAATCTTATCTGCTTTATCACGAAGAGCTGGAATCGCTTGTAAAGAATTACCCGACGTTGAAGCGCGCCCGCTTCTGGATGACGTTCGGACAAGAGTATCTGACGCACCTCCGTGTGATCCAAGATATCGGCATGGCACGCATCGACGAAGTGGAATACAACGGCATGAAGATTGTCCCGCTTCAATTCCTGAAGGCGGTCCTCCCCGATCCGAAGTCGCTCGGCTCGAATTATCATGGTGAGACTTCGATTGGATGTCGTATCCGAGGCATCAAAGATGGCAAAGAACATACCTATTATATATATAACAATTGCGACCACGAGAAAGCATACCAAGAAACGGGTACGCAAGCGGTCAGCTATACGACCGGTGTTCCGGCCGCACTCGGAGCCGCTATGTTTGTACGTGGCTTGTGGAAAGGCGCTGGTGTATATAATGTAGAGCAATTCGACCCGGATCCTTTCTTGGCCGAGCTGGGCGAACAAGGATTGCCTTGGGTAGAAAAGTTTGACATCGACTTGGAAGTATGATAGACAAGGAGGCTGTATTAAGCGGGTGGGATTTCTCCCAAGTGCCTTCGCCTTGCTACGTGCTGCACACCGACCTCCTGAAAGCCAACATGGAGGTGATCGACAAAGTGCGTCGTGCCACGCAAGCGGAGATTATCGTAGCGCTTAAAGCCTGCGCGATGTGGAGCATTTTCCCCGAACTCAAGAAACATTCCGACGGAGCCACCGCCAGTTCGTTGGCGGAGGCTCGCCTCGTCTACGAAGAGTATGGCGAGAAGACCCATACCTACGCTCCGGTCTATATGCCGGAAGAGATAGACGAAATATTGAGTTATAGTAGCCATATCACATTCAATTCGTTGACGCAATATGCCCGTTATGCGGAGAAAGCACATCGGGCGGGTGTATCGTGCGGCTTACGGGTGAATCCGGAATATTCCACGGTCGAGACGGATTTATATAATCCTTGCGACCGGGGTTCACGTCTCGGTATTCTTTCGGAGGATTTGAAGGAATTGCCCGAAGGCATCGACGGATTGCATTTCCACGCGTTATGCGAATCCCGTCCGGAGGATTTACGCCAGACGCTCCAAGCCGTAGAAGCGCGTTTCGGCCGTTTCTTCGGACAAATCAAGTGGCTCAACATGGGCGGCGGGCATCTGATGACGCATAAGGATTACGACGAAGAGGAACTCATCCGCATCTTGAACGACTTCCAAGCACGCTATCCACACCTCCGTCTTATCTTGGAACCGGGAAGTACTTTCACGTGGGACACGGGTTGCCTTGTCTCTACGGTCGAAGATAAAGTATCGAACGGGGGCATGAATACGATGATGCTCAACGTCTCTTTTGCTTGCCACATGCCGGATTGCTTAGAGATGCCCTACAAACCTACGATTCTCGGCGCACATGAACCACGTGAAGGTGAAAAACGTTGGAGAATGGGCGGGAATAGTTGCTTGGCGGGCGATTATTATGGCGATTGGGCGTTTGATAAGGAACCGGAAGTGGGCGACAAGGTGGTTTTCCGCGATATGATCCACTACACAATGGTAAAAACGACCATGTTCAATGGCGTCACGCATCCTTCGATTGGTATCTACGACCCGCAGACTGGATTCCGTTTAGTTCGTCAGTTTGGTTATGAGGACTTCCGAAAGCGGATGTCGTAAAAAAGAATAAAAACAAAGAGACACAGAAACACAGAGTTTTCAATTATTAATTTGCTCTGTGCTTCTGTGTCTCCGTGTTTAATATCCTTTAATTAGGATACATAGCCTTTCTTTTTAAGGATAAGTTACCAGATTCCCATCCGCATCCAAGAAGATGTTCTGTTCCCATTCACCTCGTTCCACCTCTATTTTGTAGAAGTTTCCGGAAGGCGTTTCATAATAATCGGCATCGTCGATGCGATAACCTGCGAAGTTTGCATTTACATACGCGGTAACGGATTCAGGCAAATTGCTGATGCGTACATCCCACGAAGTCTGCAGCCAATTCCCATTCGTATCAAACAGAACCTCTTTCCCGATGTTTCCGTGCAGGATATCCACTTCGATGCGGTTGTGCTCGCGGTCGGTTTCGATAATCCACGCATCGGGATACATTTCTTGGATCTGGGATTCAATCGTATTGGGTGTCTGGTCTGGGAGATAGGGATTGTCACTCGGATTCTGATTCCCGCCCTGTTCGTTTCCACCTGTATTCCCATTGTTTTCATGCCCGTTTACCAATACGCCGTCCGCGGTATAGGTGAGGCGGTAATCCCGATCGCCCATTTCGATTTCCAATACGTAAATCGTAGGCGTATCAGGACGTTCGATGCGATCAATGTCATCAATCATCCATCCGTTGTAACCGCTCTGCTCGAAGGCGTTTATCACGGCTTGTGGCAAAGCTTGCTGATTGATGTCTGTTTCTGTCATCACCCATCCATTCTCGTCGAACCACGCTTCGGCTTCGAATCCGTCCAGTACGAACTCAGCTACCAAGTAACCGTTCTCCCGCTCCCATTCATGGACGCTCACGCCGGGATATTTTACTTCGAAGGCACTGCGTGCGGCATCCGGCATATTCGAGGCGTTGTTGTCGTCGTCGCAACCCGTCATGCCTACACTTCCTATCAAACATAAGCCTAAAGCGGCTACTTTCCAATTCCAATTCATGCTTTTTACTCCTATCTTTTTTGTTAATTATCCATATCGATTAACTGATACTGCTTGTCGAAGGTGAGTTCCCAACCGTTCGAGAGCTTCACTTCGTAGTCATTGCGGTCACGTTCAAACTTGACCACCTTACTCTCCGGATAGTTTTCCGTCACAAACTTCTTTACCTGTTCCGGCACCAGCTTGTCGGGTACTTGCGTGTACTTGCATTTTACTTCCGTCCATTCTCCAGAGCGATCAAACTCTACTTTATCTCCATTGGCAAAAATCACGTCGTAATTCTTTCCAAAGAAATCGGACTCCATCTTGGCGAGCGCGATCTTTTTGTCTCCAAAATATTCTTTAATGAACTGCTGCGCCGTAGCGGGCAATTGCGAGAACTGGATCGGTTTGTCGTCGTCGGCAAATGCGGTTGTTTGAATCAAACCTAATAATGCAATTGATAATGCGAATCTCTTCATGATAAAACCTCCTATTGCTTTATGTTCAACTTTACATTTATTTTATTGTTCAATTTGATACTGCAAAGGTGCGGCTCAAAACTGAAAAGATTTTGAAATTTTCGCCTTAAAAAAAAAAAAAAATGAAGCAATGGCTATTTTCTTTGTAGATATAGTCGATTCGATAGGCATAAATCTTGCAAATGGTCGCCACGATGGCCAATCCCAGTCCCGTCGAGTGCTCTTTTTTGCTTCCTTGGTAAAAGCGGTTGAAGATTTGGTCGCGGTCCAGCGCGCCACCCTCGGCGGTGTTGCTAATCTCGAACCGGTTGTTATCGATATGGATGCGGATATGCCCCTGCTCTGCCGTATGCACAAAGGCGTTCTTCAGGAGGTTCGTCGTCAGGATGGCGGCCAGGGTCTCGTTCATGTGGACGTGCAACGTCCCCGTTTCCTCCCAATCCAACCGGATTTGTTTGTAACCATAAGCCTCTTTGTAGTCGGGAAGGTATTTCCGGACGAGGACGTTCAGGTCAATGTCGCTGCTTTCGGGATATTGCCCGTTCTCTATCTTCGAGATAAGCAAGAGGGATTTATTCAGCTTCGTGATATGGTCGAGCGTTTCGTACACCTTCGCCAATTCTTCCAGTTGCGTTTCGGTGAGGGATTCGTCTTCCATAAGCATCTCCAGCCGTCCGCGGCAGATGGCGAGTGGCGTTTGCATCTCGTGGGAAGCGTTTCCGATGAATTGCTTCTGCTGCTCGTAAATCCGCTCGTTTGCCTCGGTACTGCGCCGGAGCGCGCTGTTCAATTTCTGGAATTCGGTGATATTCGTCGGGTTCGTAAGCGGCCGGTTCTCTTTCCCCAGAACATAGCCGTCGAGCCAATGCAACAAAATGTAAAGCGGCTTCATGCTTTGGCGATATATCCAAACGTTGATACCAAGGATTGTCAGCAGTAGCGCGCCATAAAGGAACATGATCCAATACCAAATCGCAAGGATCAAATCGTGTTTCTCGATAGAGGGTGTCGAGACGGTGAGCAGGAAATAGCGGTCGTCGTCGTCTTCGAAGATGGTCGAGAGGATGCGCGCCGGCTCCGTCTCGTTCTTCTCCTTTATAAAGACCATCGAATCCGTATAGACGATGTGCGGATGCGCGTCGGCATAGTCTTCGCTCACCTCTTGCAGGTAATACTGGTTGTTCGAGCCGTTGTTGTGCGATGGCAACCGCTCGCCCGCCAGTTTGCGCGTGATGATGACCTCGGAATAATCCTCCAGCGAATCGTCCACCTCGTCGTTCACCTCGTCCATCAGGGCGAAATAGAAGAGGCCCGCCCAGACCGTCAGTATCACGATGAGCGCTACCGAGAGTCGTCCGATGATGCGGTAATGCAGTTTCATTTCACATGCGTATTTAATTTGTACCCAATGCCATATACGGCTTTAATCTCGATGCTCGCCCCGCCCTCTTTCAATTTCTTGCGGACGTTTTTAATCTGCGCGTAGATGAAATCGAAATTGTCCACTTGGTCGATGTGGTCGCCCCAGACGCTCTCCGCCAGCGTCTGCTTGTTGATGAGCCGGTCCGGCCGGTTCACAAAATAGAGCAGGATGTCGTACTCCTTGCGGCTCATCTCGACCGGCTTCCCGCCGATTTGCACTTCATACGTCGAGGGGCAAATGCAGACGTTGCCCAGCTCGATGCGGCTCTCCCCGCCGTGGTTGTTGCGCCGGATAACGCTCTTGATGCGCGCGTTCAGCTCCGCCAGGTGGAACGGTTTGGGCAAATAGTCGTCCGCGCCCAGGTCCAGCCCGTTCACTTTGTCTTCAATCGAATCTTTGGCCGAGATGATGATCACATTTTCTTTCCGCCGCGCCTTCTTCAGCGCTTCAAGGATTTGCAAGCCACTCCCGCCCGGCAGCATGATGTCGAGCAGCACGCAGTCGTAACTATAATCTTCTATCTTGAAAAGGGCCGACGCGTAGTCCGCTGCCGTTTCCACTACATAGCGTTCCTTCTCGAGCGACGATTTAATGACCTCGCGCAACGAAGGATCGTCTTCTATCACCAATATTTTCATACGCTTTCTTTTAGGGTTGGTGCAAATATACGTTTTTTCTGGCAAACGGACGAATGGCAGGCTTTTTCTATCTGCAATTATAATACTAACGTCACTGGCATTATTTCACGGAGTGCGGAAATAATCCCCTTGACACTGGCATTATTTCGCGGAGTGCGGAAATAATCCTCTTGACGCTGGCATTATTTCGCGGAGTGCGGAAATAATCCTCTTGACGCTGGCATTATTTCACGGAGTGTGGAAATAATCCTCTTGACGCTGGCATTATTTCGCGGAATGTGGAAATAATCCTCTTGACGCTGGCATTATAAAACAAAGCTGAAATACAATTCCAACGTCGTTAGAATTATATTTCAGCCTAAAAATAGATTGCTAAGGCATGAGGGAGATGGTTTCTCCCTCCCAACCGTTCCCTTCGCTTCGGTTTAATGCACGAGCATCTCCGGCGTAATGGCGGTGAACTCGGTAGCATCGGCCTTGCGGAGCTTGATGCTGCCATCGTTCCAGTTCGAAGGCCAACCGCCGATGATATGCCCCAGGAAGACCGCCTTGATTTCATGCAAGCCCTTTGCCAAGGCTACGGAACTGTCGTGGCGCGAGAAGCGTTTCACTTCGCCACCGTTGTTCACGAGCAGCTTGCCGTCGATCCATACCTCTTCCAAATCCGACGAGATGAAGTACACGCCGTCTTCGGGGATGTTCACATAGCCGGTAGCGATGGCCGCATATTGCTTCACGCCGCGCATCGACTCGGAGGTCTTCACCTGGCTGCGGATTTCAAACGTAGACTTGATGGTCTTCGTTTCCTTCGGCTGTACGTTGGCCGCTTCCAGTTCTTTTACATTCAGGTACATGCCGTCGAATACCTGCATCGTGAGGCCTGGCTGCGTCTTTTCCACTTCTTTCGCCGGAGCCAATGCCTGCTTTTCAACCTGGATGGTGCGCACGCGGCTCATCTTGCCCGACGGGAGGACGGACGCGATCTTGAGCGTAGTCGTTTCAGTCAGTTCAATCGGCGCCGTATAAGCCGTAGAGGCCGGGGTCGGTTCGCTGCCATCGAGCGTGTAAACCATCTTCACCGGGCGCGAAGTCTTGAACTCCAGCGAAGCCTTGTCGGTGAAAGCCACGAAGTCGCAGGAGCCGTTCGGCTGCTCGGGCAGCGGGATGTGGTAGTTCATGTCGTGCTCGTCGAGGCGGACATACGCGTTCTCGATGCGGCGTTCGAAATCCTTGTAATCCTTGCGGTCGAGGTTCGTCCAGCCGATTTCAGCCACGGCGATGATGCGTGGGAAGATCATGTACTCGCGAATCTCTTCCGTGTACATATATTCGGCCCACGTATTTCCCTGCACGCCCAAAACATAATTGCCCTTGCCCATTGTCGCGAGCGTGTCGGGCACCGGATTGTAGCTGTAGGTCTTCTCAAGCGGCGTGTATCCTCCGATTGTGACCGGCTCGATTTTCGAATCGCCCTGGTATGCGTCGAGGTACATGCCGTTTCCGCCCGGCGTCATGATGACGTTGTGGTCCATCAAAGCCGCTGCGATACCGCCCTCTTCGCCTCTCCACGACATCACCGTAGCCGACGGAGCCAATCCGCCTTCCAGGATTTCATCCCAACCGATAATCTTCTTGCCTTTCGTGGCCAGGTATTTTTCCATGCGTTGGATGACGTAGCTCTGGAGCTTCTCTTCCGCTGAATGGTTCTTGTCGGCCGTCAAACCCTCTTGGCGAATGCGGGCCTGGCATTTTGGGCAATTCTTCCAACTGATCTTCGGGCACTCATCGCCACCGATATGGAAGTACTCGCTGGGGAAGAGCGGCACCATCTCGTCGATTACATCCTCCAAGAACTCGAACATGTCCTCTTTGCCCGGACACATGACGATGTCTTCCACACCCCAGATGATACGCGGTGTACCTGGTTCGCCTTTACAAGAAAGCTCTGGATAGGCAGCGATGGCGGCCATCTCGTGGCCCGGAAGTTCCAATTCAGGCACAACCGTGATGAAATGCTCGGCTGCGTAGGCTACTACCTCCTTGATTTCCTCTTGCGTATAGTAGCCACCGTGCTCCGTGCCTTCGCCCTCAATGCGTTTCGTAGCGATTTCCTGGAGTTTCGGATATTTCTTGATTTCGATACGCCAGCCCTGGTCGTCCGTCAGGTGCCAATGCAGGCGGTTGATTTTGAAGAGAGATAAAACGTCGATAAACTTCTTCACGTTCTCGATCGGCATGAAATGGCGGCACGGGTCTAACATGATACCACGATACCCGAAGCGGGGCGCATCCTTTACGCTTACGAGCGGAGCTTGCCAAGCAATGCCATTCACCTTCTCCGCGCTTTCAATCTCGGCCGGGAGGAGTTGCATGAAGGTTTGCATACCGTAGAAGAGGCCTTGTGCCGTCTTGGCCGTGATGGTGGCACCTTGGGCGGTAACCTCCAAAGCATAACCTTCGTCGTTGGCTACATCGGCCGCGGGGTCGAGGTTCAATGTGATGTTTCCCTTCTCGCCTACTTGGACATTATATCCCGTAGCGGTCCGCATCTTGGCGGCAAAGAACTCGGCAATGGTCTTTGCTTCCGGAGAGGTTGCCCCGAAGGAAGTCCCGTTGCCAAACTTGAAGTAACCGTCGTGTTGCACCAAGCTTTGCGGTGCGGGGATGACGTTAATCCCCTGGTTGTACGCCTTCACTTCTCCTGGCGCACCTGCACACGACGTCATCGCATAAAGCGCTACGCCGGCGCATACCGTTGCTAATAGCTTTTTCATTGTCCTTATATATTATATATGTATAGGAGATTCTTTCATTACCATGCAAAGATGGGATATTCCTTCATCATGGAGTTTACTTTCTCGCGAACTGAAACAATCGTCTTGTCGCATTCCGGTGCCGAGAGGACGGTATCAATCAACTCGACGATCTCGCCCATCATCGCTTCCTTCGCGCCACGAGTCGTAATGGCTGGCGTACCAACGCGGATGCCCGAAGTCTGGAATGCCGAGCGGCTATCGAACGGAACCATGTTCTTGTTTACCGTGATGTCGGCCGCTACCAAGGCTTTCTCGGCTACTTTACCCGTCAGGTCGGGGAATTTCGTGCGGAGGTCAATTAGCATACTATGGTTGTCCGTTCCGCCAGAGATAATCTTATAGCCCTTGTCGATGAACGCCTGCGCCATGACCGCCGCATTCTTCTTCACTTGTGCTTGATATACTTTGTATTCCGGTTCCAACGCTTCCCCAAAAGCAACGGCTTTAGCGGCAATGACGTGCTCCAACGGACCGCCCTGTATGCCCGGGAATACCGCCGAATCCAGCAACTGGGACATCATCTTGATCTGCCCCTTCGGCGTCGTCTTGCCCCAAGGATTCTCGAAGTCTTTCCCTAATAAAATAATACCGCCACGCGGACCACGAAGCGTCTTGTGTGTCGTCGAGGTAACGATGTGCGCATATTCCAACGGGTTGTTTAGCAGACCCGCCGCAATCAGTCCGGCCGGATGCGCCATGTCAATCATCAAGAGCGCCCCTACCTTGTCGGCAATCTCGCGCATCCGCTTGTAATCCCATTCGCGCGAATAAGCCGAACCGCCACCGATAATCAACTTCGGACGTTCGCGGAGCGCTACCTCTTCCATCTGGTCGTAATCCACGCGGCCGGTCTCCTCCTTTACGTTGTAAGCCACCGGCTGGTACAAGATACCCGAACTATTCACCGCCGAGCCGTGCGACAAGTGTCCGCCATGCGCCAAATTCAATCCCATGAACTTATCGCCCGGATTCAATACCGCCAACAATACGGCCGCATTCGCTTGCGCACCCGAGTGTGGCTGGACATTCACCCATTCGGCGTTGAACAACTTCTTCAGCCGTTCGATGGCAATCGTCTCGCTTTGGTCCACGACTTCGCACCCGCCATAATAACGTTTGCCCGGATACCCTTCGGCGTACTTGTTCGTCAAACAGCTACCCATTGCTTGCATTACTTGCTCACTAACAAAGTTTTCCGAAGCAATCAACTCAATTCCTTTCAGCTGACGCTGATGTTCTTTTTCGATAATATCGAAAATTACATTGTCTCTTTTCATCTTTATAAAATAGTTAGTCAATGATCATTCAGGCTTCCGCCCAAACATTTTTTGCAAATTTAATGGTTTTTTCCGGATATACAATCCAATTCTCGAAAATACCCAGTGGAAAAAGTTTTTTCTGCCGATGAAAACATCTCAAATCAATTACCAATTCTTTACGTATCGACGATATTTATGTATCTTTAGGTTGAAGATATAAAAATATCGACGATATTTATACAAACATCGTCGATACGTGAAGAATTTACTATTATTTCCACATGTTTTCTTTACGATGAAAAGAAGAATTTTCCTCCAGTATGTGAGAATTTCAGACGAATAAAAGGAAAAGATTAAGGGGTATATCTATTTTTCGTACATTAAAAGTGTACATTTTATACAAGAAGTCTATATCTTTGTACCGTTTTTTACAAAAACGAAACATGCAAGTTACAAAATTCCATCTATTTATTGCCAGTGGATTTGGTTCGGGCTTTTCACCGGTAGCTCCTGGCACGGCAGGCGCGTTGTTGGCGTGCGCCGTGTGGGGTGTAGCTTCTTTATTCCTATCGCATGAAGCATTGACTTGGGCGACAGGCGTATGCGTATTCCTATTCACGGCGTTGGGTATCGTATCGGCAGGAAAAGCGGAGCTGGTATGGGGCAAAGATCCTTCGAAGGTCGTAATTGATGAAATGGTAGGCGTATGGATTCCGCTTTTGGCTGCTCCCGGAGGCGAGGCACGTTGGTGGTATGCGCTCGGGGCGTTCGTGCTTTTCCGTTTCTTCGATATCGTAAAGCCACTTGGCGTGCGGCGCATGGAGCGTTTCGAAGGAGGCGTAGGCATTATGATGGACGACATATTGGCGGGTATTTATAGTTTTATTATATTAATCGGTATAAGATGTTTTGCTGGATAAAGAAACTACCAAAGAATATCCTGAAGAAGGATGGCTTCTTTATGTTCCTGCGGGCGCAATTCTCCTCGCAGGTATCCAGCTTTGTGGACTTCTTGGTCACGATCCTGCTCGCCAAGTTATTTGACATGTATTATGTTTATGCTACGAGTTTGGGCTCCGTATCGGGCGGCATCGTGAATTGCGTGGTGAATTATTATTGGACTTTCAAGGCGAAAGATTGCAAAAAGAAATACGTCGTAATCAAATACATCCTGGTTTGGTTCGGAAGCATCGGGCTGAATACGTGGGGCGTGTATGGCTTGACGGAATCTATCCAACGCGTTCCGTGGGTGCAGCAAACACTTTCGCACGTCTTCGACGATTTGTTTATCGTCTGCAAGGTTGTGGTCTCATTGCTGGTCGGATGGTTTTGGAATTACAACCTGCATCGAAGCTTCGTCTATCGTGATTGTAAGATCCGACGTCCGATTTTCCTTCGCCGCAAATCGCTTTCGCTTGAAACAGAAGTAGAAAAAGTAAAAGTAAGATAAAATAGAGAAAAGACATGAGTTTTAAGACAACAAGAGATTGGTTGCAACAAACCATCTACAAAATCATTAATCCCACGGTTCATGGGATGATAAAAATGGGCATTACGCCCAACGTGGTCACTACGACAGGCTTGCTTTTAAACATAGTGGCGGCATGCGTCTTGATTTACGGAGGATTCGAAGCCGAAACGAGTGATTATTCATACGTCGGCTGGGCAGGTGGTATCATCCTTTTCGCCGGGTTGTTTGATATGATGGACGGGCAAGTGGCCCGCATCGGGAATATGAAATCGACGTTCGGCGCGCTTTATGACTCCGTTCTCGACCGTTACAGCGAACTGATTACCTTCTTTGGAATATGTTATTATCTGGTTCTGCAGGGATACTTCGTGGGTTCCATCATTGCCTTTGTCGCTTTGATTGGTTCGTTGATGGTAAGCTACGTCCGTGCACGCGCCGAGGGATTGGACATCGAATGCAAAGTGGGCTTGATGCAACGTCCCGAACGTGTGGTGCTGACTTCCCTCGGTGCCCTGGGATGCGGCATTTACGCCTATTTTGCCGGAGCAGTTCCCGCTTTCGATCCAATCCTGGTATTGATCGTTCCCTTGGTCATCGTAGCCATTTTTGCCAATGTCACCGCGTTCGGACGCTTACGCCATTGCTACAAGGTGATGAACAACAAATAAAGCACGTATGAAACTTCCTACACGAAAAGAGACGTTGATCGTGACGTGCGGCGTCGCGTTGTTTTTCCTTTCCACAGGGCTTTTTATCGGCCTACGCTTTGAGCATTTCGCACTCATGGCCCTATTCCTTGCCCTCTTCTTCGCCAGCACGATTACCCGCAAACTGGCGATAGCCCTGCTCCCGTTCATGGTCTTTGCCATCTCTTATGATTGGATGCGCGTCTTCCCGAATTACGAGATGAACCCCATCGACGTGAAAGAACTCTACGAGGCAGAAAAGCACCTCTTCGGGATACAATCTAACGGGCAAATCTTGACGCCGAACGAGTTCTTTGCCATCCACAATTGGAAAGCGATGGACTTTCTATCCGGTATTTTCTACCTCTGCTGGGTTCCTGTGCCCATTCTCTTCGGTGTGTATCTCTACCTGAAGGGCGAGCGGGAGTTGTACTTGAAGACAGCATTGGTCTTTCTGTTTGTGAATCTTATTGGGTTCGTCGGATACTATGTCCACCCGGCTGCTCCACCTTGGTATGTGATGTTGCACGGTTTCGAACCGGTCCTGAACACGCCTGGCGAGACAGCAGGTTTGGCTCGCTTCGACGCTGTCACGGGGTTAAATATCTTTAGCTCCATCTACAGCCGAAACGCCAACGTATTCGCCGCGGTTCCCTCGCTTCATTCGGCCTATATGGTGATTCCTCTTTATTATTCCATCGTCCGCAAGAGTCACCCGGCGTTGATCGCATTGTTTGCCAGCATCCTCGTGGGAATCTGGTTTACGGCCGTTTACTCCGGACACCATTACATCATCGATGTCTTGCTCGGAATCGGCTGCGCCATCCTCGGCATCTTCCTCTTCGAGAAAGTATTGCTGAAATGGAACGCTTTCCGCCGTTTCTTCGAACGATACAGCCAGTATATCCAATGAAACGCATCGTGATTGTAGGCGCCACGTCGGGCATCGGACGTGCAACGGCCCATCTCTTCATTGAAAAGGGGTGGACCGTCGGTGTTGCCGGCCGCCGCATGGAGAAACTGGAGGAACTCCGTCGCCTCGCGCCGGACCGCGTCTTTTCCGAGCCGATAGACGTCACCGAGCCGGATGCGCCAGCCCATCTCCTATCTTTGGTACATGCAATGCAGGGCATGGACGTCTTTCTGCTTTGTTCAGGAATCGGCAACCAAAACGCGGAACTTCGTCCGGACATTGAGCTGGCTACCGTCCGCACGAATGGCGAAGGCTTTACGCGGCTCGTCTGCGCAGCATGGGAGTATTTCCACGCCCAAGGCAAAGGCCATATTGCCGCCGTCAGTTCCATCGCGGGGACAAAGGGATTAGGCGTCGCTCCCTCCTATTCCGCCACAAAATGCTTCCAGAATTGTTACTTGGAAGCGCTTGCACAATTGGCAAACCTGCAGCACCTTTCCATTCATATCACGGATATCCGTCCCGGCTTCGTTGATACCGATCTACTCCGTGGCGGAAACTATCCGATGCTCATGCGTCCCGAACGCGTGGCCCGCGACATCTACCATGCCATCCTGCATAAACACCGCCGGCTAATTATCGACTGCCGGTACCGCTTCCTCGTATTCTTTTGGCGGCTCATTCCTTCTTGGCTTTGGGAACGGCTTCCTATCCACAATTAAGCTTATCCACCCCTTTTCTTGTACCTCAAACTTCTTTTGGAAAATAGTTTCGGAAGGGTTCCGAAGGTCCCGCTGGCTCCAGCGAAGGTTTCGGAAGGGTTTTGAAAGTCTCGCTGGCTCCAGCGACAGTTTCGGAAGGGTTCCGAAAGTCCCACTGGACCCAGCGACGGTTTCGGAAGGATTCCGAAAGTCCCGCTGGACCCAGCGACGGTTTCTAAAGCCTTTAGAAAGTTATTGCGTAATAAAATAAAGAGAAAATAGGAGAAAATCAGGATTGATTATTAGGAAAGGAACGCCGCTACGCTCTCGGCGCACCGTTCACCATCGATTGCGGCCGACACAATGCCACCGGCATATCCTGCCCCTTCGCCGCAAGGGAACAGTCCGCGCACGACGACATGCTGCAAATTATTACCCCGAAGGATGCGCACCGGAGAAGATGTACGCGTCTCTGCGGCAACCATCAAGGCTTCATGGGTGAGGAAACCGCGCGATGTCTTGCCAAACCGGAGGAAACCCTCGCGCAAACGGTTCGTGATGAACTCGGGTATCCAATGGTGAAGGGGCGAGGAAAGCACACCAGGCGTGTAGGAACTTTTCGGCAAATCCGAGGAGAGACGCCCGCGAACAAAATCATCCATCCGCTGGGCTGGTGCCACTTGCCGATGGCCGTTCATCCAGCACATCCGCTCCAACTCTTCTTGCAGCTGCAGGACACAAAGGGGCGAAGAGGTTGGAATTTCGGGAAAGATGGAAGGAACATCCTCAGGATGAAGCTCGACGACCATTCCCGAATTGGCCCAACGAGAACCACGCGTCGAAGGCGACATGCCGTTGACTACAATCTGTTCCGGACCGCTCGCCGCCGGGACGATGAACCCGCCGGGGCACATGCAAAAGCTATATACGCCGCGCCCGCCCGACTGGGCCACAAAGCTATACTCCGCCGCGGAGAGGTACCGTCGTGCATCCGGCCGGTGATACTGAATCCGGTCGATGAGCGCTTGCGGATGTTCCAGCCTGACTCCCACGGCGATTCCTTTAGCCTCGAGGGCGATGCGAGAGTTCCACAGATACCGGTAGACATCGCGTGCCGAGTGGCCCGTCGCAAGAATGACCGGTCCATAGAAACATTGCCCCGTATTCGTCTCGACGCCTGCCACTTCCTCCTTTCCCTCGCGGAAGAGGAGGCGGTCCATGCGGGTTTGGAAATGCACTTCCCCACCCGACCGTAAAATCTGCGCCCGCATGTTTTCGATGACGCGGGGCAACTTGTCTGTACCGATATGCGGATGGGCATCTACCATAATCGAGGGACTCGCGCCATGCTGGCAGAAAACCCGGAGGATTTTCTCGACCGAGCCTCGCTTTTTGCTCCTGGTATAGAGCTTGCCATCCGAGTAAGCGCCAGCGCCGCCCTCGCCGAAGCTATAGTTCGACTCCGGATCGACTGCCTGCTCGCGGGAGATGCGGGCGATATCCCTCTTGCGCTCACGGACATCCTTTCCCCGTTCGATGACAATCGGCCGGAAGCCCAGCTCAATCAATCGTAACGCCGCAAACAGCCCACCCGGCCCCGCCCCGACGACGATAACCGCTTTTCCCCCCGACACGTCCGGATATTCTACTGGTTCAAACTCTTGTTCGGTAGGTAATTCGTGTACGAAAACGCGTACTTTCAGGTTGACAAACACTGTCCGCTGGCGGGCATCGATGGAACGCTTCAAGACGCGCACCGCCTGGATGTCGTCCGCCTTCAGACCTGTTTCGCGCATCAACGCCACTTTGAGGGACTGCTCATTAGCTGCCTCTTCAGGAAGAAGCCGAAGTTGTATCTCTTGTATCATGCTTATTCTTTTCTAAAACTGGATTAGCCAAACAGTTGGCGGAATGCTTCCTCCACCTTGCGTGCTTGCACAATCTGGATTTGGCACCGGGACGTGTCAAATCCTTTCAGGTTATTATGGGGAATCAATATGCGCGTAAAGCCGAGCTTTTCGGCTTCCAAGATGCGCTGTTCGATACGGTTCACCGGACGGATTTCGCCCGATAAACCCACTTCACCCGCCATGCAGATGCCCGGCTCAATCGTGATATCCAAGCTGGAAGAGAGTACCGCGCTGAGGACAGAGAGGTCGATTGCCGGGTCGTTCACCTTCAGTCCGCCGGCAATATTCAAGAAAACATCCTTCTGCGCGAGCTTAAAGCCGGCACGCTTCTCAAGGACAGCGAGAAGCATGTTCATGCGCCGGATATCGAAGCCTATCGCACTACGCTGGGGCGTCCCGTAGACGGCAGAGCTGACCAAAGCTTGGGTCTCGATCAAGAAGGGACGGATACCTTCGATAGCCGCCGCGATTGCCACGCCACTCAATCCTTCGTGGTTTTGGGTCAATAATAACTCCGAGGGATTGCTTACTTCACGCAATCCTTCCTGCCGCATTTCGTAGATGCCCAATTCGGCCGTACTTCCAAAACGGTTCTTAATGCTTCGAAGGATACGGTACATATTGTGAGGATCGCCCTCGAACTGTAGGACCGTATCCACGATATGTTCCAATACCTTTGGCCCGGCTATGCTCCCTTCCTTATTAATATGTCCAATGAGGAGGACAGGCGTCCCACTCTCTTTGGCAAACTTCAAAAGGGCAGCACTGCATTCGCGTACTTGGGTGATGCTGCCTGGAGAGGATTCCGCCAGCTCCGTAGCGATGGTTTGAATCGAATCGATGATCATCACATCTGGACGTACGTTTGCGGCCTGTGCTAATATCTGCTCCAGATTCGTTTCGCAAAGAATGAAGAGCGAATCAATGTCTTCCACCGGGATTCCATTCTTCTTCGCCAAGCGTTCGGCACGCATCTTAAGCTGGCGACTGCTCTCTTCGCCCGAGACGTAAAGGACTTTCCGATCCGATAGTTTCAAGACGGTTTGCAATACCAGCGTCGACTTCCCGATGCCCGGCTCGCCGCCTATCAATACAAGTGAACCTTTCACCAGTCCTCCGCCTAAGACACGATTCAATTCAGCATCCTGCAAATCGAGCCGCTCTTCCTTTTCCGCCGTAATGTCGCGAAGAAGCGTCGGGCGTGAAGCCTCTTTCCCGCCTATACCCGAGGAAGGGAAACGTCGCATGGCAGGCGTTTCTTTGGCCACAACTTCCTCTACATACGTATTCCATTCCCCGCAATTCGGACATTTGCCCAACCATTTCGGAGAATCCGCCCCGCAATTCGAGCATACATATACCGTCTTCGTCTTTGCCATCCTTTTTATTCGATAAAAAAAGCCGCCCCTTTTCGTTGGAGAGGCAGCTTTCCATTTCTTTTAGTTCGTGAGAATTATTCTGCACTTTGAGCTGGAGCTTCTTCTGCAGGAGCATTTTCTGCATTTTCAGCAGCGGCTTCAGCTTGCTTAGCTGCTTCAGCGGCAGCCTTTTCAGCACGCTTCTGAGCTAATGCTTCGGCTTTCACCTTGTTTACTTCCTTTTCAGCTTCCAGACGAGCACTCTTCACGGCTTTTACGGCATCAGCATCCTTCGTGCGGATAGCATCCAAAGCGGCTTGCTTCGTTTGCTTCCAAGCTTGGAACTTCTCTTCAGCCTTAGCTTCGTCGAACGCACCCTTCTTTACGCCTTCCAGCAAGTGCTTCTTCAAGCAAACGCCTTCGCGAGAAAGGATATTACGAACCGTATCCGTAGGTTGTGCACCCACCTGCATCCAATACAACGCTCTGTCAAATTTCAAATCTACTGTAGCAGGATTAGTGTTCGGATTATAAGAACCTATCCTCTCAATAAACTTTCCATCACGTGGAGCCCTGCTGTCTGCGACTACGATCTGATAAAAGGCATAACCCTTACGACCGTGTCTTTGCAATCTAATTTTTGTTGCCATTTTGAAATAATAATTTAATAAGCTTTTTGTATTTGATTTTCGGGTGCAAAGGTAATATTTCCTTTTGATATGGCAAGCGTTTGTGGGAAATAATTCAGACAAAAAATAGAGGAAATGGATTCAGAAACCATTGCATGAATGTATCTTTGCAATCAAATCTAAAAGCAATAAAAAGATGGAACATCAAACAAAAACAATCCGGCTCGTATATCCGCAATGGCAAGGCGGGAATATATCCCAATGGATCACAGAAATAAAAGACCCTGAACTGGCTTCAAGGGGATATTATCTTGGGGCACAATTATTGAATTTCCTTGCACCAGATAACGGACAGGAAACATTCGCCGTCCCGATCACAATAGATATTGCAGAAAGGAAGGTAACAGACGGAATATTAGACAAGGACGCTATCCTCGCACAAACGAAGGCTGCTTTAGACATCCTGAATATTCAGAATCCCGACAAGATTGTAACACTGGGTGGAGAATGTTCGGTAAGCGTCGTACCCTTCACTTACCTTTCGGCCAAATATAAAGGCGATGTGGCAATGGTTTGGATCGACGCACATCCGGACATTACCTTGCCTGGCGATGTTTACGCAGGCTATCATGCGATGGCGGTATCAGCTTGTATGGGCTTGGGCGATAAGCAAATCATTTCGGAATTACCCGCCAAAGTAGATCCGGCTAAGATACTCTTTGTCGGCCTTCGCGATTGGGAGCGGGAGGAAATCAAGAAAAGACAGAAAGAATATGGCATTAAGCATCTTACACCTGAAGAGGTGCAGGAGAATAGTGACGCCATACGTGCGTGGTTAGCGTCCTGTGGTGCGTCGAAAGTAATGGTACATTTCGACATGGATGTGCTCGACCCTGCGGAAATCATCGCCGCCGTGGGCGTAGTTCCGAATGGAATGAAAATCAAAGAAGTAGTACGCGTGATTAACGACATAGCACAAGAAAAGGAAATCGTTGGTTTGACCGTGGCAGAACCTATGCCTCGTACCGCTATCCGCATCCAAGAGATGTTACACCAATTGCCTTTATTAAAGTAAAAAACACCCGGCAAAACTTCCAATCAAGGCGAGAAAACTTGGAAAGATAACGAACCATTCTATAAATATCGACGATATTTGCACAAGTATCGTCGATATTTGTATATCTTTAGCCTAAAGATAAAGAAATATCGGCGATGCGTAAAGAAATCATAGGCGGTTTTGGAAGTTTTCACGCCGGGTTTCGAAGTTTTGGTTGGTATGAACCGGGTTTTCTACCCCGGATTGGAAAAATAGGTTGACTTTTTCTGCCTTTTTAGGGTACAATGCATCCGATTTATCGCTACCTTTGGAGTGGAAAAATGAAAAGCAAAACGGACATGAACAAGACGATTAAAAAGACAATCAAGATAACCGCTATTTCTCTCCTCTCCCTATTCCTTATTATAATAGCGGGCATCGCTTTTGCCATCCATTTCATATTTACGCCCGAACGATTGACGCCCGTGGTGGTCAGTACGGCGAACAAGACGCTGGATGCGAAGCTGGACATGCAGAGCGTAGAATTGACATTCTTCTCGACCTTCCCGCGGTTCGGACTGAAACTAACGGACGGAACGCTGGTTTCGAAGGCGATCCGCGATACGCTTTGGCAGAAGACCGATTCGCTTCTCGCATTCAAGAAGTGCGTCCTCGTGGTCAATCCCATCGATTACTTCGAAAAGCAGAAGATAAGCCTGCATTACCTGCTCCTGGACAGCGTTTCGGTTTATGCCTATACCAGTCCGGAAGGCATTTCGAATTGGGATATAGCGCCGAGCGACACGACGGAGAAAGCGCCCACCGATACGACCTCTTTCACGCTTCCAGGCGGTATCGACATCCGGCGTATTGCTTTCCGGCACACCAACCTAACGTTCGACGATAGGAATACGCACCTTTACGCCCGCCTCGACGACGCGAACCTCCAGCTTCGTGCCTCGCTTCACAAAGGGCGCTCGCTCTTGGGATTGGAGTTCGATAATAAGAACGTCATCTTTTGGCAAGACGGGCAACTCCTGCTCCATCGCATGTCGACACGCATTAATACGAAGATTGCCATGATTCGCCGGTTGCATCTCTTGGCATTGAAAGATACGCGGCTGACGGTCAATGGCATCGATTTGGATATTAATGGGAAGATCCGGCGCGATACCCTCCAGAAAGCCTTGGACGTGGACTTGAAATACGGACTTCATGCTCCTTCGCTCGAGACGGTACTCGCCATGATTCCGGAATCTATCCTGAAGAAAGAATCCGTTTCCGCCCAAGGCGAAGTGAAGCTCGAAGGTACGCTCAAAGGATTGTACGGGAAAAAGCAAATGCCCTTGGCCACGCTCAAGGTGCAAATCAACGAAGCCTCGGCGAAGTACGACCGGCTTCCGTATGGAATCGATAACTTTACGGCTGATTTCTATGGGGAATTGGATCTCATGCGCCGCCAGTCCTCGTTTGCCGACCTGAAGATATTCCACTTCCAAGGCGCGCATACCGACATCTTGGCCGATGCATTGGTGGAAGATTTATTAGGAGATCCGCGCATTACGCTAAATACGAAGTCAACTATCGACATGACCGCCCTCGCCCAAACCTTCCCACTCCAGGAAGGCGTGCGGATAGAAGGGAAGATGGATGCCGATATCCGCCTGAAATGCAAACTTTCCTCTATCAAGAATAAAGACTTGGGACGAATCAAAATAGGCGGAAAGCTGAACATGGAAGGACTGGCCCTGCGCGATTCGGTGCGCGATTTCGAGTTCACGGGCGATGCTTCGCTGGGCTTCTTCGGCAATGAATCGTTAGGAGCTAAAGGAGAAATCCGCCAATTGAAACTTCATTACGGAGAGATAGATGCCGCCCTTGACAAGTTCACGGCACAAGTCAAGACAACCAACCCGCAGGACACCACACGTATCGTTGATTTGGAATGCCGCATGACCATGGACCGCCTCAAAGCCTCCATGACCGATACGATGAAAGTCTTTTGCAAGAAGACAACAGTTAATGTACGTCTCCAACCGACCGAGCGCAATCCGCTTCGTCCGAAGGTGAATCTTTCCCTCCAAGCCGATACGTTCTTCTGCCGAATGAGCGATTTGAATGCCGGAATGAACAAAGCCGGATTTGCCGTCGAGGCTGAACAAGTGCGCGATTCGATCTGGATTCCGAAAGGCATCATTGGATTTAACCGATTGAAGCTCCGTACGCCCCAACTGGCATTGCCGGTCATGATGGAAAAGACGGCTTTGACCGTAGGAAACCGCCAGATAGCGCTCCGGAATGCCACCATGCGTATCGGCCGTTCAGACATTACGGCCAGCGGTTCGGTTCATGATTTGTATCGGGCATTAAAGACCCATTCGGTATTGAAGGCGAATTTGGAGATTTCGTCGAACAACCTCAATTGCAACCAGCTCCTCCGTGCTTTTGCGACACCGGGCGACTCGATAGAGGTAGAAGCAATCGATACGACCGAGACCACGCTGAGCCTCTTCGTCATCCCGCCCACATGGGATTTCGAACTCCAAACCAATTTGAAACGGGTACGCTACGGCCGGATGTTGTTCGAGCATGTCCATGGCGCTATAGATATTCGCAACCAGGCGATGCACCTGAAGGAATTGAGCATGGTCGGTTTGGATGGGGCGAAGATGAAATCCACTTTGGTGTATCAAGCCGCTAAAAAAGAGAAAGGTTACGTCGGATTTGATATCCGGTTAAAGGACATCAATATCGGGAAGTTGGTTGATTTCATCCCGGCATTGGATACGATGGTGCCGATGTTGCGCTCTTTCAAGGGATATGTCAACTTCGATGCGGCCGCCGAGTCCGATCTCGATTCCCTTTTGAACATCCAAATCCCGACACTCCGTTCAGCTATCAACCTGCAAGGCGATAGCCTGGTGCTGATGGATGGCGAAACCTTTGCCGAAATCTCGAAGAAATTGATGTTCAAGAATAAGGAACGGAACGTATTCGACCATATTTCGGCCAACATCACCGTGAACGATGGCAATGTGACGGTCTATCCTTTCCTGGTTGAAATCGACCGATACCGGGCAGCTGTGGGCGGAACGCAGGATTTGAATATGAACTTCGATTACCATATCTCCATCCTGAAGTCGCCTTTGCCTTTCAAAGCCGGGGTGAACATCAGCGGGACGCTCGACGACATGAAGATCCGCATCGGCAAGGCCAAGTATAAAGACGCCGTGACGCCGGTCGAAATCCGGAAGGTGGATAGCACGCGCATCAACATGGGTACGCAAATCGTCCGGGATTTCCGCCGGATTATGCGACGGCGATAGGCATCATTGAAAATAATTATCACGATAAATACAAACGAATATAGGCATAAACCAATCAATTAACCGCAAAGGGTGAAAATATCGCCCCGAAGCGTTTGACATTTTGGAAATGTTTATCTATCTTCGCGTAGTATAAAGACAGAATATACACATATATGAGAAGTAAAAGTTTTGTATCAATCCAAGAATGTACAAAGGAAGACATTCTTCGCATTTTAGATAACGCGGAAAAGTTTGAAGCGAATCCCAACCGGCGTCTGCTCGAGGGAAAAGTGGCGGCTACGTTGTTCTTTGAACCTTCCACGCGGACGCGATTGAGTTTTGAAACGGCAGTCAACCGGCTGGGCGGGCGTGTCATCGGCTTCCAGGATGCGTCGACCACCAGTTCGTCGAAGGGCGAGACGCTGAAAGACACCATCCTCATGGTGAGCAATTACGCCGATCTGATCATCATGCGCCATTACCTCGAAGGGGCAGCGCGCTATGCGTCGGAAGTGACCGACGTGCCCATCATCAATGCCGGTGACGGGGCGAACCAACATCCTTCGCAAACGATGCTCGACCTCTACTCCATCCGCAAGACGCAAGGCAAACTGGAGGACTTGACCATCACGATGGTGGGCGACTTGAAGTATGGCCGCACGGTGCATTCGCTGATTGTGGGCATGTCGCACTTCAACCCGATGTTCCATTTCGTCGCGCCCAACGAACTCCGCATGCCCGACGAGCAAAAGAACTTCTGCGATGAGCACGGCATCCGCTATTACGAGCACACGGCGTTCACCGAAGAGATCATCAACCAGAGCGACATATTATATATGACGCGCGTACAACGGGAACGCTTTACCGACCTCGAAGAGTACGAACGGGTGAAGAATGTGTATATCCTGAAGAATTCGATGCTGGCCCATAGCAAAGACAATCTGCGGATCCTGCATCCGTTGCCCCGCGTGAACGAGATTGCCTACGACGTAGACGACAATCCCAAAGCGTACTATATCCAGCAAGCGCACAACGGACTCTTTGCCCGCGAAGCTATCATTTGCGATGTCTTAAATATTAATGTGTAATCCGAAAGTAAAAAATCATGTCAGCACTCAAGAATAATAAAGAATTGCAGGTGGCCGCTATCGAGAACGGCACCGTCATTGACCATATCCCGCCGACCGAACTCTTTAAGGTCGCCACGCTCCTCGAGTTGGACAAGGTGGAGGCTACCATCACGATTGCCAACAACCTCCCGAGCCGCAAATGCGGCCGCAAAGGGATGATCAAAATCTCCGACAAGTTCTTCAACGACGATGAAATCAGCCGCATCGCCCTTGTCGCGCCGAACGTCATCCTCAATATCATCCGCAACTACGAAGTGGTCGAGAAGAAACGCGTCTCGCTCCCCGACGAGCTCATCGGGCTGGTGAAATGCAACAATCCGAAGTGCATCACCAACAACGAGCCGATGCCCACCCGCTTCGAAGTCATCGACAAGGAGGCGTGCGTCATCAAGTGCCATTATTGCGAACGGAAAATCAATAAGGACGATATTATTATTAAATGAAGCATAGCTGGAAACCCGGAACAATGATCTATCCGCTACCCGCCGTCATGGTGAGTTGCGGAAGCTCGCCGGAGGAATACAATATCATTACCGTCGCGTGGGTGGGTACGCTTTGTACCAACCCGCCGATGTGTTATATCTCGGTGCGTCCGGAGCGGCACTCCTATCCCATCCTCAAGCGGGAGATGGAGTTTGTCATCAACCTCACCACCGAGGACATGGCGTATGCCACGGACTGGTGTGGCGTCAACTCGGGGCGAGACCACCGGAAGTTTGAAGAGATGCACCTCACGCCGGGACGGGCGGAAGTGGTACGCGCGCCGATTATCGAAGAGTCGCCGCTCTCCATCGAGTGCCGCGTGCGGGAAATCCTCGCGTTGGGCAGCCATGATATGTTCATAGCCGATGTGGTCAATGTCCTGGCCGACGACCGCTACCTCGATCCCGAGACCGGCGCGTTCGACATGCAACGGGCCCACCTCATCGCCTATTCGCACGGGAATTATTACACCTTGGGCGACGCGATCGGCAAATTCGGCTGGTCGGTCCGTAAAAAGAAATAGCGTACCATGAAGAAGTGGTTGTTCATCGGCTGTATGTGGCTCGCCGGGACTGCGGTCTGGGCGCAAGGCATCATGCAATCGCACGAACGGCCGCTCGACTTCAGCGCGCGGGTGGGCTTCAACTCCGCCTTCCCCCTCATCCACACCTTTACGCTCGACGGCGCGGACCTCCCGAACCGCCGCGTCCATTACCGCGTGGGCTACCTCGCTGCCGTTACGCTCTCTGTCAATTTCAACCGCTTCTTCATCCAGCCGAGCGCCAGCTGGTATCGCACGAACGCCGAGGTGCGCTTCAGCCTCCCGGACGCGACGGGCAGCAGCGATGCCCTCTCGGATGCCAACCTGGAGGAAGAGGTCAATTCGCTGGAGGTGCCGGTGCTCGTGGGTTATCATATCGTCCGCGAGGCGCCTTACGGGCTCAACGTCAAGTTTGGGCCGAAAGCCATCTACCAATACCGGAGCCGGTACGGTTTCGGGGGCGCGGCCTCCGGTTTCCGCTTCGAGGGGAACAACATCCCCTATGCGTTCAACTTCGTCGCCGCGGTGGGCGTCACCATCGGCCGCCTCTTCCTCGATTTCTCCTACGAGTTCGGGCTGCACAACATCCGCTCCACCTTCACGTGGACCGAACCCGGCGCCGCCACGCCCCACACGCTCCTCTACGAGCGGCGCACGAACCTCCTCAGTTTCTCGCTCGGGCTCAACCTCTGACGCCCGCCCCGCTATTCCGCCCATTGGTACAGCTCGCGCACGTTCTTCGGCTGGTACCGTTTGCGGTACTTCCCCGGCGTCGTTTTCAGCCTTTTCTGGAAAAGGCGCCCCACGACGGCTTCCGACGCGAACCCGCTCCGAAGGGCCGCCTCCTTGGTCGAAACGTCGGTGTACGCCAGCCATTCCTTCAGCCGCTTTATCCGGTAAGCCATCAGGAAATCCTCCGTCATCATCCCCGTGAAGAGGCAAAACATGCCGTTGACGACAATCCGGTTCGTCCCCAACAACTGGGCCAAATCCGCGGGCCGCAAACTACAATCGGCAGCCAGGAGGCGGCCTATCGCGTCCATCACCACGTTTCCCGTGCTGATTACCTTCTTCTCGACAGGCTCCATGCCCGTCCATCCCCGCTCGTCCGTCGCCTTTTTCGCGATGATAATCGAGACGTAAAGATCATCTACACTGATTTGTTTGAATTTTACAGGTTCCATATCGGTTGTTTTCTGCAAAGGTATTCGTTTTAGCCTGAATATGCAATTATTTTTGACTTCTTGTTTCCAAAAAATCAAAGCGCGTGTTGCTTCTTTTGCATTTTGTCGACAAGAAGTCAAAGTGTATGTCAGCGCTGTTTGCTTATTGTACACAAAAAGTCAAAGCGCGCGTTACTTCTTTTGCATTCTGTCAACAAGAAGTCAAAGTGTGTATTACCGCCGTTTGCTTGTTGTACACAAAAAGTCAAAGTGTATATTACTTCTTTTTGCCTCTTGTCGACAAAAAGTCAAAGATAGTATTACTGCCGTTTGCTTCTTGTCGACAAAAGGTCAAAGATTTTACCGTTTTATTTGCCGCATAGGCACGCGAAAGGGCAATAGCCACAGGCTTTTCCCGTCTCGGTCTGCGCGAAGGGCACGGCGGGGTCGAACAGTTCGTCGAGGCACGTGCGGAGCGCTTCGGCAAACTCGGCTTCGTAGGCAGAGAAATCCGCCACGCGTTCCACCTTCCCGCGGGCCACATGCTGCTGGACGGCCGGTTCGAACGGGTCTTGGAACAGCGCCTTCGTGAAATAGATGGCCGGCTGGAGGGAGCCGCCCGCATAGTCCGGCTGCCGGCGGTACATCCAGGCGTAGAGGAAGACCTGGAAGACGGCCTTGGGGCGGTCGGCGAGCGTGCGGTCGAAGAGCGAGGCCACGGTGTCGAACACCAACGTCCCGCTGCCCGTCTTGTAATCCACGATGCGGAGGCCCGACGCGGGCGCGTCGATACGGTCGATGAACCCCTTGAGCTGGACGCGCGCGCCGCTGCCCAACGGGAAGAGCGCCTGGATGGCCCGCTCGGAATCGACATAACGGAAGGGCGCGAGGGCGGCGTCGCGCTCCAGGGTCCGCTCCACGTACTTGCGGATCATCTCGCCGACGAGGAAATTCTGCCCCTCGAGCGCGCGCACCGTCTCGGTATGGAAAAAGACCTCGGCAAAGGCGCGGGCGATGGTCCCGGTGAGGAGCGCACGGTCTGCGCGCAACTGCTTCAGCACGTCGGCCGTCACCATGCGGCCGCGGAACGGCGCGTAGAGCTCCTCCATCACCTTGTGCAGGATGCTGCCGAAGGTGTTGCTCTCGATGGTCTCGCTCACCTCGTCCTCTTCGCGGATTTGCTCCACATATTCAAAATAGAAGCGCAGCGGGCAATCGAGGTAGGTGTTGATGGCGCTGGCCGAAAGACCCCGTCCGCCCCCTTCGCGGAAATCGGCCAACCGGCGCAGGACGGCCTCCCCCTTCTGCACCACGATGGGCGGGACGGCCGACGAGGAGACGTCGTAAACCACCAGTTGCTCGCTGAGCGGGAGGCGGTAATGGTAACGCAGTTGGTAGACGAAGCGGCTCACCTCGCCCGTCTGCAGCCCGGTGCTGCGCGTGTCGTAGAGCAACACCACCTCGCGGGCGCGGCGGGGGAGGCGGTAGAAATGGTACGCCCAGATGCTGTCCTGGTGTTCGTAGGTCGGGAGGCCGAAGCCGCGGCGGAGGTTATAGGGGATGAAGGTATTGGCGGCGCGCTTGGCGGGAAAGGTGCCATCGTTCATCGAGAGGATGACGAGGCGGTCGAAATCGAGCGCGCGGGTCTCCAAGACGCCCATCACCTGCAGGCCGGAGAGCGGCTCGCCCTCGAAGGGGATCGTCACGAGCTCCACCATCTTCTTCAGGAGGCGGAAGTAGGTGTCGATGCGCATCTCGACGTGTGCCTCGCGCATCACCTCCTTCATGCGGTTCACCGTGGCGAAGTAATGGAAGACGAACTCCTGCTCCACGTCGCGCGCTGTCTGGGCGGCCTCGTCCTCTTCCTCGTCGTCGCGGCGCAGGTGGCGGTTCAAAGTTTCCAAGATGCGGATCAAATAGTCCGAGAAAGCCGTCGCGTCCTGCACCGGCGTGAAGAGGACGGAGAGGAAATCATCGTCGGCCACCTCCTCCGGGCGGATGTAAATGCGGTTCTCTGCCGTGATTTGCCGGAGCCAGGCCGCCACCCGCTCCTGGCGGGCCGCCATGACATAAGGATGGTTCAAGAGCGGGAGCACGTCGCGGAAATAATACATCGGTTGCCCGTCGCGGTACCGCACGTTCCGCTGCAACGAAAGGAGCTGCTCCACGAGTGAGGCCACGGGCGTCGCTGAAAGCGGATAACCCATCGTCACGTTGATATGCTGGATGGACTCGGGGATGGAACGCAAGACGGGAACGAGCAGCTGCTCGTCGGGCAGGACGATGGCCGTCCGGAGCGCCGACTCCTCGTCGAACGCGCCCTGCGTCGTCCAATGCTCCAATTCGCGGTACGCCTGCTTCGCTTGCCCAACGCCCGACGGGACGCCCACCACGCGGATCGACGGCTCGACCGCCTCCTCCTTCGGCAACTCCCTTCGCGAAGAAAACAGACGGAGGTTCCGCTCGGCGAAGAACGACGCGCGGTTGTCCTTATCCCGCACGAAAGGCGAATCGTAATCCCAATAGAAATCCGCCACGCCCCGCTTCTGCAACGCCAAGAGCAACCGCTCCTCGGAGACAGACAAGGCATTCAACCCGACAAAGACCACCTGCTGGAAAGGAAGCTCCCGCTCCCCGTCCCGCTCCAACTCCTCTACCACTTCGCGGAAAATCATGCCCTCGTAGCCATACCCTTCGGCCGCGAGCGAGGCGCGGAGCCCGGTGTACAAATCGTAAAGGACTTCCCAAAGTTCGAGGAAATGCTGCTGGTTCGGCGTGTCGTGCCGTGGATAGAAAGAGGACCAGAACATGCGGATGGCCTCCACCTGTTCCTCCGAGAGGAAATCCAGCCCCTCGTCCAGCTCCTTCAAGTCCGAAAGGTTGCGGAAGAGCATCCGCGCGTCTACCATATATTTATCCACGTCGTCGAAATCGTTCAAGAGCATTTCGCCCCAATAGAGGAACTCGTCGAACGATTCGGTCGAACCGCTCCGCTTCCCATAGAGTTCGTAGAGCTTGAAAAGCATCCGGATACGGTCCGCCGCCTGCTTTCCGGAAAGTTGCATGAAGAGGTCGTGGATGGTTGCAATCTTCGGGGAGAACAACGGCCGCTCGGAGAGGCCCGAAAGGTATTTCTGGAAAAACAATCCGGCACGCCGGTTGGGGAAGACGAAGGTCAGCTGGCTGACTTCCGCCCCATACGCCGCATAAAACAACTCGGCTATTTGATATAAAAAGGGTTTCATCTGCTATTCGTTTGAAATGGGTACAAATGTAGGCAAATTTCCCCATAAAACAGGCAGAAAAGGCAGAAGATGTGCCGGATTGTCCATGTTCGTGCCGTCTTGTCAGTCAGGTGGGGAAACGGAAAGGTAAACAACGTTTGCACAGGTTTAAATCCGCCTCCCGTATGTTTAAAGAAGATTCCGCCAGTTTAAAAGGCATCGCGTCCTCCGCCCGAGGCACGCCTTTTGCAGAACCTATAGCGAATTCGGAAACCGAAAGGCGGAAGGATTCAGAACGAACAATGAGTAAAAGAACAATTAAAAAATAGGAGATTTAGTATTATGACACCGAGAAAATACAACAATCAAAATTGGTTACCGAGTTTCTTCAATGATTTCTTTGATAACGATTGGATGCCCCGCATGAACGCAACGGCTCCGGCCATCAACGTCATCGAAAGCGATAAAGACTACAAAGTCGAAGTAGCCGCTCCGGGCATGACGAAGGACGACTTCAACATCCACTTGAGTGAAGACAACGAATTGGTCATCACGATGGAGAAGAAGAACGAATCCAAAGAGGAAGACAAAGAGAACAAGAAGTACTTGCGTCGCGAGTTCTCGTACAGCAAATTCCAGCAGTCATTGGTTTTGCCGGACGACGTGGAGAAAGACAAAATCGCAGCCAACGTCAACGACGGCGTCTTGACCATCGACTTGCCGAAACGCACACCTGAAGAGAAAGCCAAAGTCAATCGGGTAATCGAAATCCATTGATAAGGAAGCATGAAAAAATCCCCTTCCAGCGAAATGCCGGGAGGGGATTTTTTTGTGTCGCGTCTCAATTACTTTGGCAACGAAGCCGTGATCGCATCTACCAACTTCTGCGCATTCGCCTTCAATTTACCGTTGATGGCTACAGCCTGGTCCAGATAACCTTTAGCTTCCTTCAGCTGGTCGTAGCACTTCGTGCGTTCCGCGTCCGAAATGTCGGCTTTCTGCAAACCAGTCGCGCCTTGGTTGTAAATCATCGCGCCGAGGCTATACAACGCGCCTTCCTGATACGACTTGTTGGAAGCGAGGAGTACGCTCTTGTACATCTTTGTAGCCGTAGCGATGTCGCCGCTCTTCTTGGCAGCCTGTCCCTGCTTGATGCAATACGAATAGAGCAACTTCTCTAAGTTCGCATCGCCTGGCAATGCCTTCAAACCAGCCTCTACAGTAGCGAGGAATTCGTCCGTCTTGTTCAAATTGCGGTAAGCCTGAGCCTCGCCCACATACGAAGCGTCCAAGTTATAGCCATAGTTCACGGCCATGTCGAAATACTTGGCAGCCTCTTCGTAATTCTTGGCTTGGGTCGCACTGAACGCGCAGTTGTAAATACGCACCGTATCCTTGTACTCGTTCAATTTTAAATATTCACTATACTTGGCTAGTGCTTCCGGATAATTTTTTGCCTGTAAAGCGGCATCGCCTGCATCGCGAAGCGCATCGGCATCTTGGGCAAAGGCATGTCCGATACCTAAACAAAATGCGACTAATAATACAATTCTTTTCATGGTTAAATACCTTTTTATTTTGTTTAAACGTGTGCGAAAATAAGCAACGCATTCGAATTGTCCAAATATTCGGGGCGTTTTATGCTTATTTAAAAGTTGGAGGTATGTCGTAATTAGGTATTTTGCACACAGAGACACTGAGTCACGGAGCTTTTAATTGCTAATTATTAACTTCTAATTTCCTCCGTGCCTCGGTGCCTCTCTGTGTTTATCCCTTTATCGAACGACGACTTTCGCGGTCTCGATTTCTCTATTCACATTCTCTACCTTTACGATATAGATGCCATCTGGCAGGTAAAGCTCGCAGCTGCAGAATCCGGCCATTGCCTGCTTGAGCAGCACGCCACCCAGGTTGTAGACGCGGATATCCTTCAGCGGTACCGACGAAGCTACCATCACGCGGTTGCCCGAAAGCGCATAGATTTGGATATCGTCCGCTTCGAGGATTTCATTTCCTGTCGGTGTACCAGCGCGGAGGAAATAACGTCCGCTCGTACTTGCCGGGACGGTCAACGTCGTACCCTCACGGAGCGGCGTCTCCGTCTTTTTCTCTGCATCATAGAGTGCCGCGCTACTGAAGTGCTTCAATCCCACGAATGACAATGTCACCATCTCTGTACTATTTCCATAGATACCTATCGGGATGTTATAGAGCTCCGACGTGCGGTTGATGGAGGTCGCCATCGTGCCTGCTACGGTATAAATCGCCGAGACGTCGCTCAGGTTCGAATCCAAGAACAACTCCACGTCCTCGTCCGCGGCATAGCCTTTGTCGGCCGACATATCGTAGGCAATGGCTGCGCGGCTTGTCTTCCCATCTTCGGTTTGGACGGTTAGGATGAGGGCATTGGCATTTATTTCCTTATTGCTTGTTTCGCCTAAGACCTGCATATCATCTTTGAAGGTAACAGTTATAGGGCTTGTATCATCCACCTTCCGAACAAAGAAAGAATGGAGAGGCGGGATATTGATTCCCTTATCTGTTGAGAATAATTGATCATCTGCCACCGAAACAATATTCTGTACATCATCATCAACATACCAATAGCTTGAACCCAAACTACTATTAGCTTCAAAGAATTTCTTCGTATCCAGATAGGCCATAAATGGATTTCCTACTAAGTAATAGTTTCCATTAGCCTCTAAATCAGTAACTGTAAACAGTACGTCTTTTTCTGCATTTTCTTCAGGTGTTGTAATCTTTAACTTACCGGCACCTTCACGTGTTATAGAAGAAGCACTTGTTTCTGTCTCATTGCCTTTTGAATCATAGTAAGAATAAGAATCGTCATTTTTCGGCAAACGGAAGATAGCTTCTGTATTACTATTCTTTGGCATATCCAATACCTTTATAGAAAAACCTTTACCCGGATTGTATGCTTCATATACATTATTATATACGGCACTCCAATTCCCTTGAATAGCAAGCGATGTACCTTCTGTTTCTCCAACAGAAACCATCTTCGCCTCTTTATCCCAACCACGCTGATAAACAGAAGGACTGAAGCGGCTATTTTCAATATTGTCGTTGTTGTAATTCACGCCGTCATTTTCTCTATTTGCGCCGTCATTTTCATCATTTACAAAGGTAATTGGAGTAAAGTATTCCTGTTTTTCCGTCGCATCATCGCTATCCGTATAAAAATCCCCAGCCACTACGCCTTGGAGCGGAGAGGCCAACGTATGCCACTTTCCGTTTTCCAACTTATAATCTACCCATGCCGTGTCATATTGCAATAGCTCGGCGTGGAGCATCTCGGCGTTGGGCTCGAAGTGGATTTGGTTCACACGGTTCATATAATAAGGGATGCAATGATAGCCGTCTTCGTTTTCATTCGGCTCAACCATCAAATCGTATTCGATATTCTCTTTCGCGCCTTCACGTGTAGACAGGTCTAATGTTTTATTATCCGTCAACTTCTGCACATTGTATAATTCTATTTGCGGCTTATCTTCCCGAATCGTGATGTTCGTGAAGTACATCGGGGCATAGCCGCCTGCCTCTTCATCATCTGTATAAGTACCATCCGCCTTCTTTAATTCCGTTTTCGTAGAGCGAGCCCAGTTGTCATCATTATTACAATCATCCGTTGCTTCGCCTATCCACTTTTGGTACTTAGGAACCACATACATCGTTATAAACGAACTTCCATAACAACCTACTTTTATTTCATCATCGCTTGTACCCTCTCCTGCAGTTGCATCCGCTTCTATTGGATCATTGCTTGCATCCTTTTCCTCAAAATGGAAACCGAACGTGTAAGAATAACCTTCACGGGGCGTGAATTGGAAACCATCAACCGTTTCTTCTTGCTTATCCAAATTGAATTGGATTTCCAACATATTATCATCCACTTCTGTTGGTTCTTCCTTTGCTTTCAAGTTAACAATCTTTCCAATGCAATAAGCATGCTTGTCAAACTCTCCATCAAACAACTTCGTATAGTTTGGATCAGTTGAACCTACGAAATGCAATTCATTTATCTCGTTACTTCCATTTGTCATGACACCTAAATGATCTGTACTTTCATTTATATAATGGGCATCCCGCAAGCTAATCTTTATTGTAGGATTCCCTTTTCCAACTTTAGCCTTCTCTATTTGTTCCAATCCAAGGCGTACATTAGGGATAAAGTCTGTTGGATATGTTACATCTTCAAAGCCAGGCAAAACACTGGGCGATTCTCCTTTGGCATCCAATCGCAAAGGTATCGCGTCCCAACAGATTAAGTTTCTTACTTCATCCTCTTCTTCAGATACGTTTCCAATCGGACGAACCACCAAGTTCAAGCCATTCTCCAAAATACGGATGGACAAAGTCTCCTTGTGCAATGTTAATCGCTTTTGGATACCCTCTTCTTCTCCTTCTTCCAAATATTCCTGGATAGTAGTAATAGCTTTTGCTAAGTCACTTTCTGTATCGTCTGGCATGATGTCACCCAAATCCGCTTCAGTCGCGTCTGGATGATCCTTTCTCAATGTTTCAAGGGCATCGCTCAATTCCTTGTTGAACTCCTCCATCGTTCCAATGAACCAATCAAAATAGACTGTTTCGTCGTATGTGTCATATTGTACTTCTCCATCCTCTACGACAAGGCTTCCGTCACCATTTCGTTGCGGTGTCTGTAAATCTACCGAGAAGTTAAAGATCTGCCCTGTGCAATAATCGTTCAAGTCCTCCGGCTTTACAATCTCGCCATTGATGCGGATAAGGTTTTGCCCTATCACGGTAAAGTTCGTGGCGATGGCACAAGTCTGTCCTGGATAGCCAAACGAAGAAAGATCATCATCTGGCGTTCCATCGGGAGTGTCCGGATTACGAATTAACATCACGTAATTACGGCCATACATCATATCGGCATAGAAATCGACAGATAGAATATCGCGTTTTGTATCCTCATCTTGTGAGTAATAAAAATAGTATCTTGTTTCGCCATCCTCTCCTTTTTTGGAATTAGCCGATGCCAACGATCCGCCGGTATAATCTGAATTCGTTTCTTCTTCATTCTGATCATACGCTACATATTTAGTATTAGCAGTCAAACATAAATCATAATACAGCGTAGCGAATTTCTGGTTATAATCCGTACCGTTTCCTATCCGAATGGCAGCGGAATCAATAGCGTCTTCATATTTATTAGGATCGTTTTCATGGTCTGCCAAGTACGCATTATAAATCGTCTCGTCGATAAAGCAGAAGTCAACCCATCCTTCTTCTTCACCACCTTCCGTTTGTTCCTCTTGCCCCATGCGGCTCAAGAGCTGATCCCACGTCAAATCCATCCGAAGGCGGGTACGATCGCCGCAACTCAGCTTCTGTTGCGTCACTCTCGCCCTTGGCGCGGCCATATAGACCCGGATGTCGTCTATCGCGAAGTCCGCGCCGGCGGAGTTCTTTGCGTTATTGTTGATGGTCAATACATATTTATCATATTGTTCATCGCCTGTAATGAAAGAGAAATAGACTTGCGCCCATGTGCCACGTTCAATCTCATATCCATCATTTGCGATATACCCCGTGATATAAGTGGCTATTTCCGTCCTTGTCTCTTCGTCTGTTCCTTCGTCGTTAATTCCAGTCAAGGTGACTTCCACATTACCTGTTTCATCATTGTTCGAAAACTCGTTCATCCAAAATGTCAAATAAAGACGGCTGGAAGGACAAACCGGGTCATTCCACTCCAAATCCAACATCTTACCTGGGTCGCCAGCCACGTTTATCCAGAGGAAACAATCATCACTACCTTCAGTAGCACCATGTCCATAAACTACTTTCCCATCCGTCAAACCTGTTTTCTGAGGAACACCATTCGAATTCGTTACGATTCGATAATGGGCATAATCCCATCCGCTATAAGAGCCATTAAATACCCATGCGTAACTACTTTGCGACCATGGCAAAAGAGGTGCAGGATAATATTTATAATTGCTCTTTTCTACTAAGTGACTACTATATTCCTCCCCGTCAAAGTCAATAGCACCCAATAACTGGGCATTTCCGGCTTCGACTTCACTATCCAAATAGGTTTGAGACTTATAATAATTATCATCATTAGAAGTAGGTTCAAACATGCCTGCTTCGCTTTCAGGAAGGAATGTGATTTCATATTCGTCTAACGCATAGTTTCTATGTTTAATAGTAACCGTATAAGTACCCTCTTTCGGGTCAGATATTTCCAACAATTCATTGGGTAAAATTCTCTTCCAATTACCTGTATTGTAAATAGAGGCATTAATGTCAGTTACAGTTTCACCCTCTTCGTTTGTAACAACAACCGTTACATCACCTTTTGTCAAATAGCCTCCTGACGTTGTTTCGTCCTCACCTTGCACATCCTCAAAATAGTAACTGCTCAATGGCAAAGTCAAGCGGACTTGGAAATCAACGCCTGCTGTAGCATATAGACGTCTACGGACTCCATCTATATAAGCTTGCTTTGTCGCTTCATCCAACGATGTTATTTTATCCATAATCTCCCCCGCATCCCGTATCTCAAAGATATAGCGATAGGCCAAGGTGGGTTCTGTTACCGACTTCTTTCCATCCTCTGTTTCTTCTATGGTAAACGCTTCATTCGAGATATCTAATGCAACTTTGATAGGGCTACCATCGTTGTTAAAGTCGTTTTCTTCTAAGGTAAGAGTTGGAATATAAGGTTCATTGGTATTGCAATAATGCGATGTAAGTGTTGGATGATTCAGATTATAAACGTGCTCATCATTCGGAATAACTTCAGAAACAATATACCCCGCATTACTTGGCATATATGTTTTTACCTCCTCATTTGCATCATTCTTAAAAGTCAAATCCTCAATATCAGTATTATCAGTAAGCCATGTTGTATTGTTCTCATCTTCATACATAAACCACCTGAAATACTTATTCCTATACATACCGCTTATTATATTATACGGTATCAACTGCTTCTCCTTCCCCGGCTCCACATAAATAATCTTCGTATATTCATGCGTACGTTGCAATAGGGTTTTATTGTCATCCGTATTGCTTATGGTATCATAAGAAGCATAATACTCCTGGTCCTTAACCCACTCATAGTCATCAGCTAACGTCCCTTGACTATGCTCAAACGTAACCTTTTCTTCTGTCTCTTGCCCCCAAATCTCCCCAATCGCAATGAACAACATGAAGAGGGGGAACGATATGTTAAATATCTTTCTCATTTGTCCTGAATGTTTTATTAGTGTTCAAAATGGAAACCCGGCGTGGGGGGGAGGATGAAGGGGAGTGGAGGCCGCCTGCCTTTCGCGCAAAGGGAGATAAAATACATTCAATCACACTAATAAGACTACCCGCGGGTTCTCGCAACCGGCACGCTACATGGGGCAAACTCGCCTCTTCCTTCCCGTCAAAGACCGCCTTCACGTCCGGGTTTCGGTTAATTCTTATTTACGATGTTTCTTTATTCACTTTTTTGGGGAGGATGCCTCCCGCGATCGGGGGAGGGTGTCTCCCCCTATGCAGGGAGGGTGTCTCCCCCGATAAGGGGAGGGTGCCTCCCCAAAATCAAACCTACGATTAGGAGTTAGCTAATCGTGATCGGTTTCGAGTAAACCAATACGCGCGGCTCTTTTAATAATTTGTTGCCTGCCGCATAATAGGTCTCGATCTGCAGCGTGTATTCGCCTTCTGCCAAATCCTCCGGGATGTTGAAAGCGATGCGCGACGGGTCGTTGTAGGGCAAGGACTCGATCGTGGTCGCAACGCCCAACACGCTGACCAAGTCGACCTTGCCAATACCGGTGCCGTCTTGGTTGACCGCCTTGATCTTCTTGCCGCGTGCCTCGACGAAATCCGTGCGGTTTACGGAGCCATCCGTTGCGCCGGTCGTCAAGTTCTTGAAGCTGAGGATCGCCGCACCGCCGTCTTCCTGCACGCTGTCCACGTGATAGGTCACGTTCTCCAGCGCTTTCTGCATCGTTTCGGTGGCGGTCAGGTTCAACGTACATTTGATTTCACTGTCTTCCAACGGAATGCCTTGCGCGTCGAAGGAACCTTCCACCGATGGACCAAACCGCACATTGTCCGTCTGCACCGGATAGCCCTGGCGTACCAAGGCGCGGATTTTGGCCTCAATGCGAGTGTAGATGTCGATCAGGGTCTGTTTCTTGAACTCGGTCCCGTCGGCAATCACTTCGTTCACTACATATTCCAGGTCTTTCGTATCGTCGAAGGTCTTCACGCGAGCCGAATAATCGTCTGTACGTTCGGTCATCTGGTTCTGATACAAGGTGACGGGCCATACCGTCCTGTTTTCGTTTTCTGCCATATTTTTATGATTTTAAGAGTTAATATACACACGGATAGACGCAAAAAACCCGTGCACAGAGCTGTCGCTCCGCACACGGGCCTTTCGCGTCGTGATTTATTTGCTTATAGTCTAATGCTTGCTTGCTTGCTTGCTTGCTTGCTTGCTTGCTTGCTTGCTTGCTAACATATTATCGCCTTTCACCAAGTAATCCCCGGTAAAAGATGTTAATGCGCGATATGTTTTGCAAGTGCTTGTCATCTTCTTTGTTTTATTAGTGCGCCAAAGGTAAAACTTATTTTTTATCAAAGCAAATATATGAAAGATTTTAATTCTTTTTTTGTCTACAAAGAGAATTAAAGGGGCAAAAGGGAACATCGTATCGGTTTTTTCCGTAATATTGCAAACGAAATGAAACACATACACGTAATTTTTACATTATAAATAGGAATAAAGAGCCATGAATCAAGAATATTGGCAAGAAGAACTCGAGACAATGAAGCGCCCCGATTTGGAACGACTCCAGACGGAACGGTTGAAGGCAACCGTGCAACAGGCGTTGAAATCCCCTTTTTATCAAGAAGTTTTTAAACAGAACGGACTTACGGCCGATGATATCCAGACGCTGGACGACCTGAGGAAGATTCCTTTTACCACGAAGGACGACCTGCGCGCGCATTATCCGTTCGGACTGGTGGCGATTCCACTTCGCGAGTGTGTCCGCATCCATTCGTCGAGCGGCACGACGGGAAACCCGACGGTGGTGCTCCACTCGGCCAAGGACCTGGACCAATGGGCAAACCAGGTGGCGCGTTGCATGTATATGGTCGGATTGCGCGATACGGACGTGTTCCAGAACACTTCGGGCTACGGTATGTTTACCGGAGGTTTGGGTTTCCAATACGGTGCTGAACGACTGGGAGCCTTGACCGTACCGGCGGCGGCAGGTAATACGAAGCGGCAAATCAAATTCATTTGCGATTTCGGTACGACTTGCTTGCATATCATCCCGAGCTACGCCACGCGCTTGGCCGAGGTAATGTATGAAGAGGGCATCGACCCGCATCGCGACACGAAGCTGCATACAGTTTGCATCGGTGCCGAGCCGCACTCCGAAGAGCAACGCAAGCGCATCGAGAAGCTTCTCGGCGTGAAGGCGTACAACTGCTTCGGGATGTCGGAAATGAACGGACCGGGCGTCGCCTTCGAATGCAAAGAGCAGAATGGGTTGCACATTTGGGAAGATTACGTGATTCCGGAGATTATCGATCCCGTGACGCTTGAACCGGTGCCCGATGGCGAGGTGGGCGAATTGGTACTTACGACGATTAACCGCGAAGCTATGCCGCTCCTCCGTTACCGTACGCGCGACTTGACTTGCTTCCTGCCGGGAGATTGCCCTTGCGGACGCACGCACCGACGCTTGGCACGCTTCAAAGGACGTAGCGACGATATGATTATCCTGAAGGGCGTAAACATCTTCCCAACCCAAGTAGAGAAGATATTGATGCACTTCAAAGAACTGGGTAGCAACTATCTGATTACAATCGAGACCGTCGGCTACAACGACGAGATGATGATTGAAGTGGAATTGAGCGACCTCTTTACGGATGATTTCAGCACGCTCCAGCGGTTGGAAAAGGAAGTGACGCGGCAACTCAAAGACGAACTCTTGCTTACACCACGTGTCAAACTCGTAGCCAAAGGTTCGCTCCCAGCTCCCGAAGGCGGAAAAGCCGTACGCGTAAAAGACTTACGAAAGATATGCTAACAATAACAACAATTCATTAAAACAAGAATACTATGACCGTCAATCAGATTTCAATCTTTTTGGAAAACAAATACGGTACTTTGTCCGAGATCTTGATGCTCTTGGCCGAAGCGAACATCCGTATCATTGCCGCTACCGTAGCCGACACATCGGAATACGGCATCCTGCGCATCATCGTGAACGACCCGCAACGTGCTTATGCGCTCCTCAAGGAACACAACGTAAGCGCAAACCTGAGCGACGTACTGGCCATCGTGACCCACTCCGAAGCCGCCGGTTTCGCCCGCACGCTCCAAGCCTTCACAAAGGCAGGACTGACGATTGAATACATGTATTGCTTCTCGGCCGGCGAGAAGTCCATCCTGATTATCCGCACCAACAATCGGGAAGCGGCCCGCGAAGTCATTCGCCGTCAGAACATGGATTATCTATGCGAGAACGATTTGTTGAAGTTCAATTAAACGGAAGGTAAAAGGTAAAAAGAACCCAGAGACACGAAAACACGGAGCAATTAATAATTAACAATTAAAAGCTCCGTGTTTCTGTGTCTCTGGGTTCTTATTCTTTATCAGAAGTTATAACCCACGCGCAATGCCAACAGGGCTTGGTCGATGTCTTTTACAATATTGTATTTGACTTCCAAGCCAAGCGTCAGTTGCTCGGTTGCATAGATTTCCCCGCCAATACCGACGTTTACGCCCAGACGGGTTTCGTTGTGCGAATCATCATAACGCCCAAAATCATTGACATGCCCTCCTGCATGGTGGAATTTCCAGAACGCCAAATCAATGCCGGCTAAAGGATAGAACCCAAATACATCGCTCAGCTTCACGACATAGTGCGCGTTCAAGTCGATGGCCACCGCACTCAGGTCGTCTGCCTTCACAAAGTAAGTGAGCGAGGGAGCGATGCGTACTTCGTCGGTAATGCAATAGCGGTAATCGATGCCCAGCGTGGCATTCTCCGATTCAAAACCATACCCGATGTTCAATCCTACGGACGAACTTCCGCGTTGTGTCTGTGCAAATGCGCTTAATCCTAAGCACAATAGGCAAAATAATATAGTTATCCTTTTCATACGATATAATTATAAATAGGTTTGTGTATCGTTGTAAATCATTTCACTTTCAAGCGGTCTCCGGCTTCCTTCACGATAGCACGGTAGAACTCTTCGCTATAACCCGGTGAATCGGGCGACGCGCCTAAGCCATATCCATTATCGAGGAACTTGCCATCCTTCTCCTTGCGTACCACACCGTCGGAATACTTCACAATGAGGAATTCGCCCAATTGCTTCCAGCGGTCTACCGATTCGTCGGCCGTCGTGGTGCTGTACCAGGTGAGGAATTTCACCGCCTCGTCCGGGTTCTTGGCATAGAGTTCGGAGGCCGCCTTGTCGATGGCCGGTTGCATATCCATGTAGCCGTCTTCCAGTTCAGATTGCACCTTGCGCACGTCGCCTATCATCTGGTTGTAACGCGGATAGACCATGTTGGCCACCCAATTGCGTACCCAGAAGGCCGATGTCCATGAGAATTGCATCATGCTCCCATTTCCTTGCCGATAGCATTCAGGCACGGCCGTCGAGGAGCAATAAATCGGCGTAAAGACCGTCGTGTTCGCATCGTCTACGGCAAACCAAAGCACGCCGCCGATGGCATCCGGGAGCCAACTACGCATCTGCGGCACGATGACGAAACCACTCTGTTGCGTCGAGATGGGGCGTTCGTTCGTATAGGATTCACCATCCACCTTGTAGGTCAAGGGGCGGAAGCGGTAAGGCGCTTTGAAGGGACCGGCACCGGGGTCGTTCGTCATGTCCAATTCCGTACCTTCGTAGTGGTCGCGCATCATATTCCGCACATCCTCTACCGAGAGCTTACGGTCGGGTTTGATGTAGAGTGGCATCGGCTCGGCATTCACATCGCCCTTCACCAATTCCAGGTACTTGCCCATATCCTTATTATATTTATTGAAGAAGGACCAGACACGCGCTTCGCAAGCACGCAGGCCACCGAACTCGTACGGATTGTAGGCCTTCGCAAAGCTGAAGTCCTTGTCTTCGCCCTTGAAATAACCCTTCTCGCGGGCAAAGGATACGACGTCGGGCGAGTAGAGGCAGTTCTCTTTGTCGTCGAACGGGATCTGCTGGATGCGGGCTTGATTCGCATGGGCACATATACAATCATCCGGAATGCGGATGGCTACCCACACGGCGCCCTTGTTGCCCGCGCCTTTGCCTATCATCTCCATAATCCACACCTCGTTCTTGTCGGCTATCGAGAAAGACTCGCCACTGCTATAATAGCCATGCTCCTTCACCAAGTCCGTCATGATTTGAATCGCCTCGCGTGCGGTCTTCGAGCGTTGGAGGGCGACGTAGATGAGGCTACCGTAATCCATGATGCCCGTCGTATCGACCAGCTCCGGACGTCCGCCCCATGTGCTTTCCGTAATCGCCACCTGGTGCTCGTTCATGTTCCCCACTACGGAATAGGTCTCCCGCACTTGCGGAATCTGCCCGAGCGGTTTGCCCGTATCCCATTCCTTGATTTCCAGCATCGCGCCTTCCGGCCATGTAGCCGCCGGCCAATGATACAGTTCGCCATACAAGGTGTAGGAATCGGCGGCATAGCTAATCATCACCGAGCCATCCACCGATGCCTTCTTTCCTACCAACAAGCCCGTGCAAGCATCCACGTCTGCAAACGAGGCCATGCCCAAACACAGGGCCACACTTATCCAAAGTTTCTTCATGTGCAATTACTTTTCTAATGAATATAATAGTTTGATTTCTTCCGCCCAAAGTGATTCGTCCGGTGTCTCGAGGATGAGGGGGATGCCGTCGAAACGGGCATCGTTCATCAGGAGCTCGAACATCTTCATGCCCATCACGCCTTTGCCCACGCTATCGTGCCTATCAACCCGCGTAGCCAGCTCTTTCTTCGAATCATTGAGGTGCATTCCCCGGAGGTATTGGAAGCCCACCACCGCATCGAACTTGGCAAAGGTATCGCGGAAGCCCTCCTCGGTCCGTATCTCGTAGCCGGCCGCCAGCGTATGTGCCGTATCGAGGCAAACGCCGACGCGCGTTTTGTCCTCTACCTTATTTATTATATAAGCCAACTGCTCGAACGTATAGCCGAGGTTCGTCCCCTGCCCGGCCGTGTTCTCGATGACGGCCGTCACGCCCGTGGTCTGCTCCAGCGTCCAGTTGATGGACTCGGCGATACGCGTGAGGCAGGCCTCTTCGGTCATCGCCTTCAGGTGGCTGCCCGGGTGGAAGTTCAGGCGGTCGAGGCCCAGTTGCTCGCACCGCTGCATCTCGTCGAGGAACGCCGCGCGTGACTTCTCCAGCCCCTCCGCCTCCGGGTGACCCAGGTTGATCAGGTAGCTATCGTGCGGCAGGATATCGCCCGCCTCGTAGCCATACTTCGCGCAACGCTCCTTAAACAGCGCGATACTCTTGGCCGATAGCGGCGCCGAACGCCATTGCCGCTGGTTGCGTGTGAAGAGGGCGAACGCCGTGGCGCCAATCGCATGTGCGTTCTCCGGTGCATTCTCCACACCGCCCGTAGCCGACACGTGCGCCCCTATCTTCTTCTTGCTTTTCTTTTCCATTAATATAATGTTTGATGTATTTACCGGACGCAGGCCACGCAGACGAAGCGCAGAAGCACGCAGATTTCATGTGCAAGATAAATATAAAGTCTGCGTACCTCTGCGGGTTCTGCGTCATCTGCGTCCAGTAATACGTTGTTATTACTTATTTTCGCCCACAAATGTAAGCCTTTATTCCGTTCCTTCCAAATCCCGCACCTCAAATACCACCTTGTAGGTGTACGAAGCGGCGCGTTTGAGCGGTGTGGGGCTGGTGGTGCATTGGCTCACGATGCGGAGGAGGTAACGGCCCGGCGGGAGGTCGCGCGGGACATTCGCCCAGCACCGCTTCCGCGTCCCGTATAGGTCCTCGCCCTTGACGTGCCGCACCGCCTGGCCCGTCTCCGCGTCGACGAAATAGAGGCCCCGCTCCGGCAGGTCGCCGTTCATCAGCAGCAGGTCTCCTTTGATTATCAACGCATAGCCAGGCGTAAGGTAGGTATTCTCCGTACCGCTGCCCTTATCCTCTACATGATAAATGGCGAGGCGGGACTGGAGCGGCCCTATCTCCTCGAAGAGCGGGTCGGCGAGGCGTTTCTTCAGTTGCGGACTAAGCGCGTAATTGACCGTCGCCTCGTTCTGCGCCCGTGCGTCGGGCAGGATACGCTCGAAGTTCCACGTCCCCGTGACGCCCGGCGTGAAATTTCCGATCGGCGTCCGCACCGCATACCCCTCGACAATCAGCTCCTCGACCTCGCGGAAGAAGGCCGACACGGCATGCACCATCGTCTCCCGCGCCAAGGTGTTCGCTCCATCCTGGACGATGCGGTCAATCACCTCATTCATAGACAAGGAGCCATATAAGTGGACGCGGGGAATCCGTTGTCCCTCTATCGTTTTCAGATTCGAACGTTCCAGTCGCACTTTCCATTTAACTCTATTCGGTTTTATCATACAACTCTATCCTTAGTTATTATGCCAACAAAGATACAAAAATATTCCAAGTGGGATAATAAAATATTCCAATAGAAATAAAAAAATATCCCACATGGGATATGAACTGCCATCAGGGCGGGTGGCAAAGTGGGGATAGATATGCAGAAAGGGCCGGACCTGCCCTATCGGACAGGGTTCGACCCTTTCGTAAAATGCATAAAATGAATAGCAGTTATAAATCAGCTATTTCTTCTGTGGTCAAGTGCGTACTTTGGATAATGATGTTGATGGGTACACCTAAAGCTTTCAACTGTTTAGCGGTCTCCCTACGTCCTCTTGCTTCGCCAATTTCGATGCCTTCTTCGATACCTTCCGCTTTTCCTTCTGCTTTCGACTTGGCTTTCGCGGTGTCTATCGTGTTCTTCCAGTCGCGATAAACCTTGAGGCTGCCTTCATAGGCTTCGTACTCGGTACGCGTGAACTTGGCAATCTCTGCCGCTTCAAAAAGGCGGGTGAAGATACGTTCTTGCAGGGCTTTGGGGCGTTCCATCAGGCGGGAAAGGTTGCGCAAGACGAAAAGCCACTTTTCGAACATATTGGTCAACTCGTCTTCCGTCTTCGTGAACTTAGGCATTTCCAAATAGATGAACGTCAGCTTATCGTAAAAGACCTCTTTCTTCCGCCTATCCATCAGCTGCACCTCATGATGGAAACAAGTCTTGTCGTCATCAAAGGTGAAATTCAAGATGCCTACGACGTAAACGGCCTTTAGCTCAAAATCCCAATCACCCCGCCGTCCCTGTTCGCGGATAGGAAAAGTGGCATAATAAATGCTACGGTCTTTGAAGAAAGCCTGCTCGCCACGTTGCATTTCGACGAGAATCCGTTCGCCCTTCTCCGTTTCGCAATACACATCAAAGATGGCCCTACGGTCTGCTTCGGTCGTACCTAAATGCTCCGTATTCAGGTATGTTAAGTCCATTACCACCTCTTCACCGTGCAATAGGCTATTAATGAAACTAATCAGCAGGTCTTTATTCATTTCCGTACCAAACAACTTCTTAAAGCCGAAATCGGTATAGGGGTTGATATATCTATCTTGGATGTCCATTGTACCCATAATGTCTTTGTTTATGAATTTATAACGTTTCGCAAAGGTAGGGCTTTTTCTTTTAATCCGTATCTTTGCAGGCAAAGAAATATCGGAATATCATAACCAATTTAAACAAACAAAAAGATGAAACGTCGTGACTTTTTACGGACAAGCGCACTGGCTGGTGCGGCGCTGACCCTCGACTTTAAAGGACTGAGTGCGGCCTTGATGAACAACACCGTGGCCGTCGAAGCGGTGCCGGACATGGTGGCCGTCATGGGCGGCGAGCCTGCGGTGATGCTCGACAAGGCGTTGGAAGCGCTCGGGGGCATCGGGCAGTATGTGAAAAAAGGACAGAAGGTAGTGATTAAACCGAATATCGGATGGGACCGCACGCCGGAATTGGCCGGCAACACCAACCCGGAACTGGTGGCCGCCCTGGTCCGGAAAAGCCTCGCCGCAGGCGCCGAGAAGGTGACGGTATTCGACCATACCTGCGATAATTGGCAAAAGTGCTACGAGACGAGCGGCATCGAAAAGGCGGCCAAGGCAGCGGGGGCTATCGTGATGCCCGCCAACGACGAGAAGTATTACCAGAGCGTATCCATCCCGAACGGTAAGAACCTGAAAAGCGCAAAGATACACGAAGCGCTGGTCGAGGCCGACGTATGGATTAATGTCCCCATCCTGAAGAATCATGGCGGAGCGAAACTCACCTGCGCGATGAAGAACTACATGGGCATCGTATGGGACCGCCGCTTCTTCCACCAGCACGACCTGCAACAATGCATCGCCGACATCTGCACGTGGGAAAAGAAACCGGTGCTGAACGTCGTGGACGCCTACCGTATCCTCTTCCAGAACGGACCGCAAGGACGGAATGCTTCCGACGTGGCCACGCTCAAGAGCCTGATTGTATCGCCGAACATTGTCGCCATCGACACCGCCGCCCTCGCGCTCTTCAACCAAGTAAAGAAGCTCGACCTGGCCGCGGCTTCCCATATCGGCAAAGGCGAAGCATTGCACCTGGGTACGACCGACCTGAAAACGTTGAACATTAAACGCATCAAACTCTGAGCCGAAGGATGAAACGAATGAATATATGGAAAGGAGTGCGGGTATGCCTCGCCCTCCTTTTCTTTATACCGATTGCGCTCTTCTTTGTAGACTTCACGGGGACTTTGCCCGACCAGCTCCACGTCCTGCTCCATGCGCAGGTGATGCCGGCGTTGCTGGGCGGGTTTTGGGCGATTATCTTGCTTCATCTCGCGTTGACGCTCCTCGTGGGACGATTGTATTGTTCGACCGTATGCCCGGCAGGCGTCTTGCAAGATATAATCAATCGAATCTATTGTATCGGCAAAACGAAGAAGAAGGGGGCGAGACGGTTCGCCTACCATAAGCCGATGAATGCCTTGCGGTACGTGCTATTGGCCTTGACCGCCCTGAGCGCGCTGGCCGGAGTGATGAACCTTTGCCTCCTGCTCGACCCGTATAGTCATTTCGGACGGATAGCCACGAACCTATTGCGTCCCTTGGTGATGCTCACGAACAACGGGGCGGCACATCTCCTCATGGAAATGGACAATTACACGCTCTACCAGGTGACGGTAAGCACCGTGACGCGTGCCGGGTTCGTGAGTGGCTTGATAGCCCTGCTCCTCTTTGTGGGCCTGAGCGTATGGCGCGGACGTTTGTTTTGCAATACCCTTTGCCCGGTAGGTTCCCTCTTGAGCCTCTTCTCCCGCTACGCCCTGTTCCGTCCGACGATAGATGCGAAGAGTTGCGTGCATTGCGGGTTGTGCGAACATGCCTGCAAGGCGGAAGCCATCCTGAGCAAAGAAATGAAGATTGACACCTCCCGGTGTGTGGATTGCTTCAACTGCATCTCAGCGTGCCATACCGGAAGTATCCAGTTCCGCTTCGCCCCTATTCGGAAAGAAGCAGAAAAGGCAAACGAAGCGGTGAAACCCGATGCCAGCCGGCGCACGTTCCTCGCCACCAGCGGTATCTTGGCAGGTACGCTTCCGGCCCTGGCCCAAGGGAAACGATTGCAAAAGCGATTGCGGAAAGGGCAAGACCCGACCCATTGGCCACCTGTGACGCCTCCCGGCTCGCTCAGTATCGAACGCTTCAAGGACCTTTGCACGGGATGCCACGTCTGCGTGACGCAATGCCCCAGCCAAGTGCTCCGTCCCGCCGGGATGCAATACGGGTTCGATTACCTCTTGAAGCCCTACATGTCCTACGAGAATAGCTATTGCAACTACGAATGTACGGTATGTGCCGATGTCTGTCCGACGCACGCCCTCAAGCCCATCACCAAAGAGGAGAAAACCACGACGCAAGTAGGCGTGGCGCATTTCTTCATCGAGCGTTGCATCGTCTATACCGAAGATAACGATTGTGGTGCATGCTCGGAACATTGCCCCACGCAAGCCGTGCGGATGGTGCCCTACAAGGGGACATTGACCATTCCGGAAGTGAATCCCGACCTGTGCGTAGGGTGCGGAGGTTGCGAGTCGATCTGCCCCGTACGCCCTGTGCGAGCTATCATTATCCAGGCAAACGAGGTGCACAAACGGGTAGAGAAACCGAAAGTGGAAGAGGTAAAAGAGATCGAAGTAACGGATTTCGGCTTCTAAGGGGTAGCTGTATGCCGCAAAATGACTATCTTTGCACCCTATGAAATTTGAATTACAACATACAGACACGAAAACAAAGGCAAGGGCGGGCTTGATTACCACCGATCATGGGGTCATCGAGACGCCCATCTTTATGCCCGTCGGGACGCAAGGCAGCGTCAAGGCCGTACATATCCCGGAACTGAAAGAGGACATCCGGGCGCAAATCATCTTAGGGAATACGTACCACTTGTACTTGCGTCCGGGATTGGATATCTTGGAGAAAGTAGGTGGATTGCATAAGTTCAACGGGTGGGACCGTCCGATCCTGACCGATAGTGGCGGATTCCAGGTCTTTTCCCTCTCGGACAACCGCAAGTTGCATGAAGAGGGCGCTGAGTTCCGTTCGCATATCGATGGTTCGAAGCACCTTTTTACCCCGGAAAAAGTAATGGACATCGAGCGCATCATCGGGGCAGACATCATGATGGCGTTCGACGAGTGTTGCCCGGGCGATGCCGATTACGAGTATGCCAAGAAATCCTTGGGGCTCACCGAACGTTGGCTCGACCGGTGCGTGAAGCGGTTCAACGAGACCGAGCCCAAGTACGGTTATACGCAAAGCCTCTTCCCCATCGTACAAGGATGCGTCTATCCGGAACTCCGCATCCGGGCCGCCGAGAAGGTGGCTTCCATCGGGGCAGACGGGAACGCCATCGGCGGATTGGCCGTGGGCGAACCGACCGAGAAGATGTACGAGATGATCGAGATCGTGAACGGTATCCTGCCCGAAGACAAGCCGCGTTACCTCATGGGCGTAGGCACACCCATCAACCTCCTTGAGGCCATCGAGCGGGGTGTGGACATGTTCGATTGCATCATGCCGACCCGCAACGGACGGAACGGGCAACTCTTTACGCCCTACGGCACGATGAACATGCGCAATAAGAAATGGGAAGCGGACTTCTCGCCCATCGATGAGCAGGGTCCTTCATTCGTAGACCGCATCTATTCGAAAGCCTACCTGCATCACCTTATCAAGGTCAACGAGATATTGGGATTACAAATCGCCTCCATCCACAACCTGGCCTTCTACCTCTGGCTGGTGAAAGAGGCACGCCGGCATATCCTGGCGGGCGATTTCTCTACGTGGAAAAGCGGGATGGTACGTCAATTGGATAATCGTTTGTAAGCATGAAAGGATTCAAGCTCAAAAGGATCGATTGGTACATCATCAAGCAATTCCTCGGGACGTATATTTTTGCGATTGCGTTGATTATCTCCATCTCGGTGGTGTTCGACATCAACGAGAAGATCGACAAGTTCCTGCGTCCCGAAGTGCCGCTCCAGGCCATTATCCTTGATTATTACCTGAACTTCATTCCCTATTTCGCGAACCTATTCAGTCCGCTCTTTACCTTCATCGCGGTAATCTTCTTCACCTCGAAGCTGGCGGACCATTCGGAGATTATCGCCATGCTGGCCAGCGGGATGAGCTTTCGACGCTTGATGCTTCCGTATGCCATCTCGGCCGGGATTATCGCATTAGCCTCTTTTATCTTGAGCGCTTTTATCATCCCTCCTGCCAACGAGACGCGCATCAATTTCCAGAACAAATACATCAAGAACAAGGCCGTAGAGTATGCGCGGAACGTGCAATTGGAGGTCGAGCCGGGCGTCATTGCCTATTTCGACCGGTTCGATGCCCGTTCGAACATGGGTTATCGTTTCTCGCTCGAGCATTTCGACGGGAAGAGGCTCATCTCCCGCCTTACGGCCAATTCCATCAAGTACGACACGCTCTACCATTGGCAGGTCATCAACTACACCATCCGCGATTTCGACGGGGTGCGCGAATACATCTCCGAAGGCTCGCGAAAGGATACGACGCTCACCATCATCCCCTCCGACTTCCTGATCTCGGAGAACGATTGCGAGAAGATGACTACGCCCGAGCTCCACGAGTACATCTCGCGCCAGCAAAAGCGAGGCATCGGCAATATCCAGACGTTCGAGATCGAGTACCACAAGCGATACGCCAGCATCATGGCGGCCTTTATCCTCACGGCCATCGGTGCTTCGTTATCTTCCAGAAAGGTGAAGGGCGGCATGGGATTGAATATCGGTATCGGTTTGGCATTGAGCTTCTCGTATATCCTCTTCACAACCATCACCTCGACCTTTGCCGTAAGCGGGTCGGTCAGTCCGATGGTAGCGGCCTGGATTCCGAACATCCTCTACACCTTCATCGCTATCTATTTATACAGGAAGGCGCCGAGGTAAATCCGCATGTCCTGGTTATTTGGAGGCATCGACCTCCAACACATACGCTTTGCCCCGGTCGGTCGTAATCTTCAGGTTGGTGTGCGACTCCAGCATCACACGGAGCCGGCGCACCAACGTGTTAAGCGTCTCATCGGCATTCTCCTTTCCGGGCCAAAGCGCATGGCAAATGTCCGTTCGGTTCAGGCTATGGCCCGGCGCTTGGAAAAAGAGCGTCAATAAGGAGGATTGGAGAGGCGTCAACTTCAAACGCCCGCCTTCCGCCAAGTAAAAGTTTGATTCCTCCGGCGAGAATTGCAAGTTTCCCAAAGCAATGGACGCCCGTCCAAGCGCAATCTCCTCTTTTCCCTGGGGCATATCCTTCTTTCGGAAAAAGTAAAAGGAAGAAACGAACAGGAAGAAAGCAGCCAACAACAAACCTCCCGGCACTTGCTTATCCATCAACGCAAAGAGCCCCAGCGGCGTATAAGCAGCATAACTCTGGAAAGACAACTGGAGCCCCTCTTCTTTTCCTTGCGGGAAAGCGTCCGGAGGAAGCGAAAGCCACACAATCGTATCGCTCGTTAGATAAGTTTTCCTCTCAGGATTTATCGGTAATTTTCCTTCTGCCCCAGCCCCATAAATATGAATTTCAATCCCCGCTTCCTGGGAAGCAGAAACCAAGTGTAATCGTTCGCAAAATCCCTTGGGCGAAGATTGGAGGACGACCGGCATCCCATAAAGCCGGGCCAAATGATTGTATGCCCGAATACTATCGCGGCTTGTCCATTGGTGAACCTCTTCCGCAAAAGTCTCCTGCAGGGCTTGGTCAAGTTCCGCAATGACCTCGGCCTTGGCTTGCGCGTAATTATGAAACCCGAAGCTGAAGGACAAGGCTAAAAAGAGGAAAGCCGTCCCGACCGTCAGGTGTGCGATGATGCGTGTTTGCATGATTCTATCTATTTTAAAGTACTACAAAGATAACGCAAAATAGGAGGAAAAAGCGTATCCGCCGGGAGATATTTTCCATCCTGCCCAAGGAAAAAGTCATTACATCCGGGAAAAGTTCTATCTTTAGCCTAAAGATATATATCTGCAACTTAAAGATACGTATCTGCAGTCTAAAGATATGTATCTTTAGGCTAAAGATAGAGTTTTCCTCGGATGTTTCAAACTTTTAGGTCGGACCTACGTAAGTTTATCCCTGGTCTATTTCCTTTTGTCAGGGAAATGTCAGACAAATGTCAGCCTCTTGTCGGGGAATGTTCTGGGAAAGTCGTTCGCCCCGCCCTACTTTTGCCCGAAAAATAATGAGCCAAGAAAAATGAAGACACCTGTATGGATAGCCGCCCTTTGCGTGGGGAACCTGTTCTCCCTGGCGGCACAAGATTCGCTAAAGGTGGAATTGCCGGAGATTCAAATCACGGCTTCCAAGCGATTGGTTAAGGTCATGCCCGACCGTACCGTGTATGAACTCCGCGACGACCCCGAAGCGCACGCCAGCACCCTGCTGGACATGCTCCGGAAAGTCCCTTTCGTCTCGGTGGATGGCGAGGAGAACATCCGGGTGAATGGGAGCCAAAACTTCCAAGTGTATGTGGACGGGAAGCCCTCGAACCTCTATACTTCCAACCCGAAAGCGGTATTCCGGAGCCTACCGGCCTCGGCTATCGAGCGGATTGAGGTCATCACCGACCCCGGCGCGCGCTATGATGCCGAAGGCGTGAGTGGTATCCTGAACCTCATTACCCGCAAGCAACGCTTCGAGGGCTATAGTGGAAGCCTGATGGCATCGGGGAGCAATCGCTATGCCCAGGCGGGCGGTTTCGGGATGATGGCGTATGGGCGGTTCTCCCTTTCAGGGAATTATATCTATTCCTATTCGAAGAACAAGATAGAGACCAATTATGCCCAATGGCAAAAGGGCGATAGGCCGGGTTCGTTGACCTCGTTCCAGTCGGGGCGTTTCCAGACACCTTACCATCAAGGAGGCTTGGAGGCGAGCTTCGAATTGGATAGCCTCCATCTCCTATCCGCCTCAGCTTCTTTCAATTTCTACCGGCCGCAAACGGAAGGGACGGGCACTTACCAGAAAGAAGACGCCTTCGCCTCGCCCCTTTACCGCTATTCCGAACAGACCGAGAACCAGAACCAGGCGGGAGGCGCCTCGGCCAAAATAGATTACCAACAAACCTCCTCCCGGCGGAAAGGGGAAATGCTTACGCTCTCTTACCAATATAGTTACCTACGGAACAAGCAAACGCTCTTCCGCCATAAATCGTCCTTCGAAGGAGATACTTCAGCGTTAGGAGGCCTCTACCGCCTTCCTTTCTTATTCCAAGACGACCAAGGAAATACGCACGAGCATACCGCCCAACTGGACTATTACCTTCCCTTCACACCCATCCATGCCTTGGAAGCCGGGGCGAAGCATATATTCCGGAGAAATGCAAGCGATACGCAAAGCCTATACCGCCCGGACGAGGCCAGCGCTTGGCTCCCTTTCCCCGACCAACCCGACATTTCCTATCGGCACCGGCAACATATCACTTCCCTTTATGGAGCTTATCACCTCCGGGCCAGCACTTGGGGCGCAGATGCAGGTATTCGTTTGGAACATACCGCGCAACAGGTCGAGCAGGAGGACGAACCGGATTACACGTACCGCCATTGGGATTGGGTGCCTTCCCTATCGCTCTTTTACCAACCCCACGAGGCTCATTCGCTCAAGTTGGGCTATAACCAGCGTATCCGAAGGCCGGATATTACCTATTTGAATCCCGCCCGGATCCTCTCTTCCACTTCCGTCTCGTATGGAAACCCGGCGTTGGTCTCCGAGAAGCACCATCGCTGGACGTTGAATTATAATTATGTATCTCCCCAATTCACCCTGCAAGCTATGGCGACCTACCTGAAGGGAAGACACATTATCGACGCTTACTCCTTTGTAGATGAAGAAGGGATGGTCCATAAGACGTATGGAAACAAGGTGCATTCGAAGGGCTGGGTGCTACAGGCTTACTTGAACTACAATCCGAGTCCGAAGACCCACTTTTCGCTCAACGGGCAAGCGGGATACGTCAGGCTGGAGATCTCGAAGGGCGATCCGCATTACCTTGAAGGATGGAACCATGCAGGTGGATGCGGCAATGTATTCTTTAATGGTTCCCAACGTTTTCCGCATGGATGGCAATTGGTGGCTACGGGCGGAATGATGGTTTCCGAATCCAGCTTGGGCACGAGCTATCGCCCCTATTACTATTATGGATGTATGCTCCAAAAGTCGTTTTGGGATGAGAAGCTCACGCTCGCTCTCCGGCTTCAAGACTTTGCCCAACGTGCTACCCATTCCCGCTATGAAACACATTACCCGGACTATTCCGAAAAAGTAGATAGCCTTTTGTTTGGCAGGTCCGTAGCCTTGACGCTCTCCTACCGGTTCGGGAACCTGAAAGAGGGCGTGAAGAAGGCGACGCGAAGCATCCAGAATGAAGATGTAAAACGAAAGCCCTGAGATTTATAACGAGGAATTCCCCGAAACATAACTATAAACGATTCGGAACATAACGATAAATAAAACGAAAAACCGTTGTGGTTCATTTTGTCCGCAACGGTTCTTCAAAAAAGAGAGTCAAAAGTGTTTTGTTAAATTCGGTCGCATAGCTGGGCGAGCTCTTCCGGAGTAACGTTCGAAGCGATAATGACCCCTTCGTTGTTTATCAAGAGATTCTTGAATCCCTTCTCCAGTTGGTAAGTCTGGAACAGATCGGAATGCCTGCCCTCTTCCTCATGCAATTGGGTGGTTCCCATGAGTTTGTCCGTCCGGATAGTCCCTTCGAAAACGGACGTGTTCTCGTCGAACGAGATAGAATACATCGCTACCTTTTCCCCGGTAGCATTCAAACGGTTTACTTTGTTCCAGAGCAAGACGTTGCGTGCACGGGATTCGGCATCATAAGCCGCCCAGAAGTTCACCAACGTATAACGTCCGTCCGGATTTTGGAAATGGATTTCCGATCCGTTTCCATTGATTTCAATCCTCGGTGCTAAGTCTCCAGGATTAATCCCTTCGACCGGCTTCGCATCCCGTATGCCCACCGCCGAAATGCCCGACAAAAGGACCGAAGCCACGAGAAAATAAGCTTTTAGCTTCATATAAATACATTTACGTTAAACATAACCGCCACGAGGAACATTCCACACGCCCCCGCCTTCCTCTCTTTATCCCTAAAAAGATGGGGCGGCTCCTGATTTTCAGGAAATAAAAAAGCTGACATATTCCAAACGGAACGAGGTCAGCTTTTCTTTAAAACGGGGCAAAGGTAAAGCGATTTACGCGAAGGAATGCTTGCCTTACGTCAAAAACCTCCTCATTAACAAGATTTTTTAGTGTTTGCGAACCGCTTTTTAAGAGAATACCCTACTTTTGCGGATAGTATGAAAGACAAATTCACCTATATGACCACGGCCCCGATACCGAGATTAGTATCCTCGTTGGCCGTCCCGACCATCATCAGCATGCTGATTACGGCCTTTTACAACATGGCCGATACCTATTTCGTGGGGAAAATCAATACGCAAGCTACAGCAGCTGTGGGTATTGCGTTCTCGGTCATGGCAATTATCCAAGCGTTGGGATTCTTTTTTGGACATGGTTCGGGGAACTATATTTCCCGCAAATTGGGAGCGAAGGATACGGGTAATGCCGAACGGATGGCGGCTACGGGATTCTTTTGCGCGCTCTTGGCGGGAATTGGCGTGACGGTTATCGGCCTGACCTTCCTGACTCCTATCGCCCGCCTCTTAGGGTCTACGCCCACGATCCTTCCCTATTCGGAACACTATTTGGGCATTACGCTGCTGGGTGCGCCCTTTATGGCGGCTTCGTTGGTATTGAACAACCAAATGCGTTTCCAAGGGAATGCGGTCTATGCCATGGTGGGGATTACATTGGGAGCAGTGCTCAACGTGGGGCTCGACCCTTTACTCATATTTACATTCGGGATGGGCATCCAGGGAGCGGCCATTGCTACAGTGTTCAGTCAATTATGTAGTTTCATCCTGCTCTTATTCATGGAACGCCGGGGGAACAATATCCGTATTCAATGGAGAAACTTCACGCCTACCCTTTCAATGCTTAAAGAGATCGTGCAGGGCGGGACGCCTTCCCTCTGCAGGCAAGGATTAGGAAGCTTGGCCACGATTTGCCTCAATGTCTCGGCAGGGGCATTTGGGGATGCGGCTATCGCAGGTATGTCTATCGTAACTCGTATCTGTATGTTTGTCAACTCTTTTATTATTGGTTTCGGACAAGGGTATCAACCCGTATGCGGATTCAATTATGGTGCGGGACTTTATGGGAGAGTACGCGAGGGGTTTTGGTTTTGCGTACGAGTCGGAACCCTTTTCTTGCTCGTATGCTCTGTTTTGGGCTATATATTTGCGCCGGAAATTGTGGAACTCTTCCGTAAAGGAGACCCAATGGTGACGCAAGTAGGCACGAACGCCCTCCGTTGGCAACTCATCTCACTCCCGCTTAGTGCCTGGATCATGCTCTGTAACATGATGCTCCAAACTATCCGACGTCCTATTCCAGCCACGATACTGGCCGCTTCCCGTCAAGGGCTTTTCTTCATCCCGTTCATTTGGCTTCTTCCAATTTGGTTTGGACTTCAAGGCGTGGAAATGAGTCAAGCGTGGGCCGATGTATGCTCCGCCCTCCTTGCCATCCCTCTCGCTGGCAAGGTTTTGCAAGAGATGAAAAAGAAGGGCGGATAAGGTTTAATCCCCGAGTTTCAATAGAAAACTCTTGAAATAGCAGGATTGTTCGGAAGCATGGTTCGTGGCACGTATGGCCCGGATCTTTCCTTCCTTAGGTAAATCTATTTGGTAAATGGTAGACCAAACAAGACGAGGTTCAAGCGTTTTCCAGTTTCCATCCTCGGCTTGGCATTCAAACACCAACCAATCGGGCGAATCAACTCCTACATCGAAACGCACATACGCGGCTTGCATAGGTTCTTGAAGCATAAGAGTCAAACTTCCTCCCGCATTCCAATGCAACACTTCATTAAGGGGAGATACCGTAATCTGGTTTCCTTTCCGAAGGGAGACGGAGAGGTTCCGCAATTGCGCTACATCACTTTCTAATCGGTAAGGCGAATAGTTGAGCGTCGTGGCTAACGAGTCTTTAAACCGATAGTTGAACTCCTCGGTCAGGTGGATGAAGAGCTTATCTACGAAAGGCCGCAAGACCTTCCCTCCGACCTTCACACCAGGTTGGTTCACCTCTTGATTTGTCTTCGCATCATATTGATAAGAAAGGTATTGCAAGGCACGCAGATGCCGATGGCTCTTCTTGAAATCTTCTTGGTTTTGTGCGCGCCATGCATCGTAAAGATTCATCACCTCGCACCCCATCTCGCCCAAATACTTGAACGCTGGATACCAAGGACTGATTTCCTTTTTCAAGTAAGGGTTCTCATCGTTGGCTTGCAAGATATCGGCCGCGTCGGAAATAGCCTGAAATTCGGAACGAATACAACGATAATCGGCGCTGGATGTAACTGTATTTTCTAATGCTAACCGTAGGAAACGATCGAAGACCGGACGGACACGTACCGACTCGTCCCGCTCGAAATGGTGTACATTGAGACCCGGATCGGCATTGTGCTCCGCGAAGAGGCGCAGAGCGTCTTTATCCTTTGGCATCAATTCTTGGAAAGCATAATTCCATGCACGGATGCTATCGTAAGGTGTCATATTCCAAGTATAATCAGCTATGCCATAAAGGGCTATTTTGGATGCTTCGGCATGTTCCATGGGGTTGGAGACAAAGCCCGAGACTTGGCCTGCCAATTGGAGGCTATTCCCATACACAGGACCGAGCAAAAGATGATCCATTACATAATCATTGACCGGGAAGTTCCACCATACGAACGCCTTGCGCCGGATACGCTCGTTCACCCATTGGAGGTCGGCGGGCTGAAGAGTACAGATGACGGAATTGCCCGTCCACATAATGGCGATGTCTGCATCCAGTTTCTCTCCTAAGGTCTCGAGATAACCACCTTCGGGGTCACTCCATTCCTTATTATATTCGGTAGGGCACATGATAAGAGGTTTCACATCTACCTTCGTATGGATGAACTCTCGGTTAAGGTAATTCAATAATTCGACTTGCTTCTCCGCACGAGCTCCCTCTCCACTGATATCATCAAAAAAGACCGCAAACGAACGCACTCCGAGGTCGTACATTGCCTCCAGCTTAAGGCGAACGGAATCCCGGTCAGCCTCGTTCCATCGGATATCCTTGCCCGGATGGATAGCCCATACAAAATCCACCCCGGCCTCGCGGGAGGTTTGTACCATCTCCCTTATTTCCTGCGCCTTCTCTTCTGGATAAGGTTTGCGCCAATAAGGGGAACTATGGTAAGGGTCGTCTTTGGGACCATAGAGGTAGATATTCATCTTATGGGCACCATAGAATTGCAACATGCGAAGGTGAGTCTCTTGATCCATGGGCGTACCATAATATCCTTCGACCACTCCGCGCAAAGGCACATCCGGAAAGTCCGTGATTTCCAACTCGGGTAATTCCTCCGAACGAAGAAGTTGGCGGAGCGTTTGCAATCCATATAATGTTCCCCGCTCATCGTTCCCTGCAATAATGATTTCATTCTCCCGGATCCGCAGATAATAACCTTCAGAGACATCGGGAATCCGCTTACGCACCTTGCGAACAGCTCGGTCTCCGCGCTCACCTATCACCAATTTCCAATAATCCTTGGCCTTATCTGTTCCTTGCAAGAGCGATTGGGCGAACTTTCGATTGATAGAATCCGTCTCGTTCAATCCTTTGTAAAGGAAACTGGCCGGTGCAGGGTAACGTCCTTCCCCTACAATACACTGTTGCGGCATGGGAAGCAAGTCCGGCATTTGCGCCCAAGCCATTGCTCCGCAAAGCCATGAAGCGCTTAAGAATAGTATGATTTTCTTGTGATTCATTGATATAATCCAATCTTTTTATATTTTTACCTTACAAAAATAAACTTTTGCGCGCAATATGGCAACTATTTGAGTGGATATTTTCCTTTCGTCATTTCCGATAGCCCCACAAGAGGAAAAAGAGCCCAGGAAGGAAGAAAAGGGCGGCCGAAGCAAGGAGTGCCGTCTGGAGGGAATACATATCGTTCAACCATCCTACGAAAGGTGCCACACCGGCAAACATCAGACGGATCACGAAGTTGCGGATTGAAAGTACCGTAGCTCGCATTTCCGAAAAGGTCAATTGGTTAATGTATCCCTTCAAAATAGGTGTCGCCAATCCCCGGAAGATATAAAAAAGGAAGAGCACCGCCAAGCCCGCCCACGTCAAATTGTAAGCTAATGCCACGTATCCCCCAATTATCATCACAAGGATAAACGCGTTCATACGGTTCATACCCAGCTTCCGTTCCACGCGATCAGAACCTAACGCGGCAATACCAACCGTCAAGTTCAACACCGTCCAAATGACACCGAACCATTTCGTAGGCGTATCAAGGTGTATCAAGACAGGTTGCACAAACCAAGCCATCGTGAGTGTTGCCGCCCCGATAATCCCTGAATACATGATGTTACTACAAAGCTCCCGATTCGTAAAAAGTGAATAACGAACGATACGCACCATCTCTTTCAAAGGGTTCTGGACATTTCCCTTGCGGGCATATTCACGAAGCGAGAGTGCCGCTGGTATTCCCATAAAACTTACCGCCACTTGACCATAGAAGGGATAACGGAGGGAATAGACCGCAAGGAGCCCGCCAAAGATACCAGCCGTAGCCTCGGCAAAATTCCCTACCATCGTCATCCGCCCTTCATAGCGGAAATAACGATCCTCGCGCTTGTGATGCAGGAGCGTATCGTATAGCAGGGCAGAATCGGCACCATTCACCAGCGTCTGCCCAATGCCCAATAACAACTCGGCACAAAGAAAGGCATAGAAGGTTGCGGTACAGGCATAGCATACGCACCCACCAAAGACCAACAAACATCCCAACAGGAGGCATCGCTTTCTTCCCCATACGTCCGCCAAATATCCAGACGGTATTTCGAGTGCCACGGCCGTAATCGAATAAACGCTTTTGAGAACGAATACATCGTGTAACCCCAGCCCATGCTCCTCATAAAAGAGGACAATAATGGGCATCACAAGCGAAAACCACTTCGATAGCTTGACCAGATAAAGGGCGATTATATTCCGACTCATTTTCCTATTTTCAAGAATAACGCTGCAAAGGTAGCTTTTTTCGTTCAACGAAACAAAAGCACAAAAAATTTAGCAAGAAAGCGAATTCTTCTATTTAATAGATTTTATCCATCTATCTCTCTTGCTACGTGCGAATTTATTTGTACTTTTGCTTCGTTAAGCAAAAGCTGAGTCATCTTTTTTGACTGGCTGAATGTGACACAAAAAGTGAAATATATGAATGCAAAGTGGTTTATAGCCGCGGCCTCGTTATTGGCCCTGTTTGCGTGCGAACAAAAGCAATTACCAGAAAATCCGAAGGATAAAGAGGAGTACGTGGACGAGCATCAGAACCGTTGGATTTGGGACGCGATGCTGATGCGATGGATGATCATGTCGCCCATGGGCATGACGCATTTCTATTATCCGCAACAAGGGACGTGGGCCAATAGCGCGAATCAACCCGTAGCGGCTCCGAAGGACTTGAAACAAACGGTACGTTCTACCTCATCCGCTCCGACGCAGAAAGGCGTCCAAAAAAGTGTATTTGGTAAGCGTAGTGGTTCTTATTCTTTTGGCTCATAACAAAATGGAACGAGTACAAGAAACGCCCCGCCCAGCATATCAAGGGCAGATAGAGGCCTTGGGATTCGATTTCCACGATGCCTATTGGACAGAAGAAGCGGCATACGTCCTTACAACTTCCGAGGTGGAAGAATTGGAGAAAGCAACCCGCGCGTGTTATGAGATGTATTGCGAGGCAGTGGAATATATCATCTCGAATCGGAACTTTGCCGAACTTCTAGTTCCGGAAGAGATGGAAGAGGCTATCTGTGCTTCGTGGGAAGAAGACGAACTTTCACTCTATGGGCGGTTCGATTTTGCAATTCCTTCCGATGGAGGCACACCCAAACTCTTAGAATTCAACGCTGATACGCCTACTTCCTTACTCGAAGCCGCTATTATACAATGGCAATGGCTCCAAGACATACATCCTGGCAAGGACCAATATAACCTGATCCACGAGAACCTGGTACAGAGCTGGCGTGATATCCATGCGGCGTATGGATGCAGACGGTATCATTTCGCCGGAGATTACTCAGTAGCAGAGGACGTATCGACCTTGCGCTACCTGTTATCGACTGCCCAAGAAGCCGGACTTCCGACCGCCGAGATGAGCATCCGCGATATAGATTTCGACGCTTCTCCCGCGCGTAATATCCTACTCGATCCGGCGAGCGAAACGATCGAATGTCTTTTCAAGCTTTACCCGTGGGAATGGATGTTTGAAGAAAGCCCCGAAGCATGTCGGAGCGATTGCTTTTTCCTCGAGCCTTTGTGGAAGAGTCTGATGAGCAACAAGGCGATGCTCCCGGTGCTTTACCGCCTTTTCCCTGATAGTCCTTATTTACTTCCGGCCTATCGCTTCCCGACGCGTCTGGGTGGAAACTATTGCCAAAAACCTGTTTTCTCTCGCGAAGGGGAAAATGTAACATTGGTGCGCAACGGACGGGTACTGGAATCGACCCCAAGTATTTACGGAGAAGGGGACTTCATTTATCAAGCGCTGGTAGACATACGTTCGTTCGAAGGCTATTATCCGGTGATTGGAAGTTGGGTCATTGGAGGAGAAGCTTCAGGCATCGGCATCCGCGAGACCCGTTCGCGTATTACGGACAATATGAGCGTCTTCGTCCCTCATTATTTCGTATAAGGTGATAAGTTTTGAGCTTATAAGTTTATGAGTCTATCCGTTTCAAATATAGGATTGGTCCTGGAAGGAGGTGGGATGCGTGGCATCTTTACCGTAGGCGTATTGGATTATTTGATGGACCAGGAGATATGGTTTCCTTACGTGATTGGTGTCTCAGCTGGGGCGAGCAATGGTATTTCCTACGTTTCCCGCCAACGAGGGCGTTCCTATTTTAGCAATATCGAATTACAAAAAAAGCACAATTATATTGGATGGAAGAATTGGATCCGGGGGCGAGGCTATATTGATCTTGATTTCCTCTTCTATGAATATCCAGATAAGTATTATCCTTTTGATTATGATAGCTACGCGAATTATCCAGGAAGGTTCGTTATGGTGACGAGCAATTGTTTGACAGGGCAAGCAGAATACTTTGAAGAGAAGCACAATTTCCGACGTTTACTCGAAGCGTGCAAAGCATCGTGCTCCTTGCCGGTGATGTGCCCCCTGTCGTATGTAGACGGGATACCAATGGTGGACGGGGGCGTGTGCGATCCAGTTCCGCTCTTCCATGCTATCGAAGAGGGCTTCATGCGGAATGTAGTCATCCTCACGCGCAACAAAGGGTATCGCAAACCGGAGAAGGATTTCCATCTTCCTTCCTTCATTTATAGGCAATATCCGGCCATCCGCGAGCGGCTCCGTTTGCGTTATCGGGCATATAACCAGATGATGGATGAAATAGACCGTACGGAAGAGCGGGGTGAGATTTTGGCCATCCGCCCAATAAACCCCGTGGAAGTAGGGCGGACGGAACGAAACACCACAAAGCTCCAAGCACTTTACGACGAGGGATACGCGTGCGGAGCGCAGATTCTCACTTATCTCACGGGGAAGGCAAGTGGAGGTTTCACTCGGTAAGTTTCAGCTGGAAGGAAGGGTATGCGCGGATACATGAGGTCGAGATAGCGCAAATCAATCGGGCCAGGTACCACTTCGATGCGAACCTGTGCTAAGCCCCGACGAACGAATCCAAGGGCTTCGGCGGCCGATTTCGAGACATCAATGATGCGCTTCCTCCGGTGCGGTCCTCGGTCGGTGATTTGTACGATGACACTTTTCAGGTTTCGGAGGTTCGTCACACGAACATACGTCCCGAAAGGCAACGTACGATGGGCAGCCACATAATCGTTCTTGTCATGTACATAGCCACTTGCCGAGACTCGTCCATGAAACCGGTGATGGTAATAAGAAGCAAGCCCCTCTTCTTGCGCAAATCCTTTCCCGAAAGCTAAACACACGCCGAGTAAGAAAAGCATACGCCTTACCGATTTTTCCATAAGTCTAACCCTTGGATTTATAAACGTATGGATTCACATATCTTCCCTTCTTCTGGGTAATGTTCCCGCATTCAATAGCCCGATGCGGACACCGATGGATACACGCATGGCATTGTACGCACGCATCGCCCCATGTCGGAAGCGATTTCGGCTTTATTCGTATGTTGCGAGTCGGACAAATGCGCGCACATAAGCCACACGAGGTGCACGCATCGGTAGCATGGAAATGCGTATGCCCTTGGATATGTTTCCGGAAAAGTGGATAAATGAGACTCGTCTTCAAGGTGGCACACGTGCCGGGACGATAGAGCGTCTTCATTTCGTCAGCCCCTTTCCGTATCATCTCGGCGATTTTCCGGACGCGCGTAGGGGCGGCTTCGAGCTTCTCCCGCTTGGCGGAAGACACATCAACATCAAACCCAGGTAAGAGGATATACGTATTGGGCATCTGGACGGAGAAGGTGGCACGTAGTTCCAACCCCTTCTCTCGTAGGGATTTTTGGAGAACACAGTGCGTCCACCCGCAATCGTCCCCGCACGTACATACGGCATAGAGCGGATGCCCCGCGAAACGTCCCGCGTCCATCTGCTCAATGAAGCGTAACATGGGCAAGGCGGGTCCCCATGCATGGACGGGCATTACGAGCACGCACACCTCGTCCGTCCCTATCTCATAGGCAGATAGAGCTTTTGCATCGTGGATTGCAAAATAAGGCAGAGAGAGACGCGCCCCTAACTCACGCGCCACCCAAAGCGAATTTCCAGTAGCTGAAAAATAGATAATCATGTCTTTCTTTGTTTTCAGGTCGTAAATTTACGAAAGAATTTTGATATTTTCTCCTTATCTTTGTACGGATTTTTAGGCATAAACCAAAAGAAAAATAACGATGAACGAAAAAGGAGATAGTTATGAAAGAGAAAATTAATAAGACAAATGTCGCCCGCCTTCTGGATAAGGCAAAAGTAAAATATGAATTAGTGTCTTACGAGGTAGACGAGAACGACCTGAGTGCCATGCATGTGGCCGAACAATTAGGGGAAGATATCCGGCAAGTGTTCAAGACGCTCGTCTTGCGGGGCGACCGTACAGGGTACTTTGTATGCGTCGTTCCCGGAGGCGAAGAAGTGGACCTAAAAAAAGCGGCCAAGGCATCGGGCAATAAGAGTTGCGCGATGATCCACGTGAAAGAGTTACTTCCTCTCACGGGTTATATCCGCGGAGGATGTTCGCCTATCGGAATGAAGAAGCATTTCCCAACCTACGTACACGAGAGTGCCCTTGAGTTCGAACAGATGTACGTAAGCGCCGGCCAACGAGGGTTGCAGATCCGCCTCGCGCCCTCCGATCTGATTCGCGAAGCCCAAGCCCAAACGGCGGATTTAGTCTGAACCCGAAGGGAATGGGATACACTCAGCCCCCATCTCATATATCTCTTCTTTGCTATGCGAGGTAAAGAGGATTGTCGTGCTCGTCTCTCTTTGCCATGCGAGGAGATAATGGATTATGCGCGCACGCAAAGCGACGTCTAATCCCTTGAAAGGCTCGTCCAGCAAAAGAAGCGAGGCAGGAAAGAGAAGCGCCCGCGCCAAGGCCACGCGTTGTTGCTGGCCATAACTCAGGGCTTCGGGAAGGGAATCTTCTAACCCGTCCAACTCAAAGGCAGAGACCAAGCGGGATAACTTGGGCTTCAAGGCTGATTCCGGATAACAAGAGGCACCTCCTAAGGCGATATTTTCCAAGGCCGTAAGGTGGGGCAAGAGCGTAGGCGCTTGGTAAACATTCGAAATCGAGGACAGACGAGGCGAGAGTGTGCCACCCGTCGGGCGATACGTGCCATTCAAAAGGCGGAGAAGCGTCGTCTTTCCCGAACCGGAGGGAGCCGAGATGGCATAAATCTTTCCCGGTTTCAAATCAAATGAAAGATTTTTCACCCCAAAACGATAAGAGAGGTGGCGCGCTTCGAGCGTCTCATGGAACACACTTGCAGGGCTATGCGCCCTCTCTTTAGTTATATAATGTATAGGAGGTTGCCAACGAGAGAGGTGCGCGATGCCTTTGTCCGACACCCATCCGAGGAGGATAGCGACCAACGTCCAAGCCATCACACCCGGCACGTCGATAAACACCTGCGCCATCTTCATCCCACTCCCGATGCCTTGCGTGCATTGCGCGAGGACTTCGCCCATGATAATCGCCCGCCATCCGAAACCCATAGCCGAAGCCAATCCGCTAAAAAGAAAAGGACGGAGCTGGGGATAAAGGATTTGTGTGAGGCGATTCCACGTCGAAAGGTGAAACTGAGTGGCCAATTGTGCCCGTTCGGGGCGTAGCTGGGCGAATCCTTTCAGAAGATTCTCCGTGAGGAGCGGGTACATCGTGAGGAAAGCAATGAGGAGCGGAATCAATTCGGTATCCAAGAAGATAAGCGCCAAGAGAATAAAGGAAATAACCGGTACGGACCGCATCAACGCCAACCACGGAGCGAGGAGCATCTGTCCCGCCTCCGAACGGTGCAACACCCCAGCCGTCAGGAGCGAAGCCGCACACGAAAGCCCCAATCCGAGGCAAGCCCGGAGGCAAGTCGCCCCGACCGAGGCATAAAACGTCCCCTCCATAGCAAGTTCTCTCAAAGCACATACCAACACCCCAAGCGGAGGCATCCACTCTGGCTCACCCACTTGCCAGGCAATTCCTTCCCATACAAGTGCGAATACCCCAATAGAGAGGAGCGTAAGGAGCGTTCGTTTCATAAGGGTCGGGCGATGAAATTTGCGTCAGGCAAACGACTATCGAGCGCACGCGAGTCGAAATCGCGAATGAGCAAAAGGAAGCGGCGGATGTCTTCCGGGTTCTTTCGCGCAGGGATGTACTGGATACGGCACCGACGGAGCGATTCGGGCGTCAACATCTCGCGGCCAAACACCTTCCGGTTCTCCAAGATGCGGATGGTCTGCATTGGGAACTCGTTGGCATACTGACAGGTCCGTTCCAAGAGACTATCCAGTGCGGCTTGCAAAGGAAGCATCCCGCGCCGGCATACAATGGCGGTTTGGGGTACGTTTAAACCGTTCGGACAGTTCAAATCTGCGAGGATCCGGAGCGTCGTGTCGCGATGCAACGCCACCGAAAGGAAGGGTTCGCTCAAGACCGCCGTATGTACCTTGGCCGAACTGAGTGCCGAGAGGATTTCGCGCGGCGTGGCAAAGGTATAATTGTAGGTGATATGCCCCCGCGGTTGGAGGTAATAGCGCGTCAGGATATCGGGCGTCGTCCCCGCTCCAAAGAGATAGACAGGCGGCGCGATGCTATCCCGTCCCACGAGGTAAAGCGTCCCCCAGATGGGACATCCCAAAAGGGCATAATCTACCCCTTTGTTGTACAGGTTGGCCGCCGTAATCATCGGGAGGACTGCCACGTCCGTCTCTTGTTGGATCAGCTGTGCCTGTATCTGCTCGGGCGAATCAAGTATTTTTACCCGGATTTCCCGCCCGTCCAACTGCGGCTTCTCTTGCATCCATTGGGCAAATGCAATGGCCGAAGGTCCGCGCAAGACCGACACCCGCACCGCCTCTTCGCCCTCGTCGGCCGGACGCTGAGTACAGCCCAAGAGAGCAATTCCTATCAATAACCAAATATATTTCATTCCATTCATGCCTATAATCGCCAGAAGATATGCCTATAAACCAGGGAATTTATGCCTATGTTTTTCGAGGAAGACCGTTAAGTCCTATCTTCTGTACGTTGCAAAGGTAAGGTTCTTTTCTTTGCCTGCCAAATTTCAATAAAGGCGAAGGTGCAAAATTCTATTAAAACATAAGGACTCCAAAAGGGCATCCGTGCAGACTTGTTAATGCGGAAGAAAGGCGAGACAATTCACGCATTTTTCATTTCGCCCTGATACACCGTATATGATAATTTATTACTTTTGCGGGGGAAATAGAAACACTATATCCCAAAAAGTATTGATTTAACTGCTAATCAGAAATAAATAACATTATGGCAAAGATAACAAAAGAAGAAGCCCTCCGGTATCATGCCGAGGGTAAGCCTGGAAAGATTGAGGTTATCCCTACGAAACCTTACAGTACGCAAACAGACCTTTCGCTCGCCTACTCTCCCGGCGTGGCAGAACCCTGTTTGGAAATCCAAAAGAATCCATTGGATGTCTATAAATACACGGATAAGGGGAATCTGGTAGCCGTGATTTCGAACGGTACCGCTGTCCTCGGATTGGGCGATATCGGCGCAATGGCAGGCAAGCCGGTGATGGAAGGGAAAGGGTTACTCTTCAAGATATTCGCAGGTATCGACGTATTCGATATCGAAGTGAACGAGAAGGACCCGCAGAAGTTCATCGATACGGTAAAGGCCATCGCCCCCACTTTCGGAGGTATCAACCTGGAGGATATCAAGGCACCGCAATGCTTCGAAATCGAGACGCGCTTGAAGGAAGAGCTGGACATCCCCGTCATGCACGACGACCAGCACGGGACGGCTATTATCTCGGCGGCCGGCCTCTTGAATGCGCTCGAGATTGCAGGCAAGAAGATTGAAGAGGTGAAAATCGTGGTGAATGGCGCGGGTGCGGCTTCCATCTCTTGTACGCGTTTGTATGTCATGCTGGGGGCACGTAAGGAAAATATCATCATGTGCGATAGCAAAGGCGTTATCTCAAATCGGCGGACGAACCTAACCGAACAGAAGAAAGAGTTCGCCACCGACGCGCCAGTCGATACGTTGGCGGAAGCGTTGCGAGGGGCTGATGTCTTCTTGGGGCTCTCGGTTGCGGACGTACTCACCCAAGAAATGGTACGTACGATGAACGAGAACCCGATCGTATTCGCCCTGGCCAACCCGAATCCCGAGATCTCGTATGCCGACGCGATGGAGTCCCGTCCGGACATCATCTTCGCTACCGGGCGTTCAGACTATCCGAACCAAATAAATAATGTATTGGGCTTCCCCTACATCTTCCGCGGGGCTTTGGATACACACGCTAAGGCAATCAACGAAGAGATGAAGTTGGCCGCCGTCTATGCGATCGCCAAATTGGCAAAAGAGCCGGTACCCGATGTGGTCAATGCCGCTTATAAATTGAAACGGACTACCTTCGGACGTGAATATATCCTCCCGAAAGCACTCGACCCCCGCCTCTTGACGCGCGTCTCATGTGCTGTGGCAAAAGCAGCTATCGAATCGGGCGTTTCGCGCAAGACGATTACGGATTGGGACGGCTATGCCAACCACCTCCGCGAGATGATGGGATATGATAACAAGCTCCTGCGCTCCTTCACCGATATGGCCAAGGCCAATCCGAAGCGCGTGGTATTTGCCGAGGCGAACCACATCAATATGTTGAAGGCAGCAGCCGAAGCCAAAGCGGAAGGTATCTGCTACCCTATCCTCTTGGGGAACGAAGAGCGGCTCGCCAAGATTGCCGCAGAAGAGAACATCAGCCTCGAGGGTATTGAGATCGTCAACCTCCGCCACGACCGCGAGACCGAGCGCCGGCACCGCTACGCCCGCATCCTGGCCGAGAAGAAAGCGCGCGAGGGCGTCACCTACGCCGAGGCTTGCGAGAAGATGGTAGACCGGAACGCGTTCGGTATGATGATGGTCGCGACGGGCGATGCCGACGCTTTCGTCACCGGCGTCTATAGCCGCTACTCGGAAGTGACGAAGCTCGCCGAGCAGATCATCGGCATCCGCGCGCCCTACTCCCACTTCGGAACCTTGAATATCCTCACGTGTAAGAAGGGAACCTTCTTCATCGCCGACACACTCATCAACCGTCATCCCTCGACTGAAGTACTGATCGACATCGCCCGCCTGACGCACGACGCCGTCAAGTTCTTCGCCCACGAGCCGGTTATGGCCATGCTTTCTTACTCCAACTTCGGCTCGGACAAGCAAGGGAGTCCGCAGAAAGTGCACGACGCCATCGCGTACCTCCACAAGAACTGCCCCGAGATGATGATCGACGGCGAGATGCAGGTTAACTTTGCCCTCGACCGTAAGCTCCGCGATGAGATGTACCCGTTCAACAAACTCAAGGGGCTGGATGTAAATACACTGGTATTCCCGAACTTGAGCTCGGCCAACAGCGCGTACAAACTCCTCGATACGCTGGGCTTTACCGAGACAATCGGTCCGATCCAGATGGGCTTGAACAAACCGATACACTTTACCGACGTCGAGAGCACGACGCGCGATATCGTCAACCTCACGACCGTCGCCGTGGTAGATGCCATCGTCCAAGAACAGATTGACCGGAAGAATGCTTCCAAATAACATACTTTATATTTTTAATTGAATACGCGGAGGCGCGGAACCCTCTCCCCGGCTGGGGTGGAGGGTCTGTGCCTCTGTTTTTTATTGTCTATATATGGAGAAAGAAATGAAATACCGGTACCGGACCGTGCTCAGCATAGCCGGTTCGGATTGCAGTGGCGGAGCGGGTATCCAGGCCGACCTGAAGACCATCGCTTCGCTGGGATTGTATGGGGCGTCGGTGGTCACGGCTGTCACGGCCCAGAATACGTGCGGCGTCCGCGCCATACAGGCCATCGAGCCGCACATCGTCCGCGAGCAGCTGGAGGCCGTCTTTGAAGACCTCACTATCGACGCGGTCAAGATCGGCATGCTGCTCAATGCGGAGAATGTACATGCGGTGGCGGAGGTGCTCGACCGGTACCGTCCGCGCTGGGTGGTGCTCGACCCCGTCATGGTCTCAACCAGCGGGTGCCGGCTTTTGGAGGAGGAGGCCATCGGTTGCATGGTGCGGGAGCTCTTCCCGCTGGCGCACCTCGTCACCCCCAACCTCCCGGAGGCGGAATACCTCACCCATACGCAGATAGACTCTCCCGAGGCGACGCTCCGGGCGGGCGAACGGCTCCTCCAGTCGGGCTGCCGGGCGGCGTTGCTCAAGGGGGGGCATCGGGATGGCTTCGAGGTGGTGGATTACTTCTTCCGCCCGGGCATGGAGCCTGAAATGTATGCGAATCCGCGCATCGATACCCCGAACACCCACGGGACGGGCTGCACCCTCTCGTCCGCCATCGCCTGCCACCTGGCCGAGACGGACGACCTGGGTGCATCTATCCGCCTGGCTAAGAATTACCTGCAAGACGCGCTGCGCTGGGGGAGCCGCGTGTGGGTGGGTCACGGGCATGGTCCCGTAGGCCACGGCTTCCGCCCCTTCATACTCGACAGATGGGAGATAGAGCCATGAAACAGCTCCTGGCCATCACCCGCCCGGACCTATTCTCCGGCGAGGCCTCCCTCCTCACCCGCCTTTTTGAACAGGGTCTGGCGCGCCTGCACCTCCGCAAGCCTGGAGCCGGGCGCGCCGCCCTCGAATCCCTCCTCCGCGCCATCCCCCCCGAGTTTTACCCCCGCATCGCCCTCCACGACCACTTCGGCCTGGCGGAAACGTACGCCCTGGGAGGCGTCCACCTCAACAGCCGTAATCCCGCGCCCCCGCCCGGTTGGGGCGGACGGGTCAGCCGCTCGTGCCACTCGCTCGAGGAGCTTACCCGCTATGCCTCGCTGGATTATCTCTTCCTCAGCCCCCTCTTTCCCAGCATATCCAAGGAGGGGTACGGACCTGCCTTATCGGAAAAGCAATTAAAAACAGCCACGGAATTGGGCATAATTACCGAAAAAGTCGTAGCTTTGGGCGGAATTTCCGCGGATACCCTGCCGCGTTTGCGCGGATTGGGATTCGGGGGGGTGGCCGTCCTCGGTGCCTTGTGGGGAACCGCGCAGGTGCCAGACGGCGATCAAGTGGTCAAGAATTTCTATACATTATATAATATAGTAAACGATATTGCATGAAATACGAAGGAACGAACCGCCTGATGCTCATCACGCACCAGACGGACAAACTGGACGAACCGGCGGAGGCGCGCCTCTTCCTCGAGGGCGGGGGCTCGTGGATCCAGCTCCGCAAGAAGGAGGGGCTGACCGAACCGCTGGCCGCTACCCTCGCCCGTATCTGCGGGGAGAAGGGGGCGCAGCTCTCGATAGACGATAACCTCGACCTGGCCCTCCGCGTGGGCGCCGGCGGGGTGCACCTGGGGAAAAACGACCTGCCCGTCGACGAAGCCTGGCGCCGGGTGTGGGCCGAGGGGAAAGGGGCGGGCTTCGTCGTGGGGGCGACCGCCAATACGTTCGACGACATCCGGCTGGCGGCCTCGCGCGGGGCGTCGTATATCGGCCTCGGCCCCTTCCGCTTTACGGAGACGAAGCAACGCCTCAGCCCCACGCTGGGCCTGGAGGGCTACCGGCGCATCCTCGGGCAATGCCGCGAGGCGGGTATCCAGCTCCCGGTCTATGCTATAGGCGGTATCGAGCTGGCGGATGTCCCCGCGCTGATGCGTACGGGGATTACCGGGGTGGCCATATCGGGCGCGATTGTCCGGGCAGCCGACCCCGCCGAGGCGACCCGCCAGTTCCTCGAGGCCATCCAATCCTCCCTCTGAAATTGCCTGACCGGGCAGCTGAAACTGCCTGACCAGGGAGTTTGAACTGCCTGACCGGGGAGTTTTGACTGCCTGACCGGGTAGCAAACACTACCCGACCGGGTAGCAAATATTACCCGCCCGGGTAGCAAACACTACCCGCCCGGGTAGTAAATGCTATCCGCCCGGGTAGCAAACATTACCCGCCCGGGTAGCAAACATTACCCGCCCGGGTAGCAAAAATTGCCCGCCCGGGTAGTAAAAATTGCCCGCCCGGGGAATTTGGATTCCCTGCCTGGGGAGTTCGGATTCCCCGCGCGGGCAGTTCAGATTCCCTGCCCGGGCAATTTGGAACGCATGATTGTATAATATTAAAAACACCGATATGAAGACAAACGAAGAATTGATTCTGCTAACCATTAATGGCGCAGACCGTCCGGGCGTCACATCCGCCCTGACAGAGATACTGGCGCAGAACAATGCCATTATCCTCGACATCGGCCAGGCCGACATACACAACAACCTGACGCTCGGCATCCTGTTTCAGAGCGACGCCTCGACTTCGGGCGACATCCTGAAGGAGGTGCTGTTCCGCAGTTACGAGCTGGGGGTGAACGTCCGCTTCAAGCCCATTGCCGAAAAGGAGTATAGCGAATGGGTAAATATGCAGGGGCGCAACCGCTACATCGTGACCATCCTCAGCCGCAAACTCACGGCCAAACAGATAGCCGGCGTGAGCCGCATCATCGCCGAGCAGGGCATGAACATCGACGCGATTAAGCGCCTCACCGGCCGCATCCCCCTAGAAGAGAGCGAACGCACGCCTAAGGCGAGTGTAGAATTCTCGGTCCGGGGCACGCCCAGGGACAAGGAGCTGATGAAGGCGAGCTTCCTCAAGCTCTCCTCGGAGCTGCAGGTAGATATCTCATTCCAAGAGGATAGCATGTACCGGAGGATGCGCCGCCTGATCTGCTTCGATATGGATTCGACGCTCATCGAGACGGAGGTGATCGACGAACTGGCGATGCGCGCGGGCGTGGGCGACGAGGTGAAGGCCATCACCGAATCGGCCATGCGGGGCGAGATAGACTTCCGCACGAGCTTTACCCGCCGGTGCGCGATGCTGAAGGGGTTGGATGTCTCCGTCATGCAAGACATTGCCGAGCACCTGCCCATTACCGAGGGCGCCGACCGGCTTATGCGTATCCTGAAGAAGGTGGGCTTCAAGATCGCCATTCTCTCGGGTGGGTTCACATACTTCGGGAACTATCTGAAGCAGAAGTTCGGCATCGACTATGTCTATGCCAATGAGCTGGAAGTGGAGAATGGCAAGCTCACGGGCAGGTATGTGGGCGAGATCGTCGACGGGAAGCGTAAGGCAGAGCTGCTCCGCCTCATAGCGCAGGTAGAGAATGTGGATATCCGGCAGACCGTGGCCGTGGGCGATGGTGCGAACGACCTCCCGATGATCAGCCTCGCCGGACTGGGTATTGCCTTCCACGCGAAGCCTAAGGTGAAAGCTACGGCCGAACAGTCCATCTCCACCATAGGGCTGGATGGGATTCTCTACTTCTTGGGTTATAAAGACTCCTACTTGCAGGAAAACATATATAAGTATTAAATAGAAAAGTTATGGTAAGACACATTGTCATGTTCAAGCTGAAGGAGTTTGAAACTCCTGAGGCTAAGAGAGCCAAGATGGTCGAAATCAAGGACCGCCTCGAGGCTCTAAGAGAGAAAATCAGTGTGCTCCGTCACATCGAGGTGCGCTTCAACGTGAACCCGGACGAGACCTGGGATATCATCCTCCTCACGGAACTCGATACCCTGGCAGACGTCAGCACGTACGCCAACCATCCGGAACACGTGGCGGTAGCGAAGGGAATCATAGGCCCGGTGAAGGCAGACCGCGCCTGCGTCGATTATGAACTCTAATACACCTACGGAGATGAAAGACTTTGACATAGAAGAGCGCGTCAAACAAGCGGTGCAGAACTTCGAATCGGGCTATAACTGCGCACAGTCCGTATTCCTGGCGTATGCGGACATCGTGGGTGTGGATTTCGACTTAGCTAAGCGGATGTCTGTCTCCTTTGGTGGAGGCATGGGGCGGATGCGGGAGACCTGTGGCACGGTGAGTGCTATGGTCATGCTGACGGGCTTTCGTTACCCGGTAGATGACCCCAAGGACCAGCAGGCCCGCACCCGTAATTACGCCATGGTGCAACGTCAAGGGGCGGCGTTCAAGGAACTGTATGGGACCCTCGTCTGCCGTGAACTGTTACCCGCGGCCGCTGCTGCTCAACGGGACCCGTCGCCCTCCCTTCGTACTCCGGAGTATTATGCGAAGCGACCTTGCGTCCGGTATGTAGCGTCGGCGGCACGTATCGCCGGTAAGATGTTGAAAGGGGAACTCTGATGGGTTCCCTTTTTTCGTCACGATAACCTATAGTCTATACCCACATTTCCCCCTATTTATACCTATCTATGTAAGTTTTCCGCCTGATAAATATGGGCATTTCTCCATAATGACGTACCTTTGCAACCATAAATCAATTAGCAGTATGAAGAAAACGATTGTATGTATGCTGATGGCAGCCCTCGTGGGGGGATGTAGCCAGTCAGAACGGGAGGCACAGGCACTCTTAGAGGAGGCGCGCCTTCACCTACAGCAGAACGAGTTCTTTGCGGCTCGTAGTGAGATAGACAGCCTCCGGGCGAAGTATCCCAAAGAGTATAAAGTACTCCGGGAGGCACTTACCCTTATGCGCCAGGTGGACCTCAAGGAGGCCGAGCGTAACATTGCATTTTGCGATAGCCTTATGCCTATTCGCGTCCACGAGGCAGACTCCTTGAAGGCAGGCTTTACCTTTGAAAAGGATACCCTCTATCAGGAGATAGGTAACTATGTCTGGAAGGGACAAACGATCGAGCGCAATGTCCAACGATGCTACGTAAGGTGTGGTGTAGATGAGAACGGGGAGATGTACCTCGCGAGTGTCTATTATGGGTCACGGCCCATCGACCACACAAGTATTAAACTAAGTACCCCGGAGGGCCTCTTCGCCGAGACTGCCTCCATACCGTATGACGGGGGTGTGAACTACCATTTCCAGGACATGGGGGCTACTACGGAGGTGGTCACGTATAAAGGGGACCATGGGCGCGAGGCCATTAAGTTTATCTATGACCATGCCGGGGAGCGCATCAAGGTAGAGTATAAAGGGGGAAAACCCTACATCATCTACATGGCCGATGCCGACAAAAAGGCACTCGTGGCTACGTATCACCTTGCCTCTGCCCTATCGGACATTCATCAGATGGTAGAGACCAAACGCAAGGCCCTCAAGCGCATTGCTTATCTAAACGAAAAGATGAATCCTAATAACGAATAATCATGAAGCATAGCAGACTGATCTTACTGGCCGCCGCGATGGGCTTCGCGGGGCTGACTACATTTGCCCAAGAGCATACGAATAAGGTAGATAGCTTGGAGCTCGTGGCCAAGCAGTATTATACAAAGCGGGAGGTGATGATCCCTATGCGCGATGGGGTGAAGCTCTATACCGCGATCTACGAGCCGAAGGATAATGGGGAGCGCCATCCGATCCTTATGATGCGCACTCCTTACTCATGTGAGCCCTACGGGGAGGGGTTCGATAGGGCCGTGAAAGACCGTGAAGGCAGCATGAAACAGTACCTCAAGCATAACTACATCCTGGTGTTCCAAGATATCCGCGGTCGCCATCGTAGTGAGGGCGAGTTCGTACAGGTTCGTCCCCTCCACCCCGACCGCATGAATGGGAAGGCGATCGATGAAGCTACGGATACGTATGATACTATTGAGTGGCTCATCCACAACACCCATAGCAACCAGCGGGTAGGTACCTGGGGGATTAGTTATGACGGGTTCCAGGCGACCATGACTGCCTCTTCGAATCACCCGGCACTCAAGGCCGTATCGCCCCAGGGTCCCGTGACCGATTGGTTCCGAGGTGACGATCGCCATCACAATGGAGCCTTCACCTTCTTGCAAACCACCAACTTCCTGCCGTGGCTCGAAGGGCGGCATCAAGGGAAGGGGGTAATGGACTCCATCGTGAAGCATGATGTCTATACTGATTTCCTCGCCCTCGGCACCTTTCGTGATGCGGATCGCTTGGTCAAGGACACCACCGAAACACTCTGGAATAAGATCAAAGAGCACCCCAACTTTGACTCGTTCTGGCAGGAACGGGATGCCCGTCGCTCTTGCTATAATCTACGTCCGGCGATACTTGTTGTAGGGGGACTGTTCGACTCCGAGGACTGCTATGGGGCATGGAATACATACAAGGCAATCCGCTCCCAATCTCCAGACACTGAACTCTATTTAGCCTTCGGACCTTGGTGGCATGGTGCCTGGACACGCCGCTCCTTCGAGGGGTTTGGTCAGATGTATTTTGGGGGAAGCACCTCGGCCTACTACAAGGACGAGATCGAGTACCCGTTCTTCCGGTATTACCTCGAGGGGAAGGGCGAGAAGCCCTCGCATAGGGTTAGTGTCTTTCATACGGGTGCAAATGAGTGGCGGTTCATGGACGAGTGGCCTGCCGCAGACGTTACCCCTACCCCTTTCTATCTTCGTGAAGATGGAGCAGTATCCACCGTGGCCCCGACTAAGACCTCTTCCTATACCGAATACATCTCCGATATGAGCAAGCCAGTGCCCTTCACAGCGAACCCTGTTACCTATCGTACGTTAGAGTATATGGTAGATGATCAACGCTTTGCATCATCTCGCCCGGATGTCCTTACCTTCGTCTCACCTATACTCACGGATACGCTCACGTTGGCGGGCCCTATCGAGGTACAATTACAGACGGCCATCAGTAGTACGGATGCGGACTTTATGGTCAAGGTGATCGATGTCTTCCCCGCTAATTACAAGTATCCCGACGAGGCTAAGGCACACCTGAAGGACAGCCGCTATCCCATGGGAGGCTACCAGCTCATGGTCCGTGGTGAACTCTTTAGGGGACGTTATCGTGAGAGCTTTGAATACCCGAAGGCGTTCGTCCTGAACGAGGTCACTGAGGTATCTTATACACTTCCGGACGTGGCCCACAAGTTCCTGCCGGGGCACCGCCTCATGATCCAGATCCAAAGCTCTTGGTTCCCCATCATCGACCGTAACCCGCAGCGCTTCATCAATACCTATACCTGTGGCGTTGAGGACTTCGAGATGCAGCAATGCATCCGTATTTACCATCAGCAGGATGCCCCATCGCGGGTCATATTGCCGGTGGTAGAGTAATTTGAACACAGAGGCACGGAGACACGGAGGTTTTATTTATTTAGAGATATTAAATCAATAAATAAGCCTCCGTGACTCCGTGCCTCTGTGTTTTATTATATACTTAGTAAATCGCCTTTGCTACTCTTCTAACGCTATCCGAAGCCATCATCGTATAGAAGTGGAGACTGGGGACGTTGTGTGCCATCAGGTCCTTACACTGTGTGATGCACCATTCCACCCCTACTTCCTTCGCCTCCTCGTCTGTTTTACATTTGCGAAGCTCGGCCGCGAAGGGCTCGGGTATGTCTGAATGGAACACGCGGGGTAGGACCGTTAGCTGGTTGCAGAACACAATCGGTTTGATGCCCGGGATGATGGGTACTTGGATCCCTTCGGCACGGCATCGTGAGACGAAATCATAGTACTTCGTGTTGTCGAAGAACATCTGCGTGACGAGGTAACTGGCCCCGTTCGCGACCTTCATCTTCGCATACCTTAGGTCCGACTCCATGTTCGGGGCTTCCTCATGTTTCTCTGGATAGCAGGCCATCCCATAAGAGAATGGTGTATCGATACCCTCGATAGGCGAGCCATCGAGTAGGATCCCTTCGTTGAACTGGTTCACCTGTTGTTGTAGGTCGGTGGCATGCTGGTGGTAGAGCTCCGGTTGCCGTTCTACTTCGAGCGTCTTCACGTCCCCGCGCAGGAGCAACAGGTTGTGTACGCCGAGGAAGTTCAAATCTATAAGGGCATACTCAGTCTCCTCCTTCGTGAACCCCTTACATATAATATGAGGCACCGCCGGAATCCCATACTTATTCTGAATGGCAGCGGCTATGGCGACCGACCCCGGCCGCTTACGAATATTCACCTTCCGGAGGCTACCATCGGGTTGCGGCTTATAGATATACTCGCTATGATGCGAGGTAATGTTGATGTACTTTGGCTCGAACTCGCGCAGCTTGTCGATCACATTATATACCTTCTGGATGCTGTTCCCCTTGAGGGGTGGCAGAATCTCAAAAGTAAACGCCGTCCCGCTGCTATTGTTAATTGAATCAATGACGCTCATGATGTTCCTATTTAAGTTATTAGGGCAAAGGTAAGAAAATAATCGCATATTATCATCCTTTTCCATTAAAAGTTTCCATTTTAATTCTTCATTCTTCATTCTTCATTTATAATTTTCCTACCTTTGTATATACATATATATAATAAGGAAAAGTCATGATTAAGATTTATGGTATGGGTACGTGCCCCGACTGCACGCAGGTAGAAGAACAGGTGAAGGGAAACGCGAAGTATGAGCTCGTCGATATCGGTACGCATGTGAAATACCTCAAAGAGTTCCTCCGATTGCGAGACAATAACCCCCTATTCGATGAGTGTAAATGGACCGGCTCCATCGGTATTCCTTGCTTCCTCTTGGAAGATGGAACGGTTACTTTGACTCCTGAAGAGGCGGGGTTGAAACCTTGCGCGAAGGAGGATGAAGGGCCTACATGTAGCTTGGATGGGACGGGTTGTTAATATAAATAAGTATTCATATTTGTATTAAATCATTAAATTGCAAGAATACTCACTATTTTGACCTACTTTTTTTCTCATAAATGCCTCATAATGGGTAAAAAAAGTAGGTATTTATTTGGTGGTTTCATAGGTATATTATACCTTTGCATACGAATCACTGTGAGTCGTGAATACAAGTCACCGTGACTCGTTGTTATAAGTCACCGTGACTTGCAGTCACGAGTCACGGTGACTTGCAATGGTAAGTCACGGTGACTTACAATTGGGGTAAGTCACGGTGACTCGTGCTTATTTAAGGTGATTTTTTAATGAGATATATAAAGGATTTCATTCATAATTTAACAAACTAATTTTTTAAGATCATGTTGAAATTTGAGGTAAAGACAAAAGTATTGCCATTGGGCGATCGTAAAGGAGAGACTGTTTATTATGCATATCCAGTAACTCAAGACAAAATGACCATCGATACACTTTTAAAGCGTATTGAAAGGGAAACTTCGCTAACTACTGGTGACGTGAAAAATGCACTTAGTAGTATGACTCATATTATATGTGAGGCATTATCCGAAGGTAGGAATGTTGATTTAGGAGAGTTAGGTGCTATCCGAATTGTTGTACCATCCAAGATGATGAGCAAGAAGGAGGACGTAACCGTTACAAAGGCACTCAAGACTCCAAAGATTGTATTTACTCCGAAGCAGGCCATGAAGGATGCAGCTAAGAGTGTAAGTATGATGATTGGTAAGGATAGTACAGGAGAAGGCCCAGCCATCACGGCGGTATGCGACCTCTTGTCTAAGACACCTAACCAGGTGAAGCGTGATAGCTATGCGGAAGTGGATGGTAGAGGTATCATGGTGCTGGCTAAGGATGGCGTAAGTAAGGGTATTATTGAGATGGAATCAGAGTTAGGTGTGATCGAGACCATTCAGGCAGCGTCGATTACCATCAATAATCCTGAGAAGGTGATATTCAAGATGGTAAACGAGTTGGCCGAAGGGAAATATATCCTCCGCTTCAAGACCTATTATGATGAGGAAGAAGGTGTCCTCGAAGAGGAAAGAGTGATTGAATATGACACTCAAATCACACTCATATAATTAAAAATTAAAAGGTAACAATGAACAACGAAGAGGGTCCTTCTCGTTGTTAATTGTTACCTTTTAATTATTAATTGGACAAGTCCATATACATTAATCCCCGAGAATCTAAATGAGCGATTCCCGGGGATACCTTTATGAGTGAATAATGAATTAATTGAGCCTTAAGCGGCAAGACTCGTGCTTATCAAGATCGTGACAAGAAGACCTAAGATGGCGTAGAGCTCGGGGAAGACGGCCATGACCATCGTGGACCCGAAGGCATTGTGACCAGCACCTATCGCCGCGATACCGTTAGCGCAGACTTGCCCCTGACGAATAGCCGAGATCAGACCTGAAAAACCAAGGACTAAACCGGCCGCGAAGATGGCGATCGCGTTGAGTAAGGAGATGTCGGCCGTGACGAACGGTTGCATCATAAAGTACCCCACGAAGCCATACAACCCTTGCGACGAAGGGAGCGCGCTCAAGCCGATATACGACCCGAGGGCATCGGGGTTCTTCTTCATCGCCCCGACCACAGCATTACCCGTGATCGTGACTCCATAACTACTACCAATGAAGGTTAAACCTGTCATAAATGCAATTCCTAAGTAAGCTAATAAAATAGGTTCCATAATGATGAATGTTTTTAATGTTATTACTTTGTTCTTGTTCTTGTTTGTGGGTTGCCCCGTTAAGCCTTCTTGAAGGGCCGGTAATCCTTACCGCCACCTTCGAACTCGGCATTCTTATAGTATTCAACGAATATCAAACGTAAGGGGTGTACCAGGGAGCTTATGGTGCAAAGACCAAAGTTGATGGCATGTCCCAATACGAGTATAAGGAGCATGACGATGATGCGCAGGAAGATGTTCATGCCCTCCGTCATGTCTATCGCCAGCGAGTTAAAGACACCGCCCAGGATGGACCCGGTGAGCCCGATAGCGAAGAGACGAATATACGAGAGGGTATCCCCCAGCAGACCAGAGGCCATGTTGTACGTGTTCCAGAGTCCTGTCCCAAGGTTGAGGAAGACGTTCTTCCCCGGCGAGTTGTAGAGGAAGGCCACGAGGAGGCCCAACCCTGCGATGCCGAAGCATACGTTTACCAGTAATGAAGGAAGCTGGACGCTGAGCATCGGGAGACCCAATGCCACGAGTAAGGCGATGATGACGAAGACCCACGCCATGGGGGCGATGCCGTACTTCGTGCCCCGCTGCTGCATGGTCTTTAGGGCCGCCACCGTCTTTCCGAAGACGATCTGTACCAACCCAATAATGATGGAGAAGGTCATCAGGTTATCACTGCTGACGAAGTAGTCCTTGACTGCGGCCAACGCCGGTACGGTAGCCAGCGCCACACCGAATATAGACCCTGTGCAGGTACCCACGATGAGTGCTGCCAATCCGAAGTATTGGAAGAGAGAGAGGTAGTCCTTGACCTGCGGGCTCGCCTTCCTTTTGAAGTAAGCGCAGACCAATATGACCAGCAACCCATACCCACCATCACCAAAGCATAGCCCAAAGAAGAGCATGAAGAAGGGGGCGAAGAAGGGGGTCGGGTCGAACTCCGTATAGTTCGGGAGGGAGAACATTCGTGTGATAGGCTCGAAGAGACGCGAGAAGGCATCGTTGTGCAGCTTAATGGGGACGGGCTCCTCCTCCTTGATCTCCAATGGCAGGTAATAATAACCCTTGGCGGAGAGTGCGTTCTCGAGGGATTGCGCCTCCGCAGTGGGGACGAAGCCCTCCAAGATGAGCAAGCGGTCCTCGGCCTCGTGGTCTGTCTGCGCCCATGCGTTGAGGTAGTTAAACTCATCTTGAATGAGCTTGTCTGCCTCTATCATATCGTTGTAATGAAGGGCCGCGTAGGCGTCGATAGCCATATCTAAGCCATTGATCTCTACTTCCAAATGTAGATAATCGTCCTGCAGCTCTTTGAGTCCCTTACCCGGCATCTTAGCACGTTCGGCATCGATCTCGATAGGAGTACCTACCTTGGTCACGGTGACGAAGTACGTGATGGATTGAACATTGTTTACCAAGAATGCATTATACTCCTCGCCCCACTTCGGTTCGTAGTGCGACGTAGGGCAGCTATAGAAGTCCACCGCATATCCTGCCTCGCGAAGAAGGCGGATATTCGTGAAGTCGAAGTCCCCCCATATTTCCATGTAGGCCATGTCCTTCTCGAGGGCGGCCTTCCGGGTCATGAGGCGGTGCATCTTTTCCTGTAGATCCTCCAAATGTGCGGCCATCTGTAGACCCTTTTCCTTATCCACGTTACCGGCGGGATAGACGGTCTCGTACGACTGCTTGTTGCGGGCCGCCGAGAAGCGCACTGCTGCATCAAGGCGCTTCCGCTCGGCGAGCAACGATTGCAGGCCGTCATGGTCCTTAATGGAGTTGATCTCCTTGACATGCAAGACACCCAATTCCCGCAATTCTTGCAGGAAAGCGTCGTATTCCTTATGATATACCATGAAGGCATATTTACTCATCTTGACAATCATACGCTTGCCTCCTCTGTCTTTGCTTTACGTTTCTCTTGGTTCGCCCTCATGATCTTCTGTGAAGACTTAGAGAGGCTCTCCTCATCCTCCATAAAACGCTTTACCTTACGGATCGCGTCTTTGTACCCCGGAATCTGTACCTTCTCGAAAAGGTTCACCTTCTGTGTGGTCTTCTTCCGGGCATGTTCCAACAACTCCAGCTTCATAGAAGAGAACTCGGCCTCGATACCCGTGCGTGCCAACTGCTTGAGTAAGTCGATGCCGTCGGTAAACCACGAAGGGGAGCTAAAGAGGCTGTAACGTCCTATCTCAAACTGTATCTCATCTAAGACGGGGACGATGACCCCTGCGATCTTCTTGGTAGCCAAGGAGACGTCCTTCACCCGGATTAAGTCGGGATTGAATTCGTTCCATAAAGCCACCATGTGCTCGTAGCTCTGTATCTCTTGTTCCAGCTGAAGTTCCAACTTGCCTACTTCGTCTTTGGTACGCTTCACCTCGAGGCGCAATGCACTCTCCTTGCTCTTTATCGTGGGGAGCGACCGTTCGCGCATTTTCAGTTGCTTTTCCAATTGCTGAAGCGACGTCTTATTATATTGAAACTTGATAGCCATACCTATTTAATTGTATTGTCAGTCCTTCCAATACTTGTCGACCAAGTTCTGTTTAATATTCACCTCGGCCGGTTTAAAATACTTGGCAAACAGACCCCACGCGACGTCGAGCATCTCGGTCGTATCGAGGTTCACGTCGATTGCCAATAACTTCGAAGAGTAATCCTTCGCGAAGGACAACGCACGGTTATCGTAATCCGTGAGGTCGAAACCGTTCTCCATCTTGGTCTTTGCATTCGCGGCATCGGCATAGAGGCGTACGGCAGCGTTCATCACTTGTGGATGGTCCTCGCGGGTCTTCTTACCTGTTACCAATTGTTTCAGACGCGATAAGCTACGGAACGGATCCACAATGACCTTGCCCACATCGCTATCACGACGGAGGTAGAGCTGTCCCTCGGTGATGTAACCCGTATTATCCGGTACGGCATGTGTAATGTCACCGCCAGAAAGGGTCGTCACTGCAATAATGGTAATGGAACCACCATCCGGGAACTGCACTGCCTTCTCATATATCTTGGCCAAATCCGAATACAAGGAACCCGGCATGGAGTCCTTCGATGGGATCTGGTCCATACGGTTCGAGACGATGGCCAACGCATCAGCGTAGTTCGTCATATCGGTTAATAGTACCAACACCTTCTCATGTTTCTCTACAGCGAAGTATTCAGCCGCGCATAGGGCCATATCCGGAATCAAGATACGTTCCACCGAAGGGTCTTCGGTTGTATTGATGAAGCTCACGATACGATCCAACGCACCCGCATTGCTAAACGTATTCTTGAAGAAGAGATAGTCATCATTGGTCATACCCATACCCCCAAGGATGATCTTGTCAGACTTCGCACGCATAGCCACTAAGGCCATGACCTGGTTGAACGGTTGGTCCGGATCGGCGAAGAACGGTATCTTCTGCCCCGTCACCAAGGTATTGTTCAAGTCGATACCTGCAATACCCGTTGCAATCAGTTCAGAAGGCTGTTTACGACGTACTGGGTTGACCGAAGGGCCTCCGATTTCGACCTCCTTGCCTTCTGGAATAGGGCCACCATCTATCGGCTCACCATAGGCATTGAAGAAACGTCCCGCTAACTGGTCGCCAACCTTCAACGAAGGTGCCTTTCCCATGAATACGACTTCGGCATTCGTGCGTATGCCTTCCGTACCGGAGAATACCTGCAACGTTACCTCATCACCGATAATCTTTACCACCTGAGCCAGCTTGCCATCTACCGAAGCCAACTCATCATACCCGACACCTGTCGCCTTCAACGAGCAGGTTGCCTTCGTAATCTGGGTAATCTTTGTATATATCTTTTGAAATGCTTTTGTTGCCATACTGATTATCTATTTATTTCATTCTTTCTTTTAACAAAGCATCCAACTCTTCGTTGAATTTCTTGAACTGCTCGCTCTCGTACTCCGAATAGTTCATCTGCTTGAAGATATTGATGACTTTCTTGAAATAGTCCATTACCTCGAGGAAGGTCTCAAACTGGAACTCGGCGCGGCAGATCGCAATCACCTTATCCAACATGAATTCTTGGCGTACAAGCGGAGTCACGGCATCAATCGGGTCGAACGCATCTTGTTGCAAGATGACGAAGTCGATAAGCTCGGACTTCCAGAACGTCACGTGGTAATCTACCGGCACACCGTCATCACCCAAGATGTTGATCTGTTCCGAAATCTCCTTACCACGAAGCATACGTGTCTTGATTTCGTTTACCTTGTCAATCCAGCTCGGAGAGATATGCTTGGAGATGTATTCTTGGAACTCCGGATATTCCAAATACTTCGAGTAACTATCAATCGGGTTCACCGCCGGATAACGTTTCCTATCCGCACGTTCCTGCTCCAAAGCATAGAAGCAACGGGCTACCTTCTTGGTGTTCTCCGTCACTGGCTCTTTCAAGTTACCACCTGCCGGAGATACCGTACCGATGAACGTAACCGAACCCGTCTTACCATTATTTAATAATACATAACCCGCGCGGGCATAGAAGTTGGCAATGATAGCCGAGAGGTCCATCGGGAATGCATCCGGTCCCGGAAGCTCTTCCAAACGGTTAGACATCTCACGCAATGCCTGCGCCCAACGGGAAGTAGAGTCCGCCATAAGCAATACCTTTAATCCCATGCTCCGGTAGTATTCAGCAATCGTCATAGCTGTATAGACAGAGGCTTCACGGGCTGCCACCGGCATGTTTGATGTATTGGCAATGATAATGGTACGTTCCATCAACTTACGTCCCGTATGCGGGTCAACCAATTCAGGGAATTCCGTAAAGATTTCCACTACCTCGTTCGCACGTTCACCGCAAGCCGCGATAATCACGATATCCGCTTCCGCCTGCTTGGAGATGGCGTGCTGGAGCACTGTCTTACCTGTACCGAACGGACCAGGGATAAATCCCGTACCGCCCTCTACGATCGGATTCACCGTATCAATCGTACGGACACCTGTCTCCAGAAGCTTGAAAGGACGTGGTTTCTCTTTATAGCACGTAATGGCTTTCTTCACCGGCCATTTCTGTACCATCGTAACCTTTACCTCTTCGCCATTCGCATCGGAAAGCACGGCTATCGTATCATGAATGATATATTCCCCTTCCGGGACGAGGCTCTTGATGGTATAAGTTCCTTCGAAGGTGAACGGAACCATAATCTTGTGCGGTTGGGAGTTCTCGTCCACTTCGCCCAACCAAGAGCCTGCTTCTACTTCGTCGCCCACCTCGGCCAAGGGTTTGAAAGTCCATTTCTTCTCTTCATCCAACGGGTAAGTATATTCGCCGCGTTTCAAGAACACGCCTTTCATCTTATCCAAATCGTTTTGCAAACCGTCGTAATTGCGCGACAACATGCCTGGTCCTAAGGTTACTTCCAACATGTGTCCTTGAAACTCGGCGGTATCTCCTACACGCATGCCACGTGTGCTCTCGAATACCTGCACATAGGCATTCTTTCCTATTACTTTGATGACCTCCGACATCAACCGGACGCCACCGACAGAAATGTAACAGATTTCATTCTGGGAAAC
>CALUZR010000002.1 GCA_944325335.1 uncultured Parabacteroides sp. | reverse complement strand
ATAAAACGGATTCATTCATGCGACAAAGGTACAACTTTTACTCGTCTTATCCACATAAATTTTCCGCTGACCCGTAAAGACACGCAGAGGACCGCAGATTGTTTATTTTAAGGCACGGATTACGCGGATTTCACGGCTTATTTTGATTTACACAGATAAAAACCGCGTAATTCCGTGAAATCCGTGTCTAATTATATACAACTAAATAATAACGATAATCCTTTTCATTCATAACGATGATCCTTTCCATTCATGCCTATATTCCTTTCCATTCACGCCGTGAAATGATTTTCTTAGAATAATTTGGGCGGAAAGGGGCGATAAATCAAAAAGAATCCTTACCTTTGCACCCAAATTAAAAAAGAAGTTCCTTCAAACAATGATTAACAGAGTTCTCATCCGAATTAAGGTGTTGCAAATCGTTTATTCGTATTATCAGAACGAAACGCACGATTTGAAACTTGCTGAAAAAGAATTGATGTTCAGCCTCCAGAAATCTTACAATTTGTATTATTATTTACTCCTTCTTATGGTGGAAGTGACGCGTTTGCACCGCCGCAACTTGGATCTCCGGAAACATAAATATGTGCCGGGCGAAGAGGATTTGAATCCGAATACGCGCTTGATTGACAATCGCTTCGTGGCCCAGCTCGAAATCAACGAAATGCTGCGGAAACAAATCGACGCGGAAGGCATCTCGTGGGCGAACGACGAAGACTTCGTCAAAGACGTGCTGGATAGCATCCTCGTGTCAGACATCTACGCCGAATACCTCAAGAACCCGGAAGACAATTACGAGACCGACCGCGAGTTCTGGCGTCTGGTGTTCAAGAAGTTGATTTGCAATAGCCAAGACGTGGAAGAGTACCTTGAAGACAAGAGTATCTATTGGAACGACGACGTGCCCATCATCGAGACTTTCGCGCTCAAGACCATTAAACGCTTCGAGGAAGCGAAGGGAAGCAAACAGCCCTTGCTCCCGATGTTCAAAGACGATGAAGACAGGCTCTTCGCCACAAAGCTCTTGCACCAGGCGCTCTTGCGCGGCATCGAGTTCCGCAACTTGATTGACAAGCACATGACAAACTGGGAAGCCGAGCGAATCGCCACGATGGACATGCACATCATGCAGATTGCCCTGGCCGAATTGTTCACCTTCCCCACGATCCCGACCATTGTCACGCTCAACGAATACATCGACCTGGCGAAATATTACAGCACGCCCAAGAGCGGACATTTCATCAACGGAATCCTCGATACGATTGTCAAAGAATTAAAAAAACAGCAGCTTTTGCTGAAAGATTAAATATTATCCTTACATTTGCGGCGTCGGGGCGAAAAACCGATGGAAAGCAAATAACTTATATATAATAAATGAATATGACGAATTTAAGTATTTTATTGCAAGCAGCCGCAGGAGGCGATTCCTGGTCGGGCATCATCATGATGGTGGTCATCATCGCTATCTTCTATTTCTTCATGATCCGCCCGCAACAGAAGCGGCAAAAGGAAATCCAAAAGGCACGCGAAGCCCTCAAAGTGGGCGACAAAGTGATCACCGCCGGCGGTATTTATGGGAAAATACGCGAGATTGGCGACGTGTACATGACGATCGAAATCGCCAATGGCGTGAATATCCAAGTAGATAAAGCCTCTATTTACGCTTCTTCGGAAGATGCGAAACAGAAGTAATAACTCCTAAAAACGGAAAAACATGTCACGGCTGAATGGACTTTCGCGGGCATTCCAGTCTACGGTGGCAGGCATGAAGGCTTTTTTGCACCGCCAACGGTGGAAAGAAGCCTTGATTTTTTTCTGCTTCGTGCTCCTTTCGTTCGGCTTCTGGCTCCTGCAGAGCCTGCAACAAGAATATGAAACAGATTTGTCTATCCCGATCCGATACGAGAATGTCCCGGCAAACATCGCGCTCGCGCCCAGCGTCCCGACCGAGGTGCGCATCCACGTCAAAGACAAAGGCAGCGCGCTCTTGAACTACACCTTGGGGCAGAAGTTCCGCACGATCACGCTCGACGTGCAAAAGCTCCGCCAAGACGAATCGCGCTACCTTGTGGGCCGAAGCACGCTCCAAGAGGAGATTTCGAAGCAACTCCTTGCCTCGACTTCGCTCTCCCATTTCGAGCCGCAAGCCCTTTCGCTGCCTTTCGACGAGCAGAAAAGCAAAGAAGTGCCCGTCGTGTTCAACGGCTCTATCGAGACGCAAACCGGCTTTTTGGTCTCGGGAGACATCCTGATCTCGCCTTCGCACGTGACGATCTACGGCAGCGCTTCGCTCCTCGATTCCATCCAATCCGTGCGCACGGAGTTCTTGAAAATCGAGAAGGGAAAGAAAACCGTCGTGAAGAATGCCACTTTAGAGACGATCGACGGCGTGGCGTTCCACTCGGAAGGCGTCTCGGTCACCATTCCCATCGAAGAATATACCGAAAAGACGCTCACGGTGCCCGTCCGCTTCGTGCAAGTCCCGGAGCGATACACCGTTCGCACCTTCCCGCAAGAGGTGGAAGTCTCGTGCAACATACCGGTGTCTAAATTCAAGATGCTGACGGAAGACCTGCTTGTCATCGAAATTCCGTTCCGTTTGCTGGAGGAAAACGTCTCCGGCACGCTGGCCATCGACCTCTCTTCGCGCCCTGAATGGGTCAAGACCTACCGCATCGACCCGCCGAAGATCGAATTCCTCCTCGAACAAAACGTCCGCGTCCCATGAAACGCATCGGCATCACAGGCGGCATCGGGAGCGGCAAATCGGTCGTGGCGCAGCTCCTCCAGACCTTCGGCGTCCCGGTCTACATTGCCGATGAGGAGAGCAAACGGCTGACGGACAGCTCTCCCGTCATCCGCGAAGGCCTCTCTTCGCTCTTCGGCTCCGCCATCTATACGCCCCGTGGGCTCGATAAAAAGCGGCTGGCGGCGGCCATCTTCGGCGACCGCACGCAGCTCGAACGCGTCAACCGCCTGATCCATCCCGTTGTGCAGGCCGACTTCGAAGCCTGGTGCGGCCGGCAATCCGTGCCCCTCTGCGCCCTCGAGTCTGCCATCCTCTTCGAGTCTGGTTTCGAGCACCTTGTCGATGTCCGCCTCATGGTCTACGCCCCGCTCGACGTCCGCCTCCATCGCGCCGCCGAGCGCGACCACGCCCCGCGCGAAGCCATTCTCCGCCGCATCCAGAGCCAAATGCCCGACGAGGAAAAACGCCGCCTTTCCGACTACACCATCCTCAACGACGGCCGCTCCGCCCTGATCCCGCAGGTGGAGAGGTTCCTGCTCGCTTACGCTTAGCTTAAACCTCGGTACAGACAGGTATAGGAAGTGTTGCCCAGACCACGCCTGGATCTCCCTTGGACCGCCCATGGGTCTCTGTTGGACCCCGCCTTGGTCTCGCCTGGACCAAGGCAGGGGAAAAGCCAACACCTACTACCTTTTGACTTACATGCCTATGCCTGGAGGGGGCAAAGGGTACTACCTGAAGTCGTATTCCTCGGTTATACGGTCGTATTGGGGCGACGTACGGATGCCATAATACTGGAAGATCGCGTCGATTTGCCGCTGTTTTTGGGGCGTGATGGGTTTCTCTTGGCGCCGGATACGTTGGAACGTGGTATGCGGATAAAGGGCTCGTACGTCGCGGTTGATAGCCAATGCTTTTTCGTATGGTAAGCCTTCCAGCAGGCGAGACATGCCCCATGCCATTTTCACCTTTATGGCCGGGAGGAAATGGGGGCATGTAGTCGAGTCGGCAGACAAGGCCGCCAGATTAACACAATGGATGGTTGCCAACTCCTTCGATACGTGCGTGTAGGCCAACCGGCGCAGGCATACCTCGCCTACCGGGCAGTTCTCCTTTGCGCAATAGACAAATCGGGCAGGTACTTTCTTGGAATCAAATGCTTCTTCCATAATCTATTTTAATTTTAATTATCAGATAGGCAAAGATACACATTATTCTGTTCCCTTGTCTCTACTCCCACATATACTTCCGGGGCGAGCAGCCGGTGGCAGCCTTAAAGTATTTGCCGAAGAAGGAGGGGTTGGGGAAGTTTAGTTGGTCGCTGATCTGCTGTACGGTATAGGCTTTACTTTTCAGAAGGGCCTTCGCTTCGAGGATGACGCAATCACGTATCCAGTCGCCGGCATAGCGTCCGCTTGCTTCATGCACCTTACGGGATAGGTATTTCGGTGTGATACAGAGTTTGCGGGCATAGAACTGGATGGCCCGTTCTTGCCGATAATGGCGTTGCACCAGCTCGATGAAGCGTTCGAAGAGTTGCTCCGAGCGGCTTTCGACCGGCTTCCGCTCCGCTTGCTGCTGGTAGTTCAGCATCCATTGATAGCCATTGCAGGCCAGTACTTGCATGTAGCCATTCAGGGCGTCGCGGGTGAAGGCGTAGTCGGGTTGTTCTATCTTTCGCCACATGGCGCGGTAGATGGCCAGCGTCTCCTCCATCTCATCGGGGGAGAGCAGCATCAGGGCGTTTTTTGAAAGATACCGGTAGAAGAGCATGTGCAGGTCCGAGTGGCTGTCATCGATATACTTCTCATCGCGGTAGGCAATCATAGCTACCTGGCAGTCATCACTCACCTCCAGGCATTGTCCTATCGTATTGGGTAAGAGTATCAACGCATGGTTGGCCTCCAGCAGGACCTCCTGGAGGTTTACTTGTACCCGTATGCTTCCTCGGGTGCACAGGATCATAAAGGTAAAGGTAATCTTAAAGGGATATGCAGCCATGAACTTGGATGTCGAAGCCAGTTCGGCCGGCAAACCGAAATTATCTGCCAGCATAAACTCATCTTCGAAGAAGAGGGTATGCTCCATCCCAACGAACATCCCCATATCTAACCGGAGGAAAATGGAACTATCTATCATACTAAGTCTATATTTAAAGGCAAATATAGCGATTTAGAACAATAGCTACGCCAAAAATCTCCCTTATTTAATCTCAATTTCATCCAAAAGGACATTTTTCTATCCGATTAGGTGGTACGAAATAGGTACAAATGTATGACCTTTGCCCTCATCAGAACAGTAAAAACAGATACAAGGCATGAAACAATTTCATCTTATCCTACCGCTCGCCGGACTCTTGCTTGCCGGCTGCGCGACGCCTCCGCAAGAGGAGGTAGTCCATAGTGTATTGCTCACCCGCCCCATGCCTGCCAGCACGCAGACAGCCGCCCGCTTCTCGGGCATCGTGCGGGAAGCGAGCGAAATCAGCCTGGGGTTCAAGACTCCCGGGCAAATCAAGCGCATCGCCGTGAGCGAGGGCGACTACGTACAGCCCGGTCAACTTATCGCTACCTTAGACGACGCCGACTACCGCCTGGGCGTGGAGGCGCTCCAGGTGCAATACGACCAGCTCCGCGACGAGGTAGCGCGTATCACTCAACTATACAGGGGGAAGAGCGTCTCTACCAACGAGTACGAAAAGGCCCAGGCCGGACTGAAGCAGCTCCAGGTGCAACTGCAAGTAAACCAGAACAAGCTGGCCTACACCCACCTCCAGGCACCCGTAGCCGGCTACGTACGTAGTGTTAATTTCGAGCGGGCAGAGATGGTCGATGCCGGTACGCCGGTCATTACGCTCCTGGATGTGAATGGGATGGAGGTAGAGGTAGATGTCCCCTCGTCCATCTACGAAAAGCGGAACAGCCTCAGCCGCATTACCTGCCGCGCCCTCACCGCGTCGGGCGAATCCTACCCGATGAAGCTCCTCAGCCTCATGCCCAAGGCCGACGCGACCCAGCTCTACCGGATGCGCTTAGGTTTCGAACGCCAACCCGGCCAGGCGCTTACGGCCGGCCTGAATATGGAGGCGGAGCTCCTCTTCACCGGGGAAGATTCAACCCGCCTATTTGCCCTCCCGCTCCGCGCCCTTTTCCAGGCAGAAGGGGAGAGCTACGTGTGGGCCATCGGGCCAGACTCTATTATATATAAGGTAGGGGTGCAGGTGGAAGGGGACCTCGATGCGGAAGGTCGCGCCCTTGTCTCCGGTCTGAAAGGGGATGAGGCCCTCGTCCACGCCGGTGTCCATGCGCTCCGGGAAGGGGAAAAGGTTAAGCCAATTCCCGAACATACGAAAACCAACGTAGGAGGGCTGCTGTAATGAAAATCACCCAGTTCTTTATGCGCCGCGCTACCCTGTTTTGGTCGCTCATGGTAGCGGTCGTCGTGGCAGGCGTGATTGCTTTCATCCAGATGCCCAAGCTGGAAGACCCGGCCGTAGCCATCAAGCAGGCGATGGTCGTAATCCCCTATCCGGGTGCCAGTGCCCACGAGGTCGAACTCGACGTAGCGGTCAAGGTGGAAGATGCCCTCAGGGCGTTGCCCGATGTCAAGAAGATAAAGACGGAGTGCCGCACGGGCATGGCCTCCTTCACGGTCGAATTCCTGATGACAGTCCCCCTCGCGGATTTGGAGCAACACTTCGACCTCCTCCGCCGCAAGGTCAACGATCTGCGCTCCTCCCTGCCCTCGGGTTGCTACGATCCTGTGGTCGTGGACGACATGATGGATGTCTACGGTATCTTTTATGCCCTGAAAGGCGATAGCTACACCTACCCGGAGATGTACCAATATGCCAAGATGATCCGCCGCGCCCTCCTGGCTGTCCCCGGCGTGAAGCGCGTGAATATCGTCGGGAATAGGGACGAAGTGATTAATATCCAATTGTCTAAAGAGCAACTCTCGCGCAACGGGCTCATCCCCGTCCAGATCATGTCTGCGCTCAACGGGGCGAACCAGACGGTAGATGCAGGCGTCTATCCGAACGGCGACGATAGGCTGCGCCTGGCTGTCTCCGGGAATATCCGCGATGAGGAGGACATCCGCCAAATCCTCATCCAAACGACAGACGGCAAGCAAGTACGGCTTGGCGACATCGCCCATATCGAGCGGACATACGCCGAGCCGCAGCGGAACGGCTTCTTCGTATCGGGTAAACCGGCGTTGGCCATCTGCCTTGCGATGGAGGCCGATGCGATAGTCCCCGACGTCGGAAGGGCTGTGGACCAAAAGTTGGCGGAAGTGATGAAACAGGTCCCTGCCGGGATGGAAACGGAGAAGGTCTTTTTCCAACCCGACAAGGTGGACGAGGCCATCAGCTCCTTCATGTGGAACCTCGTAGAGTCCGTGGCCATCGTGATTCTCGTCCTGATTTTCAGCATGGGCCTGCGCAGCGGGGTAATTATCGGCTTTGGGCTGATCCTGACCATCGCCCTCTCTTTCCCCATCTTACTGGTATTGGGGACGACCCTGCAGCGCATCTCGCTCGGCGCTTTCATCGTGGCTATGGGCATGTTGGTAGACAACGCCATCGTCATCATGGATGGGATACTGATAGACAAGCAGCGGGGTTTCGGCCCGAAGACCTACCTCTACCGCATCGGGCGCAATACCGCGCTCCCGCTCTTGGGGGCGACCGTCATCGCCGCCTCAACCTTCCTCGCCATCTACCTCTGCCCGGGCTCCGTAGGCGAATACGCGAGCGACCTCTTCCTCGTACTCTGCGTCAGCCTGCTGGCCAGCTGGGTGTTGGCGCTTATCCAGGTGCCCATCTGCGCCAAGTCCTGGCTGCCCGTCCGCGAAAAGGCCAAGCAGCCGGGCGAGGTCATGAACTCGCCTGTCCACCGCTTCGTGCGTAGGGCGGTGACGACCCTCATCCACCACCGCGTGGCTACCCTCTCGGTGGCAGTCGTCCTATTGGGTGTCAGTATCTTTGGGATGACGCGGGTGAAGAACCTCTTCTTTCCGGACTTCGACTACAAGCAGTTTGTCGTAGAGTGCTTCTTCCCGCCGCAGAGCAATCCCAATAGCGTAAGGCGAGACCTCCAGGCAATGAGCGCCTTGCTGGCAAAGAACCCCGCCGTCGAACGCGTAGCCGCGAGCATGGGCAGCGCCCCGGCCTACTACTGCTTGGTGCGCCCGATGACGTCCGGGGGTGATTGTTATGGCGAACTCATGGTCGATTGTGCAGACTACCAGACCGTTGTAGAGAAGATACCCGTTATCCGGGAGCAGCTCCGCGCCCAGTATCCCGATGCCTACATCCGTATCAGGAAGTACAATTTCTCCGTATCGACTTCCCATACCGTCGAGGTTGAATTTTCCGGCCCCGACCCAGCCGTGCTCCGGCATTTGAGCCAGCAGGCAGAAGACATCATGCGCCGCTGCCCCTACGTGGACCCCTATTCGGTGCAAAACAACTGGAAGCCCCGGGGCAAAACCTTCATCGCAAAGTATAACCGCGCCAATGCCCTGCGTGCCAGCATCGAGCGGAGCGATATCGGCAATGCGCTCAAGGCGGCGAACGAGGGCATGCCCGTAGGCGTGCTTACCGACCAGGACCGCTCCCTGTTGGTAAACCTCCAGATGCGCGAAGCCGATGGGAGCCCGATAAAAGACCTTTGGAATATCCCCGTATGGAGCACGATAAACCTCCACTTTTCCAGCGAGATGATGCAACAAATCCTATCGGGGGGGAAGAGCATGGAGGCCGTGCAAGACGAACTCTTCCACAGTGTGCCCCTCAGTACCGTAGCGGATAGCCTCCGCCTCGCCTGGGACGAGCCGCTGGTCTACCGCCTGAACGGCCAGCGCGCCATCGAGGCCGAGTGCGACCCGAACACGGATATCCCCGACGCGACCCCAGCGAAGGTAGTCTCCGCTATCCAGAAGGAAATCAACGCTATACCGCTACCCGACGGCTACACACTCCGCTGGGTGGGAGAGGGCGAGCTGCAGGGCGAATCCATCGGCGGGCTCCTGCAGTACGTCCCGATTACGATCTTCATCGTGCTCCTGGCCCTGCTGCTGCTTTTCAACAGCTGGAAGAAAGTCTGCCTGATACTGGTCTGCTTCCCGTTTGCCATCTGCGGCATCACGCCCTCCCTGCTTTTGCTGGGCAAGCCCTTCACTTTCATGGCCATCGTCGGGATGATGGGGCTGGTCGGGATGATGGTCAAGAACGCCATCGTGCTCGTCGACGAAATCAACCGCCTGCAGACGGAAGAGCACCTTCAGCCCTATAAGGCCGTGGTCGAGGCTACCATCTCGCGCGTGCGCCCCGTGATAATGGCATCCCTCACCACGACTGTCGGCATGCTGCCCCTCGTGCGGGACCCGATGTATGGCTCGATGGCCATCACCATCATGGGCGGGCTGACCGTCGGGACGCTCATCACGCTCCTCCTGCTCCCCTTCTTCTACACCGTCCTCTACCCAAAGACGGTTGCAGGAACAGGCGAGGCGGAAAAGATACCCGAGTAGGTGTTCCAAATTTCCTGCCCGGGGAATTCGAACTCCCTGCCCGGGGAATTTGAATTCCCTGCCCGGGGAATTTGAACTGCCCGCCCGGGGAATTTAAACTGCCCGCCCGGGTAGCAATTACTGCCCGCCCGGGTAGCAATTACTACCCGCCCGGGTAGCAATCACTACCCGACCGGATAGCAAACGCTACCCAACCGGGCAATAAAAATTACCCAACTGGGCAATTTTAAATAGAAAATCAGTTGATCACATATACATTATTATATATATAAGATGAAAACAATCGTATTATCCCTTTTAGCTGCCTGCCTGCTGACGAATGCACAGGCACAAGAATCCATTTCGCTTTCCTGGCAAGATTGCCGGGAGAGTGCATTGGCCCACAACGAAGACCTGCAGCGTGCCGACAATGCAGTCCGGCAAGCCGAATTAGACAAAGAGATTGCCCTCGCCGCCTACCTGCCTAAGGCGGATGGCATGGCGATGGGTACGTACCTGTCTGATATGGACATGATGGGCATGACACTGCAAATGCGCGGCGCCTACCTCGCCGGAATCAACCTGACCCAGCCGATATATACCGGCGGACGCATACGGGCAGGGCAGAAATTAGCCCAAATAGGACGGGAAGCACAACAGGAAAACCAGCGGAAGACGCGCATGCAGGTCATCGCCGATGCCGCTAACGCCTATTGGAGCTACATAGCCGTCTCCGCGAAGGTACGCATGCTCGATGCCTACAAGGCGCAGATGGATACGCTCTACCAACAGGCCGAGACCAGCCTCGCTGCCGGGATGGCGACCGGGAACGACCTCCTCCGCATCCGTACCCGCCAGAGTGATATCCACTACCAATGGCAGAAGGCGCGAAACGGTAAGAATCTGTGCCGCCTCGCCCTATGCCACGCGATCGGCTGCCCACTCGAGACGGAGATCCTCCCCACCGATACCGTCATCCCCATAGAGGCGCCCAGCTCCCTCGACACCGACATCTCCGCCCGCCCGGAACTGGCCCTGCTCCAGAAGCAAATAGAGGCCGCCGAGGAGCAGGTGAAGATGACCCGCGCTGCCATGCTGCCCACAGTTGCGCTCTCGGCTGGCTATATTTACTACGGGAATATCAAACTCAACGGATTCACCCAGGACGCAGAAGGAACCCCCCAACCCTTCACTTCGAAATTCGACGACGGAATCTGGCAAGCCATGGCCACCGTAAGTATCCCGCTCTGCCACTGGGGTGAGAACCTGAAGAAGGTGCGGAAGTCCAAACTCGATGTAGCCAACGCCCGCCTCGACCTGGAGAAGAACACCCGCCTGCTCCACATCGAGACCCGGCAAGCCTCCCAAAATCTGCTCGACGGATATCGCCTCCTCAAGACCGCGACCCTCGGCTCCCAGACAGCCGACGAGAATCTCCACATCATGCACAACCGCTACCTGAACGGCATGAGCACGCTCACCGATCTCCTCGATGCCCAATCCCAATGGCAACAGGCACGAAGCAACCTCATAGACGCCCAGACGCAGTACAAGATATACGAGACGGAATACTTGCGCGTGACGGGAAAGTTGGAATGACTTAACTTTGCGTATTCCGCACCGACTTTCAACTTTTTTTCCTACCTTTGCGCCCACATTCGTATTATTCATTAGTAGAAAGTAGAAAAAGGAAAGTATTATGTTGAAGACGATTTTAGCTATATCGGGACGTCCGGGCTTGTTCCGGTTGTATTCCCATGGGAAGAATATGTTGATTGTCGAGTCGCTTGCGAACCACACGAAGGTGCCGGCGTATGCGCAAGACAAGGTGATTTCGCTGGGCGACATCTCTATCTATACGAACGAAGGGGAGACGCCGTTGCATGAAGTGCTGACAAGCATCCAGACGAAGGAGAACGGCGCGAAGGCTTCGATCCCGACTTCGGCCAAGCCGGATGAACTTCGTGCTTATATGGCGGAAATCCTCCCGGACTACGACCGCGACCGTGTCTATCCGAGTGATATCAAGAAGATCATCATGTGGTACAACCAGTTGCTCGAAGCCGGCATCACCGATTTCAAACCGATAGAGGTAGCTGCAGAAGCCCCTGCGCAAGAAGAGGAAAAGACAGAATAACAAAGGACTAATTAAGAATGAAGAATGAGGAATGAAGAATGAAGAATCTCCATCCGGATAATTTCCATTTTTCATTCCTCATTCTTCATTCTTAATTCTTAATTCCTCATTTCCTAAACGCAGTGTAGAGCTGGAAGATGGCGGCAATCGTCAGGAACAGGACCCAGTCGTTTCCGCCGCGGAACATCATCGCCGAGGCGACAATCATCAGCAAAGCCGCGATGCTTTGGAAGCGATGCATCCGCCGCGCGTGGAGGTCTTTCCCGTCTATCCGTATCGTCAGTTGGCAAATGGCATAGCCTGCCGCTCCGACTGCAAACACATACGGTGCCATTTCGACTCCGATAAACCAGAGCACCGCGCCCAGCAAAATACCAACTGCGCCGATGCCGAACAATCCATTCCGTACCGTTTGATTCATTTATTCCCCTTTTATAATATAGACATCTTCGTTCTCTCGCTTCATGAAATATTCTTCGCGGGCGAAACGCTCCAGGCCTTCTTTGTCGGTGTGCAGTTCGTTCAGCTTCTGCCGGTTTATTTCAATTTCGTCGCGATAGAATTTGATTTCCTTTTCCAAGTTGCGGATGCGCTCATCGTACATATAGCGTTTATACAGGTTGCTGTCGCTGTCGAGGCACATCAAAAGGAAGACGCCGATCGTGACCAACACGTATTTGTTGATCCAAGCCAGGTATTTCGTATAAAAACGTTTCAACCAATCCATATCATTTCGTTCTTTTGCTGCAAAGGTACGGTTTTTATGGGCAATAAACCTATTTTGGGTGGGGAAAAAACGCGGCGGCGCAGGTCAAGTGTTACATTCGAGACGTTTGGAACGAAAATAGGAGAGAAAATCCTATTTATTTAAATCTCGAAGAATCAATCCCTTCATGATATTTCCTTTTGCCCATGTTCCCGATATCGTATTTCAAGGTAAACGAGTATATGGGCTGATAGCGGTTGCGCTCGTAACAGGTATAAACAGATTCGCTCATTTCGACGCCTTTGTTATGCGCATTGAATATGTTCGAAATGGTAAATCCCAAACTAACGCCCTTTATCTTGTAGGAAACATCAAATCCTAATTTGAAAAATGGGTCTGCAATCACTTGTTGCAGATATAATTTAGGCTGGAAATACAAATCGTATCCGATATTCAAATTCTTCCAAACCTCATATTGCGTTTGGTTGGTCAAATAAAAACCCTTGTATCTTTTGTTGTAGAAGGAACCTAAATCGATTTCCCAGTCCCGATACTTCGCATAACCGAACCAAGTACCCAAATAACCGGATAACTTATTGTTTAAAAACACATAAGGACAGTTTATCTGAAAAATAAACCGGTTTTCATTGCATACATTCATCGGCGTGGTGACTTCCAAAAACGAATTGGTGTCGTCTGCCGTGGTGATTTCACTCAATACGTCTTGGGTGTGTTGATAAGTCAATCCGATGTACAAAAAATCCAATAACAAAGTGCCCCATGTGACGGAGTAAAACTTTGAAGGAACAAGTTCCGGATTGCCCATGGAATAAGCATATCTGGACGTGTACCTAAAATTCGGGACATAATCCAAAAAATGAGGCCGGTTAATTCCGGAAGCAAAACTAAGCGTGACGTCGGCCACCGAACTGAAATTTCCCCTTAACGTTATGAACGGGAAATAATCCGTGCGGTGATAATCATAGGTTGTATTGTCCATTTTGGAACGGGCTGAATAATCTGTATGTTCCACCCGTAATCCTGCCGTCATGGCATAATTGTCATATTTATAAGCATATTCCAAGTATCCGACGTAAATATTTTCTCGCAGCTGGTAACGATCGGCGTATAGAAAATCCTCCATTCCTTGCGTTTTCTCCGTCAACTGGCTTTCCGGATTCAATCGGCCCGCATCCACGCGGACGCCTGCTTTCAAGGTAGAGTTCGCGTCGAGCAGGAACTGGTAATTATAGTTCATTTGGTGCTGATAACCATAATGGCGGTTCGTCGTGTGGTGGGAGAAAACGGATTCATCGGCTTCGCGCATGGCCGTTTCTTCATTCAGTCCTTGGTTATGCGCTTTGCCCCAAATGATGCCATAACTTACGGCATGTTGGTGGCGAAGGGTGTCGTTGCTTTTGAATTCCACTTCTACGGTATAAAGGTCGTCGTCATTCTCTTGTGTAGCAATCCCATGCGTCAGTTCTTCCGTTTCCTTGTCTGGCATGAAGCGCATCCTATTGTCCGCATGGAAAGTACCTTTATCGTAAAACCCTGTGGCCGAAGTGAATAATTTATGTCCTTGCGGCGTTGTCCATTCTAAGTTTAAACTGCCTAAATAATCATTCCTTCGCGAATCTGTTTGATAGTCAAACTGGGACGTAGCTGATGAATTGGCATAAGAAGATTCTTCTTTCGTGTCCACTTTTCCAAAACTATTGTAATAGCCCACTGAAAAATCCAAATAGAAATTGTCCTTGTTGTACATGACGAACGCGCCTCCGTTTCCGTAAACGCCGCCTTTGCTTCCGTCCAGTTCTCCATTTACTTCCGCAGCCCACAGATCTTTTCCGCTTTTCAATATGATGTTGATGCTTCCATTCTCTGAAGCCAGATTGCTTGCCGAAGACACGGGGTTAATCACAATCTCTTGGATCCGATCGGCGGGAATGTTTTTTAGAAACGCCTCCACGCTTCTTCCGCTCAGATTCCGTCGATGTCCATTGATTAAAAGGGCAGTTGCCCTTCCGTTTTGCATGATTCCGGCAGGCGATATTTGTACATTTGGCAATGTCTGCAGCAGACGGCTCAAATCGTAAGTGACAGTATTTCCTAACACATTGGGATCGAAGACTAAATGCCCTTCTTCATTCATGCGCATAGCTTTCTCATAACCCGTTACTACTAATGTATCGATCAGGCTTATGTTTTCCTCTAACACGAAAGAGAATGTTTTTTCTCGCGGATATATTTTTTGAGAGAATGGTTTATAGGATACATGGCTGATACTCACAATGTATTCCTGGTTATTTCTTACACCAAATGCGAAGAAACCTAAAGAGTCGCTTAGTGAATAATTTTGCACAATGCTATCGTTTGATGTCCGGATTTCAATGTAAGCAGCCTCGATTCCGTGCTGCGCTTTATCCAACACCCTTCCTTTTATCCAATGCTTTTCGGCATTGACATTGCCTAATAAGACAAAAAGGCCACAAAAATAAAACCCATATAAAATGATGCTTTTCATGCTAATTGAATTTATTTAGCACAAATATAGGTTATATTTTGTGGCTTTGCAAATATCGTTTCGTAAAAAAAAGAATTCCAAATAATTAAGTGTATAATTGCCTTCATTTAATTGACGGCGTGAATAGCGAAAACGACGGCGTGAATGGTGGGAATTATAGTTATCATCGGAAGGGTTCACAGGCTTGGATTGGGGATTTGTTCGCGATGAACAGGTCAAATGAAATAAAGAACAAAGAGACAAGGAAACACGGAACTTTTAATTGTTAATTGTTCCGCGTCTCCGTGTTCAATTAGGTCAGAAGAGGCTCCAGCTGACGGTCAGTCCGGCCATGACAATGGCGACCATGCTCATCAACTTGACCAAGATGTTGAGGCTCGGTCCGGAGGTGTCTTTGAACGGGTCGCCGACTGTGTCGCCCACGACGGTCGCTTTGTGCACTTCGCTTCCTTTGCCGCCGAAGTTCCCTTCTTCAACAAACTTTTTCGCGTTATCCCACGCGCCGCCGGCATTGGCCATAAAGATCGCGAGGACGAAGCCCGACGAGAGGCCGCCGATCAACAGCCCAATCACGCCTGGGACACCGAAGAAGATGCCCGTCAGGACTGGCGCTAAGATGGCGAGCAGCGACGGGAACACCATCTCGCGCTGTGCTCCTTTGGTCGAAATCTGCACGCAGCGGGCGTAATCCGGTTCGGCTTTCCCCTCGAGGATGCCTTTTATCTCGCGGAATTGGCGGCGCACCTCTTCGACCATGTGCGAGGCGGCGCGTCCGACGGCGTTCATCGTCAATCCGCAGAAAAGGAAGGCCATCATACTTCCGATGAAGATGCCGGAAAGGACTTTGGGGTTCATCAGCGTCACGTCGTAATAGAGCATGAAGTCGGTGAATGAAGCATCATGCAGCTCGACGGTCAGTCCGTTCGGGAGTTCCAATATCGTGGTGCCGAGGCGTTGCAATCCGATGCGGATCTCTTCGATATAGGATGCGAGGAGCGAAAGTCCAGTAAGGGCAGCCGAACCGATAGCAAATCCTTTACCCGTCGCGGCGGTCGTGTTGCCCAGCGAGTCGAGGGCGTCGGTCCGTTTGCGCACTTCGGCGCCGAGTCCGCTCATTTCCGCGTTTCCGCCCGCGTTGTCGGCAATCGGTCCGTAGGCGTCCGTAGCCAATGTGATGCCCAACGTCGAGAGCATGCCGACGGCCGCGATGCCAATGCCATACAATCCCATATTGATGTTGGCAAAATCAAATCCGGCCGCAAACCAATAGGAGAGGATGACGCCTACGACCACGGCAATCACAGGAATCGTGGTGGAAACCATGCCCAACCCGATGCCAGAGATAATCACCGTAGCCGGCCCTGTCTTCCCGCTTTCCGAGAGTCGCTGCGTCGGTTTATAGGATTGCGAGGTGTAATATTCTGTCGACCGTCCGATGACAATGCCGACTAAAAGGCCAATTACCACAGAACAGGAAATCCACATCCAATTATCCAATCCTAAGGCCCAAAGAATGCCGAACGTCGCGAAAACAATCAGCACCGAACTGAGGTTCGTCCCGATGGCCAAAGAATTCAGGAGTTCCTTCATGCCTGCATCTTCTTTCGTCTTGACCGAGAAAATGCCAATAATCGAAAGGATGATTCCCACGGCGGCAATCAGCATCGGGGCTATTACGGCCTTAAATTGCATGTCAATATTTCCGGTACCGATAAACGCAGCTGCGCCTAGCGCCGATGTCGCAAGAATCGATCCACAGTAAGATTCGTACAGGTCGGCACCCATTCCGGCTACGTCTCCTACGTTGTCACCCACGTTATCGGCAATCGTGGCCGGATTTCGTGGGTCATCTTCCGGAATGCCAGCTTCCACCTTGCCAACCAAGTCGGCACCCACGTCGGCCGCTTTCGTATAAATTCCGCCACCCACGCGGGCAAAGAGCGCTTGTGTGGAAGCTCCCATCCCAAAGGTCAGCATCGTCGTCGTGATGACACAGAGTTTCGCAGTCGGGTTCAAGGCGTCGGCCGGGATGCAATATTCCAACAACAGATACCAGAAGGAGATATCCAGCAATCCCAATCCAACCACAACGAGTCCCATCACCGCGCCACTTCGGAAGGCTATCCGAAGCCCTTTATTAAGGGAAGTGCGCGTCGCGTTGGCCGTTCGTGCTGAAGCATACGTGGCTGTCTTCATGCCGAGGAAACCCGAAAGGCCGGAGAAGAAACCGCCCGTCAGAAACGCAATCGGCACCCAGTGGTTTTGCAGATTAAATCCGTAAGCCATAATAGAAAAGAAAATAACCAGTCCCAAAAAGACCATGGCCACGACGGAATACTGTTGCTTTAGATACGACATTGCGCCCTTTCGCACGTGCAGCGCGATCTTTGCCATTTGCGCGGTGCCTTCGCTTTCGCGCATCATTTGCTTGTAAAAGACCCAAGCGAGTACCAGCGCCAGCAAGGACGACGCAGGTACGATCCAAAATAGAGAAGAGTTCATGATATTATTATTTTAAAATGTTCGCGGGCTAAAGGTAATACGATTTCCCGGAATACAAGGCCGATTTTCCTAAAAAAATCTTATCCAGTTCCGTTTTTTTACCTTTTTCGGCGAAAAAGATTCCGATTTGGAAGGAAAAGCACGCCGTCGGCTTCCGGATTTATAGTAATAATTTCGTACTTTTACGCCGTCAATGTATGTCTTTATAATAATAAATGTAGAATATGAAAAGATGGATAACAGGTGGCTTCTTCGGAAGTCTGGTTCTATTTACAGCCTGTCAGGTGGAAATGGCTGATTTGCCTGTCACCGAATCGGATAGTGATTTAAAATTTTCGGAATTGCCCCGCGTGTGGGACGAGGCGCTTCCTTTGGGAAATGCGACCGTGGGGGCATTGGTTTGGCAGCGGGATTCCGTCCTTCGGCTTTCGCTCGATAGGGTAGACCTTTGGGATTTGCGCCCGACGGATAGCCTCTCCGGACCCAATTATTCTTTTAAATGGGTACAGGAAAAAGTGCGTGCGCGGGATTATCTTCCTGTGCAGCAGAAGTTCGACCATCCGTATGATGCCCTCCCGGCTCCTTCCAAGATTCCCGGGGCAGCGGTGGAGTTTCCCATCAATTTAGGAGAGGTTCGCGCGTCGCGTCTTTACCTTAAAAATGCCGTGGCTGAGGTCGAGTGGGAAAATGGAACCCGTCTTCAGACTTTTGTCCATGCCAATGAACCCGTAGGATGGTTCCTGTTCGAAAATCTGCCTGAGAATGTTTCGCCTGTCATCCTCGCGCCGCCCTACGAGCATCCCGTCGAACTGACGGCCGAAGCCCATTCCTATTCCAGCCTCGCGCGTTTGGGTTATCAGCAGGGAAAGATAGAAGAAGGGCCGAACGAGGCGCATTTCCATCAGCAAGGATGGGGTGATTTCTCCTATGATGTGTCTGTACGCTGGCAGAGAAATGGGAAACAACTCTGTGGTGTCTGGAGCGTGACTTCTTCCCTTTCCAACGACCAAGCGGATGAAGAGACACAAGCTGCACTCCAGCGGGGACTCCAGCAGGATTATCAGACCCATCAAGCATTTTGGAAAGACTATTGGGTGCAGTCTGACATTAGTCTGCCCGACAGTCTCCTTCAAAAGCAATACGACAATGAGATGTACAAGTTCGGCTCCGTGGCCCGCGAATACGGTTATCCGATTTCACTTCAAGCCATCTGGACTGCAGACAACGGGATGCTTCCCCCTTGGAAAGGAGACTTCCATCATGATTTGAATACTGAGCTGAGCTATTGGCCAGCTTATACTGGTAATCATTTAAAGGAGGCGCTCGGTTATTTGAATACCCTATGGGCGCAGCGGGATGTCTATAAGAATTTCACCCGCCAATATTTCGGTACGGAGGGAATAAATGTGCCGGGCGTCGCCACGCTTACGGGGGAACCGATGGGCGGATGGATTCAATATGCCATGTCTCCTACGGTGGGCGCATGGCTGGCCCATCACTTTTACCTCCATTGGAAATATTCCGTCGATACAGATTTCCTCCGCGAGCGGGCATATCCGTTCCTGAAAGAGGTGGCTACTTATTTGGAACAGATTTCTGTAGTCCGTCCAGACGGGAAGCGGGTACTGCCTATCAGTTCCAGTCCGGAGATTTTCAATAATTCCCTCCAAGCCTGGTTCACCGAGATGACCAATTTTGACAGGGCCATGATGCATGCCGCTTTTCGCGAAGCAGCCGAAATGGCAGATTCCCTTGGCCTAATGGATGAGGCCCAGCATTGGCGCGAGCTCGACGCGCAACTGCCGGACTTCGACCTGGATGCAGATGGAGCCCTGACCTTCGCGCCTGGTTTCCCCTACGACGAGTCGCATCGCCATTTCTCGCACGCGGTTGCGTTTCATCCGCTTGGTTTGCTCGACGTCAGCCAAAGCGAGGCCACGCGCCATGCCATCCTCGCAACGCTCGACAAAATCAAACGAGAGGGCCCGAGCGGATGGTGTGGTTATTCTTATGCCTGGTATGCCAATATGCTGGCCCGCGTAGGAAACGGGGAGGAAGCGGCCGAGGCTCTTCGCATCTTTGCCTCCTGTTTTTGCCTTCCCAATACATTCCATGCGAATGGCGACCAGAGCGGGACAGGCAAGTCCAGCTTCACCTATCGTCCCTTTACCTTAGAGGGGAATTTCGCCTTTGCCGCAGCCGTACAGGAGATGTTGCTCCAGAGCCATACCGGCATCATCCGCATCTTCCCGGCCATTCCCGCCGACTGGAAAGACGTCTCTTTTGAAAGGTTGCGTGCACAAGGTGGCTTCATCGTATCTGCCACCCAGCGTGATGGACATTTGAGAAGTGTCTGGATAACCTCAGAGCAGGGCGGAAAAGTCCACGTAGGCATTAATTTACATGAAGTTGACCGAATCGAGGGCGCTATTTCTACTGAAGTCATGCCAGACGGCACATTAAGGTTAGATACTGAAAAAGGAAGAACCGTTATTATATCGTTTAAATAGATAGAAAAATTTCCAGTCTCAAAACTGGAAATTTAAGCCGGTTGACGCGTCGGACGAGCCCAAAATAGACAAAAAGACTCGTTCGACGCGTCGAGGATTGTCATGTATCCTGAAAAATAATTTTCAACGCGTCGAGAAATGGTTTTCATATTTTATTTGGATTTTCAACGCATCTATCCAATCTTTTCGCTGTAATTAGGATTTCTCAATGCGTCGAGAATATTCGATCAAAAATTTTGAACCTTTTCGATGCATCGGATGTTATTTTTTATATAAATCGAATCGAGCAAAAAATATGGAAGCAATAGATCTGCAGTTTGGATTCTCGCGGGCAAGAAATAACTTGCACATAGCTGTGCACCGCAGGTTATTAAAGGCTTTCACGAAGGAATGGGCTACGCGTTATAACGTCCTGAATCTTCGCAAGGAATATATGGACCTATTTAAACTGGAATCGAAGATTCACTTCCATCCTCGCAATTACCAAAATACGCCCGAAATCACGGCTGCCAAAGAAAAATGCGATTCGACATTCCAATATATTTGCACGCATATCCGCAATCAAGCGCGGAATCCCAATAAAAACAGGCAAGAGGCCGCGGAACGGTTGGAATATATCATAAGTCCCTTTAAAAATGTTTCGCGCGAAACGATGTTAGGAGCTTCTGGTGCATACTATAAATTTCTGGCTTCGATGCAACAAGAAAGTTTAACGGCCGATGTCAAATTGTTGGACTTAGATGAGCCTTTGGCTATTTTACAGGCAGATTTGGAAACGTTTAATGAGCTTTTCCAGGCTCGATCTTTGGTCAAGTTGGAGAACATCCATGAGCCCATGCGGGAAATCCGTCGGCAAGTAGACGAGACTTTCCGCGCTTGGGCTACGTTCGTCAACTCCCTGTATTGCGTCAATTATTATCTGGATCAAGATGCCGCAAAAGCACAAGAACTACTTCAGCTTATCAACAAAGTGAACGGGATCTTAAACGAAACCGGCGAGACACTAATTCGCCTGGGCCATGCCTACAAACCTGTTTCCAAGCAAAAAGAAAAGGACAAAGAGACAGAAAAAGATAAAGAAGACAAAGAAAAGAAAGAAGTATAACCTATAAAATTCAATACGATATGAAACGAGCAACCTGTTATCTAATCCTGGCCATGCTCCTGCTGCTCGGAGGGTGCCAGCCTAAAACGGAGATGAGCTACAATCCCTATGTCGAGGCATTTACGACAGGGACAATTTCACGCTTCGCGCAGCCTACGCTTATCCTGACGGACGACCTCTCGCGCGACAGCCTGCAGAACTGGGAAGCGGCTTTTCAGCTCCGCCCCGCCGTAGCGGGAGAATGGAAATTTGATGGACATCGTACTTTCCAATTCCAACCGAAAGAAAATTTAGAGAGGAACCAGTCCTATACACTGACGGTAGACCTCAAGCGACTCATACCGGTTCAAGGCAAACAGTATGAGACATTTTGCTGCCAATTCGAGACTGCACCGCTCAGTTTTCGAGCCGATTGGGAAAGTTTAGATATAAATCCGGATGATTCGGAACCATACAATATTTCATGCGCCATTTATACGGCCGATCGGGAATCGCCCGAGTTGGTGGAAGCGCTGATCGGTACGTCGGAGGAAGGCTCCATCTCTTGGCAGCATGCAATGGATGGCAAGCGGCATGTCCTGACCCTGGGCGGACTTCCCGCAGGAGAGCGTGAAGTTTCCATCCAGGTTTTGCCCAATAAAGAGGGTGCAGCAGAGGAAGATTTGCTCCAGGTCGCTATACCCGACAAGTATTCATTCCAAGTATATCATACTCGCTATGTACTTGAACCTGAGAGGTATGTAGAAGTTACTTTTACCCAGCTCCTGGATGATACGCAAGAGCTGGAAGGCTTGGCCCAGCTCGAAAATACGCAGGCTACGGTCAGTTTGCTTGGTAACAAACTCCGCCTTTATCCCGGGGAATATGAAGGTGCTTTGCATGTCTCCCTGAAAGCTGGAATTCGGAGCATGAACGGGCAGACATTGGCCACCGATAACACATTCGACCTGGAGGCGAACGAGGGACTCCCAGCCGTGCGCTTTGTAAATAACGGCGTTATTCTGCCGGAGACAGATGAACTGCAGGTGCCTTTCCAAGCGATCGGTTTGCGCGGCGTAATCGTCCGCGTTCTGAAAATAGGAGAGCAAAACATAGGCGCGTTCCTCCAGACGAACCAACTGGACGGGACCGGCGAACTGATGCGCACAGGACGGATCCTGACCCGCCAACTTATTTTCTTCGACGAACAGCAATATGACCTGCATAAATGGAATACCTTTGCGCTCGACTTGAACCAGCTCATCCAGCGCGAACCGGGCGCCATCTACCGTGTCATCCTTTCTTTCGACCCGGATCTTTCCTTATATGCTTGCGGCAAAGAGCTTAAGAGCCAGGAAGAGCTGTTGCAAGAAAACCTGGCAAAATTGGAAGCTGAGTTGACCAAATTCGACGAAGGCGGTTGGTTTTATCAGGAAGGAGAGGAGTTGGATTGGTCGCTTTACAAATATAAGGAGCGGAACGACCCGTGTTCACCCTCCTACTATTTTAACAAGTCTGTAGGAAAAAACCTCTTGGCTACCAACATCGGACTCATCGCCATGGGAGGTGATAATGGCCGGCTCGAGGTCCTGGCCCGGGATATAGTCTCTACCGAACCGATAAAGAACGTGCACATCCAAGCCTACAATTACCAGCAGCAACTCCTTGCCGAAAAAGAAACCGATACCAATGGACGTGCCTCTCTCGACTTCAGTCCGTCTGGCCGCCAACCTTTTTACCTGCTGGCGACGCAAGGAAAGCAACGATCCTACTTGCGCGTAGACGAAGGTTCGGCACTCTCATTAAGTACCTTTGATGTAGATGGGGAAGTCGTGCAGAAGGGGCTGAAAGGATTTATCTATGGCGAACGCGGCGTTTGGCGGCCCGGCGACACCTTACACCTCTCTTGCATGCTTTATGACCGGGAGAAAACCCTTCCGGCAGTGCATCCCGTGAAGATTTTCATCTATAATCCCTTGGGACAACTCTACGCCCAGCAAACTACGACCCGCGGAATCCAGGGACTCTATACATTCCACATTCCTACTGAAAACCATGCTCCTACAGGCGCTTGGCGTGCCCGCGTCGAAGTCGGCGGAACAGCTTTTGAGAAACGGTTCCGGCTGGAGAGTATCAAGCCTAACCGATTAAAAATCTCGCTCCAAGTGCCCCAAACCATTACCCGGGGCGAAGCGTTGCAAATTCCGTTACATGTAGAATGGCTGCAAGGGGCCAAGGCAAAAAACTTGAAATATGACGTAAAAGGAACCTTTGTAGCGACGCCAACCGAGTTCAAAGGATATGAGACATACACCTTTGACAACCCTGCGCAAACCTATTCCACGGAGGAAAGCCAACTCATCACAGGCCAGACTGACGCCAACGGGGATGCCCTGGTCCAGGCCCGGCTCCAAGTAGGCGAGGGGGCACCAGGCATGCTACTCGGAAGCCTTACCACAAAAGTCTATGAAGAGTCTGGAGATTTTAGCATCGACGCTGCGCGGTTACTTTACTCTCCTTACAGGCAATATGTAGGCATCCATTCACCGCAAAAAGGGGAGAAAGCTTTGCCGACTGATAAAGAAGTCATTTATCACCTTGTTTCCCTCGATTCACAAGGGAAAACAATAGCAAATACAACGATAAACGTATCCATTTACAAGCTCGATTGGTATTGGTGGTGGAATGGTGATGCGAATGCATTGGCGCGCTATGTTTCAAACACATATAACCGTCCGATCAAACAATTCACACTTAAAACCGATGCGCAAGGGAAGACTACATTCCCGTTCAAAGTGCCGCGTGCCGACTGGGGCATTTACATCATCCTGGCAAAAGACGCGCAAGGCGGACATACGACGGGAATACAATCCTATTTCGATTGGCCTGAGATGGAGGGACGCAGGGATCTATCTGGCAGTGAGACAGCCTCCGTCCTGACTTTCCGCACCGATAAGGAAAGCTATGAACCTGGCGAAGACATTCAGGTTACGATTCCCTCGAACGCCGGTAGCCGCGCTATCGTAAGCATACAGACGGGCTCGAAGGTGCTTTCCATTACCGATTATCCTTGCGGAGATAAAGAAACGCACCTCTCGATTCCTGTCACCGAGGAAATGGCGCCGAATGCCTATCTGTTCATTTCCCTGTTACAAAAGAGGGAAAGCAGCCAGCAAGGGAATGATTTGCCTATCCGCCTGTATGGCGTAGTACCTTTCGAGGTAAATTCGGAAGCCAGCCACCTCCGTCCGCACATCGACGCCCCCGCCGAGTGGAAACCCGAAGGGCGCTGCGAACTTACGGTATCGGAAGACTCAGGCCGGGAGATGGCCTACACGCTCGCGATTGTAGACGAAGGATTACTCGACCTGACGCATTTCACAACGCCAGACCCTTGGAATACCTTCCATGCACGCGAGGCACTGGGCGTACGCACTTGGGACTTGTATAATTACGTCATAGGAGCTTACGGAGGCCGTATCGAACAACTCTTCAGCATCGGCGGGGATGCCGCGCTCAATAAAGGCCCGAAGGCGATCGTCAACCGGTTTGCCCCTGTCGTAAAATTTATGGGGCCGTTCAGCCTGAAGAAGGGCGAGCATAAAAAGCATGTATTCGAGATGCCCAACTACAATGGACGTGTCCGAATCATGGTGGTAGCTACCGACGGCTCGGCTTTCGGCAGCACAGAGAAGAGCGTTCCTGTACGCAAACCTGTAATGCTTTTGGGAACACTTCCCCGCATGCTCGGCGTAAACGAGGAGGTGGATATTACGGCTACAGTCTTTGCCACAGAACGTAATGTAGGAAACGTACAGGTTTCTATTGCCACGTCGCCTGAGTTGAGTGTGATAGGAAGTTCTACCCAGACGCTGTCCTTTACCGAAGTCGAGGATAAGAGCCTGCACTTCCGTGTGCGGGCAGGGCATCAGCCAGGAAATAGTTGGATTTCCCTGAAAGCGACAGGACAAGGAGAAACTTCTACCTATTCCTCCGAACTGCAGCTACGGTCAGTATCAACTCTGCAAAAGAAAAACTACAACGCGACGCTGCAGCCTGGTGAAAGTTGGACGAAATCGATAAGCACTGTGGGAATAAAAGGAAGTAATAGCCTCTCCCTCGAAGTAGCCCGCATGAAGCCGTTAAACCTCTCCACACGCTTGGCGGAGCTGCGGAATTACCCGCATGGATGCTTGGAACAGACCATCTCGCGTGCCTTTCCTCTGCTTTACCTTCCAGAATTAGTAGAGCGGAATCCAGAAGAGATGCAGCAAGATGAAGCGTTGGTAAAGCAAGTAATCCAACAAATCCGAAGCTACCAGACTGCCTCAGGTGCCTTTGCTTATTGGCAGGGACAGACTTCGACCCATGCTTACGTGACAGTCTATGCCCTTCATTTCCTAATGGAAGCCGCTGCCCATGGATATGCAATCCCGGAAAGCTTGAAAACTTCCGCCCTGACAGATGTCCGACGGACGGCAACCAACTGGAAACTCCCCGTACAACCCGCCCTGCAAGCCTCCGAGCGATATACGCAAGCCTATCGCCTGTATGTATTGGCGCTGGCAGGTCAAGCCGACGTAGGCGCGATGAACCGACTCAAAACCATCGACCTTTCACTTCCCGACCGGTGGATGTTGGCTCTGGCTTATGCCCAAGTCGGACGTCCGGACGTCGCCTCCAATCTGCTGAAGGAAACCCACGAGGTGAAACTCTCCGCCCAGGATTATACAGGGACCTTTGGTTCCTCCTTGCGAGATGAGGCAATTCATCTCCAGCTCCTTTGCCAGTTGAGGCAAGGTGAGGAAGCCATGCCCATCGCCCAAGAGATAGCTGCCCGCCTCTCCTCAGACGAATGGATGAGCACCCACGAGATCGCGCTCGCCCTGCAATCCATGGCCTGCTATTATATCACCTATCCGGCCGGTGAAGGAGACATGCTTTTCTCCTACGAATGCCTGGACGAGAACGCACAGATTTCGACATCCAAAAATACATGGCAAGCGACATGGCGAGATGATTCCCAACCATTCCCGACGCAACTAAGCCTAAAGAATGAAGGACGCACTACGCTCTTCGTCCATGCTGTACAAACTGGCGAGGTCGCCCAAGAGGAAATCGAACCTCACGTAGGACGTGCACCGCTCTCCATACAATATCAAACCCTTGACGATGCACCTTTGGACGTCGCTACGTTAGCACAAGGTACTAACTTCTCTGCCTATCTCACGATACAGAATCCGACAGGTCAGCCGCTCACGCATTTAGCACTTACGCAATTGATCCCTTCCGGATGGGAAGTGCTGAATACACGCTTCCTCCCAGGTGCGTTTACGGCTTCTTCGGTGGTAAGTTATCAAGATATACGCGATGACCGTGTGCTAAGCTATATCGATGTATTACCAGCAGGCGGACGTGTGACAATTCGGGTAGATCTGTGTGCCACTTATGCCGGCCGTTTCTATCTTCCGCCTACCGTATGCGAGGGAATGTACGATTCTACTTTACAATCGAACACCGCCGGGCGTTGGATTGAAGTAAAATAAACACATGCACGCCGTGCGCGTTAAACTTTTTTGTATCTTTGCACACAGAAAAGATACGAATGAAAGATACGAGGCAAGTCGTCCGTTTTGTGTTAGTGGGTACGCTCAATGCCCTCATCACCGCCTTTGTGGTATGGGTGATGATGGGGGTATTGGGCTGTAACTATTTGTGGTCGAACGTAGCGGCTTATCTTATCGCCCAGCTCAACAATTTCTTTTGGAGTAAGTTTTGGGTATTTAGTTCGGGGCGTGGCGATTATCTCCGTCAGTTTTTGCTCTTTGCTTGTGCTTTTGCCTGTGCGTATGGTGCACAATTCTTCTGCCTGTTGCTTATGGTCGAACTCTTGGGATGGAATGAATACTTTGCGCAATTCCTGGGTTTGTTCGTCTATGGAGCGGTCAATTTCCTCATGAATAAACGGGTTACTTTCCGAAAATAACGCAAATGCGTGCAACCATAACGATGGTTCATTTGTTTTATCATTGTAATTGAAATCGATCATCGTTATAATTGAAAACGTTTATCGTTACAATTCAAATCGTTTGTCGTTATATTTAAAATCAAAGGAAAAATATGAATGTGAAGATGTTTTTAGGGATGATGGCCATGTGCGTTATCCTTCCGTTGGGTAAAAGTGAAGCATGTACGGGCATTACGTTACATGCGAAAGATGGGGCAACGGTGGTAGCCCGGACGATCGAATGGGGTGGAAGCGAGTTGAATAGTCAATATGTAGTGGTTCCGCGAGGATATGCGCAACAATCGTATGTGCCTGGGGGAGAAGTCCGTGGTATGAAGTGGGAAGCTACGTATGGCTACGTCGGTTTTTCAGTTGAACAAAAAGAGTTTGTGGCTGAAGGATTGAACGAAGCTGGATTGTCGGCTGGTCTGTTCTACTTCCCGAATTATGGTGGATATGAAGCTTATGCGGAAGCAAATAGGGAGACGAGCGTGGCGGATTTGCAACTCGTTTCGTGGATGTTGAGCCGTTTCCGGACGGTAGAAGAGGTGAAAGCCGCCCTTGCCGAGGTACATGTGGTGGGCATCGACCCGCGTGCGTCGACGGTTCATTGGCGGATTGCCGATGCGTCTGGCCGGCAGGTCGTGTTGGAAATAGTGGATGGCAAGCCGCATTTCTTCGAGAATGAATTGGGCGTGCTGACCAATTCGCCCGGATTTGAATGGCAAATGCTGAATTTGAATAATTATGTAAACCTTTATGCCGGCTCGGCTACATCGTATGAGTTGGCGAATGGTGTGAAGTTGAGTGGTTTTGGTGCAGGAAGTGGCATGTTGGGAGTGCCGGGCGATGTAACGCCTCCTTCGCGTTTTGTGCGGGCCGCCTTTTATCAATCGACGGCTCCTGAGCAGCCTACCGCCGAGCGTTGCGTCCTCCAAGGTTTCCAAATCTTGAATAACTTCGATATTCCGGTGGGTATTGAGTTTGCCAATCGGCAAGTGCCGGCGGATATTCCCAGTGCGACGCAATGGACCTCGGCCACCGATATCGCGAACCTCCGCCTTTACTACCGCACGATGTACAATAGTGCAATTCGATGCATCGACTTGAAGGCAATAGACTTCGAACAAGTTTCTTATCGTGCCCAGTCATTGGACGAAGTGAAAGAACAGCCGATTGTAGAGGTCCAAGTGATGGATTAAGATAATGACCGCAGGTCTCTTCTTTGCAATTTAAGAAGTTATCCTGCGGTCTTTTTACAATGAAAAGAATATAATATGTGTTTTTAGAGAGGGTTCGATTTCTTGAGTCGTCCAGAAACGTATGCTAAATAAACCAAGCCAATCAGCAAGAGGGCAAGAGCGGCAACTTGTCCACAAGAGTCTGCCACAATACCCATCAACGGGAGAATCAAGGCTGCTCCCGCAATGCCCATCACCATGAGCGCGGAAATTTCGTTCGAACGTACCGGTAAATGTCCTAAGGCTGCGGCAAAAAGAATCGAAAATACGTTGGCGCAGGCTAATCCTACAATGATAATCATAGCCGATAAAAGCCAAAGCGAATCTGCCAGCAGCATGCCGACAAAAGCTACGATTGCGAACAACATGCTGTAAAGCAAGAAGCGGTGCGAAGCAATCCGGGCCAATAGAAAGGCACCGATAAAAGTGCCGATCGTCCGGGCCGAGAAATAGAGGCTTGAACCCAATCCGGCTTCTGCCAATGGGAGATCCAATTTCTCCATCAATAGTTTCGGGATCGTAGTATTCAAGCCGACATCAATGCCTACGATTACCAAAATCCCTAAGAACAACAGGCGGATGTACGCATCCTGGAAAAGAGCACAGACCGTGCCGAATGTCGTTTTTATTTCAGTTTCTATTTTTTGTTCATGGACGCCCGTCAGGAGCCATATTGCCGAAAGCAACGTCGTCAGGGCATAGACGAGGAAGATTCCTTTCCAATCTCCAGCGAATGAAGCACAAGCTCCCGCAATGAGCGGTCCGAGGAAAGAGGAGATGGCCTTCAGAAATTGCCCTAACGTCAATACACTGGCGGTTTTATCGCTCGAGACGACCGCCGCCACCATGGGATTCAACGAAACTTGTAGCATGGTATTGCCTATTCCTAAGAGCGCAAAAGCCAATAGCACGCTGGTAAATTGGTAAAACAACAAGGGAATGCACATGGCGACCAGCGTCACGGCCAGCGAAAGGACGACTGTATTTCGTCGCCCCACGCGTGCCATCAAGAGCCCGGTCGGAATAGAAAAGATCGCGAACCAGAGAAAGACCATCATGGGCAAAAGGTTCGCCAGTGTATCGGAGAGGCCGAAATCGGACTTCACATAACTGGTCGCAATGCCCACGACGTCTACAAAACCCATGACCAGAAAGCCAAACAGAATAGGGAGAATAGGTGTTTTTGTCTGCATATAGTCTTTCCTTTCATTCGGTCATTTGTACTTCCAAGGTGCCTCCTTGGGCTACGGCTTCAAACGGAATATGGACACCTTCGACGGGCTGCCCGTTTAGCACATAACTCTGTACGTAGGCATTTGGGTTACGGCCTTTCGCTCCCGTAGTTTGTATTATGAACTCTTTTCCGGGATAATATTGGGGGTTCAGTTTGATTGTCACCTTGTCGAAGAGAGGCGCACCGAGCGAGAAGGTCGGTTCCGTGCTGGCCAACCCTTTCACGTCGAACAGACCCATCGACGAGAGCACGTACCAAGCGCCCAATTGTCCTTGGTCTTCGTCTTGCCCATAACCATAACCATGGATGCCTTCTGTGCCATAGAACTCGTTCAGGATGGCGCGAACCCATTTCTGTGTCAGCTCCGGCTTGCCTGATTCGTTGAAGAGCCAGGAAATATGCAAGCAGGGTTGGTTCCCTTGGTTATAGACGGTTTGCAATCCGGCAAAGGCGCCCACTTCGGTGCCTCCGCTGAATATCATCTTTTGCGATACGGTAAAGATGCTATCAAGGCGGGCATTGAAAGTCTCTTTTCCCACCATATCCGCCAGCGTTTCTATCTCGTGGGGCACATAAAACGTATATTGCCAAGCGTTTCCTTCCTGGAAGCCGCGCCAGACTTGCATCGGGTCGAAGTTTTCGATGAATTGCCCGTCGGCTTTCCGGGGACGCATAAAGTGGGTCGAGGGATCATAAATTCGGGCCCAGCCTTTCGACAGGTGGTTCAGTTTCGCATAGTTCGGCCGGTCGTCCCGTTCTTTGGCCCATTGCGCGACGGCCCAACTGCTGAACGAGTATTCCAACGTATGCGAGGCGGAGAACATAAAGGCTTCGTCTGGCCCTTCGCCTTCGTCCTGATGAGGCACGTAGCCATATTTCACGAACTTGTCCGTATCGACTTTGCCGGCTCCCAAGGGTCGGTTCTCGCCATCCAATTCGTTCTTCAAGCAAGCTTCGTAGGCGGTTTCGACATCGAAGTCCGTAATGCCGCATTGGTAAGCTCCGGCAATGACAACGGGTAAGAGATTGGTCCCGACACCTGAGACGTACCGGCTATTGGCGATACCGTCGGCCAGCCATCCTGCGTCTTTATATACTTGTAAATGGCTGCTGATGTAATCGGAAAGATATTCTGGATAGGCGAGTGTCCAGACTTGCGAGAGGTTCCATTGTCCGCCCCAAATCGCATCGGTATTATAGAGATTGTGCACCGGCACGCCCTCTTTTATCGGGAGTTGGCCGATGGAACCGTCGTGTTTCGGATAAGCGCCGTTCGCATCGCTGGCCAGTCCGCGTCCCAAGAGTGCATGGTAAAGTCCGGTATAGAACTTGACTTTGTCTTCGCGCACGTCGGTCTCCACCCGGATTCGGCTCAAGTACTCTTCCCAAGTATGGGCAGAAGCCGCTTGGGCTTCGTCGAAGGTCAGTGTCTGGGCCTCTGTCTCTAAATTGTTTCGCGCGTTCTCTACCGAGGTATAAGAGAGGCCGACCTTCGCGGTTACGGTGAAAGGTTCCGATCTATTATTATAGGTAAGATAAAGTCCAGCTCCCACGCCCCGCGCTTCCCGGGCATTGGGCTCCTGTTTTTCCCGATGGAACGCGCCCACCTCGTCGGGTTGTTTGTCCAATTGGGCCGAGAAATAGAGGGGAACGGTCGCACCAGGCTGGTATTTCGATACATAGACCGGCTCGGTAATTACCCAACCTTCGATGCGTCCATCCGTAGTTTGCTGGACGAACGCATCGCGCACCGGCCCGCTTTCTCCTTGCCGATTGCCGATATCAAAGAGGATATGTGCCTCTTTTCCGGCTGGAAACGAGAAGCGTTGGAACGCTACCCGCTTCGTGGCGGTCAGTTCGGCTTGGATGTTATAGTCTTTGAGGAGAACCGAATAGTAGCCCGGATGCACGGTTTCATCGGCATGGTCGAAGGCCGAACGGTAGCCCGTCCGGATGCTATCCGCCGGTGAACCGGGCACGGTCACAAGCTCCCCGTTCGTCGGCATCAGCACAATGCCGCCCACTTGGAACTCATGCAGGCAAGGAAAACCCTCGATGCTCGTGTCGCGGTAATCATAGCCCGTGGCCTCCCAGCCCCCTTTGTTTCCCAAACTACCGTTGGTAGATGGCCCCGGCTTGGCGAGTCCGAACGGAAGGGCGCCTGGCGCGAAGTGGAACCAACGGCAATGCGCAGTCCCGATACGCGGTTCGACATACTGACTCAAGTTCTCTTCTCTATTTTGCTCCGGCTGGGGCGCGCATGCCATTAGCGAACACAACGCCAAAGCAAAGACAGGTATTATCGTTTTCTTTTTCATGATGTAATAGAATAATGAAGCTTTCTATGCAAAATTAATGTACTTAACTCGTTTTTCCAAGCCGGGAAAAGTGGAAAAGCCCTTGTCTCTTTTGGAAAAAGTCCCTTCCAAAAGTTTAAAAGGTACGACTTATTCTCTATCTTTAGGCTAAAGATATATATCTGCAGCCTAAAGATACGTATCTGCAACCTAAAGATATGTATCTTTAGCCTAAAGATAGAGAATATCTTGGATGTTTTGAACTTTTCCATGCCTGTGTATTGTTTTTGTCTGGGGCATATCCGGTTTTTCTTCCGGGTTATTCGCGCCCAGCTAATGCCTTCTTCGCAAACCAATAGGCACCCAGCGAGATGGCTCGGTTCGTGCCTAACTTCGTCACGCCTATGGTTGTTTTAGCTGATGCCAGGAAAGAGGTTTGCGGACGGAGGAAGGCTTTCCGTTCGGCCTCGTTCTCCCAGTTGAATGCCGCTACTTGGAGGCGGGGAAAACGGGTGCCATCGCGCATTTCGGCCGAGGCGTTCAGCTCTTTCATCAAGGCGGGCAAGATGTATTTCGCCGCACCGGAAAGTCCGCCACCGATAACGGCCACGCCATCTATCAGCAAAAGAGCTGAAAGCAACGCATGGCCTGCCACGGTGCCCAGCTCGGCGAATGCCCCTCGCGCCGCCTCCTGATCGCCATCGCTTGTCCCTTCGGCAATTTGGAAAATGTCTTGGGGCGAGAGCGGGCGATCGTCTCCCGAACGATGCTTATAGGCGAACTGGACGCCCCGGATGCTCACGCTCTCTTCCGCAATCAACGAAGGATATAGCTTATTATATTGGCACCAAAGATAGCCAGCCACTTGGTTATCGCCCCGGAGCAATTGCCCGTCGAGGACGATACCCCCGCCGAAGCCGGTGCCGAATGTCATGCCGATCAAGTTCCGGTAGCGTTTCGGGTTGCCTGCCTTTTCCAAGGCGCGGTTCAATTCGGGGAGTATGCCGGCCAAAGCCTCTCCGTAAGCAAACAGATTCCCATCATTGTTGATAAAGACCGGAACGCCAAACCGCTCGCGAAGCAAGGAACCGAGGGGCACACCGTCTCGAAACGCCGTGAGGTTCGGGAGGTTACCCTGGATGATGCCCGCCTCATAGTCCGCCGGACCCGGGAAGGCAAAGCTGATAGCCGCTGGGGCAGCGGGAAGCTGGTCGCACACCGCGGTGAACCCTTGGTAAATCGACTGGAGCGAAACCTCCAGGTTATCTTTCGAAGCCGGGAGCGTAAAGGGTTGCACCACCTCTTCGCCTTCGCAAAACGCCGAGAAGACGAGGTTCGTGCCCCCGGCGTCCAATGTCATGATAATCGTATCTTTCATTGCCTGAACCGGATATATGCTTTAATGGTTCCACATGTCTTGCCTTCTGAAGCGCCATAAGGGCGGATGGTATAGGTGCCGACGGCCGCCGGGATGATGAACGTCTCGGCATAATGCACGACGAAAGGCTCAAACGCACCCGTGGGGCTTTCGATGATGGCCTCGTCGCCCTCGATTAGGTTCAAGACGTTTACCCCGCCCTCCGTATGGTGCGTGACGGGCTTCGAGAACCAATGCCGGCGCGTCTCGATGAACTCGTTCTCGTGGAGGCCTGTACGCTCTTCGCGCCAACCGTCGCCCTCGGCAATGGGTTCGACCTGGTGTACGAGGTGTTTCCGTACCCAATCTGTCTGACGTTCCCATTGGATGACGTGCGAACCATGCCCGATGTTGATCGGACGAGGCACGCCGTCGAGTCCCAACCGTCCCCAATCGTAGAGCTTGAAGGTGAAGATGCTCGGCGTCGCGCTGATCTCCAACACCATCGCCCCTGCGCCGGAACAATGGACGGTGCCATTCGGGATGAGGAAATGGTCGTGCTTCCGGGCTGGCCAGCGGTTGACGTAACGTTCCGCGTCGAATGGGCCGCCTGTCTTTTGTGCTTGGTTTAACGCGCCAATCATCTCTTCGGGAATGACGCCCGTCTTGAGGCCCAAGAAAACGGTAGCACCTGGTTCGGCGTCTAAGAGGTAATAACTCTCATCCTGTGTATAATAGATGCCAAAGGTATCGCGGATGTATTGCGTAGTAGGATGTACTTGCAGACTTAGGTTCCCGCCGCCCATCGTATCGAGAAAGTCGAAACGGATGGGGAAATCCTGTCCGAAGCGGGATTCTACCGGAGCACCCAACAAGGCACGGGTCTCGTAGAACACCAGGTTGTTGGCCGGCATTTCGAATCGAGTTCCACGCAGATTAAAGTAAAGGCTGTTCTCTTCCGGGACGCAATCGAAGCACCAGCCGAAGTTGGGCGTCTCTTTATCCAAGCCACAAACTTCTTTCATCCATTGTCCGCCCCACGGAGCCGGATCGAAGAACGGAACCACCCGAAACGGTGAATGGGCAGTCTGGTGCAATCCTTTGCGGAGCGTATCGCCCGTGATCATCTTCGGTTGGTGCGGCGTATGGGTATCCAGCCAGTAATCTGCCCGCGGGAGCAATTGCTTCTTGAGGTTATCGCATACGATCCAATCCACGAAATAACCACGTTTATATTGGTAAGAGGCTCCTTCGGCAGCATTCTCTACGCCCAGGCCGTTAATCTCGTGCCGGCGTGAACGGAGCTGGATTTCCCACCGCGCCATGTCTATATATATTATTAAATCTGCTTCTGGGGAAACTACCGCCGCGCCATGACCGTAGATAATGCACAAGCCGGAGGCCGATTCGATCTGTTTCCGAGCCTCAGCTACCCGTTCTTTATCCAAGAAATCGGCATACGAGAAATGGGAACGGAAGCCGAACAGGCGGTCGTCCGTCACGTAAGGATAAGTCATCGCTTCGATTTCCGCCGGAGACTTGAATAGGGATTGCGTAGGAATCCAGCAAGCCGGGGCGAGCTTTTGCAGTTCCGGTTCGATTTCGTGGTGATACACGCCTTGATAACATTCCACCACGAGGATGAAACGGCCCTCTTTCTTCCGGCGAAGCCATTCCGCACGGATGGCTTCCCAGCCTTGCCATACTTCCGCGTCCAGCCGCGTCGCCGGATATTTATCGTAATTTGAAGTTCTCATGTCTATTTTGCCTCTTGTTTGTTTGCCCAATCCGTTAACATCTCGATCGCTTTGGCCAATACGCCAGCCGAACCTTTGAAGTGGCCGCTTCCACTGGGGACGCCGCCCATGCCATACCATTCATAAAATCCTTGCTTCTGGAGGACGCGGTCGATCATCGGACGCATCTCCGCGTAGGCTTCCTCGACCATATCATTCGCTATGAGTTGTTGGATCATGCGTCCGCCGAACCAAGTCCAGTCGCCACCGTTCTGATAGACGTAAGGTTTCGACATGGCACCATGGAAAAAGCCTTCCGGATAAGTAGGATAGAGTGTAAGGCCAATGCTTGGCATGCCCGAAAGGCGTACGTTCTCCACCATCTGTTTATTGACAATCTCTATTTCTTCTTTCGATAAGAGGCCCGCTTCGATAGCTATCGCCGTGCCGCCGTGGTAATGGATTTGGTTTTCGTCGAAACCTTCCGGCAGGGGCGATTTATCCAGGTAGATATGCGGGATGAACTTCTGCCGTTCCTTGTCCCATAAATGCTGGCGGACGTTTTGCGCGATCTGTGTGTGCAAGCCTTTCCATTTGGCCAGGAGCGTGGCATCATCGGTCATCTCTTGCAGGTAATCCAAGGCAATCAGGAACATGGCATTGTCGTAGACGTCGATGGCGGGCGTAGAGAGTTCGTTCATATCGCAACCGAAATCATCGTGCGGCTGGACGTCGCCCCAATCTGCTGTCATCGCGCCGTAAAGGAGTCCGTACTTCTCGCTATACCGTTCGCGCATCAGGTAATCGACCATGTCGTCCATCCGTTCGAGCACGGTACGGCCTGCCACCTCTTCTTGCAAGATGGAGCGGTCGCCTGTCTTCTTGATGTATTTCCCTACGATTTGGATGAGCGAACTTTCCTGGTCTGTTTCAACCGTGTTCTTAAACGCTACATGTTCGGGTGCTGCATCCGAGTAATACGGTACATTGTCGTTCCATGTAAAATCCGGCTTTAAGACGTAGCCGTCTATCATCTCGTCGTTGGGTTGTTGCAATGCGAAGAATAAGAGAATAGCTTGGCGTAAGTATTGCGTATCATTCTCTTCGCAGGCCACTTCGATAAACGTATTCATGTCTCGTGCCCAAATCTGCGAATAACCGCTTCCGGCATTCAATCCTTGCCGGACCACTGCGCGTGCCAAGCTATCGACTTGTTGCAATGTCTTGTCTTCCAAAATCTGTTTTGCCAATTGTTGTTCGGGCGTCGGCGTATTGCAAGAAAGTAGTAATGCGCCGAGTGCTCCTACGATGAAATACCTGCCTTTCATGTCTTTTCTGTTTTTGTTTCTTGGTTGCAAAGGTAGGACTTCTCTATCGACCTAAAGCTACATCTTTTTGTGATTTGCTTGTACTATCTTACGATTTGAATTATCTTTGTCCGCAGATTGAAAGCATGGAAATTATGGTAAAAATAAAAGAAGGATTCAAAGGGGAACGTTTCGTCTTTCTCCCGGAACAGTTGCTCGAGGCATACAGCACAGACCCGCTCATCGGGAATCTTTACCTCCGCAAGATTGGGTATTTCCCGCATGTGAAGTATCATTACGTCCAGAAGGATAAAGGATGTGATTATATGATGCTCATCTATTGCACCGATGGGAAAGGATGGTATCGTATCCATGGACATACGTACGACGTACATGCCAACGAGTACATCCTGCTTCCGGCGGATACGCCTTATGCGTTCGGGGCCGACGAAGAGGATCCTTGGACTATCTACTGGTTGCATTTCAAAGGGCATTTGGCTTCCCAGTTTTTACCGGCTTTCCCCAATCCCCAACCCATACAACCCGGCGAACACTCCCGCTTGCAAGACCGCCTGCAGTTCTTTGAGGAAATCTACCAAGCCTTTTCCATGGCTTATACAAAGGAATACATGCGTTATGCTTCGCTTTGCCTGTATGCTTTTTTGGCTTCGTTTGTCTGCTTGGAGCAATATCGTGCGGTGTTTACCCATAGTGCGATGCGTACGTCATTTTCCAGCAAGGTGATTCATTATATGCAGGAAAATGTACAGCATAACCTGACGCTGGCCCAGCTATCGGCCTACTTTAAGTATTCGCCTTCCCATTTCTCGATGCTTTTCCAGCACGAGACGGGCGTTTCACCCATTCATTATTTCCATCGCCTGAAAATACAACGCGCATGCCAATATATCGAATTGACGCACCTGAAGCTGAATGAAATCGCCACGCTCTTAGGATTCGACGAGCCTGCCTACTTCTCCCGCATCTTTACGAAGATCATGGGCATTTCGCCCTCGGGTTATCGGCAGAAAGAGGCGGGGCGATGAGGCGCGGATTATTGTCCTGCCTCTTTCCGCCGTTTTTTCCAGAGCTGGTAGCTATTGATGATGTTTTGCCACAAGACATACGAACCGGGAGCGACCGACGAAATCGGGTCTAAATACGTATATGCCATCCAGATGGCCAAGACGGTATTCTTCTGTCCCAGCGCTTGCCCTGCGCTGATGCGGTCGTGATAATGCGTGCCGATCCGTTTGCCCAGCAGGAATTGGACGGCGCAGGTGATCAATCCAGCCAAACCAATCCAAACCTCCACCCAAACCGAAGCCTCGCTCTGGAACAGGGACTTGAACGTCTGGGCCGTTACGATGGTCAGCGCCACGGCCCAAAGATAGAACGCCGCATTGTGCATGTCCAGCAAGCAGGCATGCAATTTCGGAAGGAAGCGGCGGATCAACCATGCCGCAATAAAGGGGCAAAGCAACAACGGGAATACTTTACTCAATATCTTCAGGAAAGCCGTCAGGAACGACAAATCCGCATGCGGCTCGACCAACGGAAAGAGCAACGGCACGGCGATTGCTGCCAAAATATTGGAAAGCAACGTATAAGTGGTCAGCGCCGAAACGCTTCCTCCCAATTTGCCCGTGATGACGGCCGCCGCCGTTGCCGTGGGGCAAATCAAGCAAACCATCGCGCCTTCGAACACCTCCTTGTAAGTCACCGACATCTTTCCCCAAAGCAACAAAGCCACCATGAGCAAGCAAGATACGATTTGGAACAACAACAACCATCCATGCCAACGGACAGGCAATAAATCCCGCGGATTTACCCGGCAAAACGTCAACAATAATTGCAAGAAAATGAGTAAAGGGGTCAATACCGCCACCAAGGAATTCATGAATGGCTTCGTCGGCGCTAAAAAAGAGAAATGGGCAAAACAGAGATAACCGATCGCTCCAGCCAACATCGCCAACGGCAAGGTCCAATTCTTAATAAAACGAAGCATGATATACCTATTTTAAAAACCGGGTGCAAAATTAACGCATTCTGGGGAAAGCACAAAATAAAGGCTGCGAGATTCACATCTAGCAGCCTTTCACACTAACCCTTAACTTTAACCAATGAAAAACAATAATCTAATTCTTGATTACGGCTTTTAAACCATATAGAGGAATCTGCTTCCTCGTACTGAAATATATTCTGTCTCGCTCTGTCCACTTGCTTTTTCCATTTTAATGGAGGCTGTGACAAAGCGTTACAAAAATAGTAAGCTTTGCCTATACAACCAAGTTTTCGCTTGGAAAGTTTCTTTATTTAACCTATTTTAAATAGGAACAGGATGAGGCCGGCCTGAGCCCCGGAAATAACGCCCTGTTCCCGGTTGTTTGTTCCGAAGCCCCGGAAATAACCGCCGGTTCCCCGTTGTTTGTTCCGGGGCTCCGGAAATAACGACGGGTTCCCCGTTGTTTGCTCCGGACCTTCGGAGATAACGCCGGGTATCTCGTTGTTTGTTCCGGGTCTCCGGAAATAACGCCGGGTATCCCGTTGTTTGTTCCGGGCTTCCGGAGATAACGCCGGGTTACGCGTTGTTTGTTCCAGGGTGTTGGACGTGCTCCTGCAGGCTTGCGGCGTATATAATTACAAAATAAAGCCTTCATCCGTAGGGAGAGGCTGAGCTCTTTCCGGGATGAAGGCTTCATTCGTAAAATGACAGGCATCTTCGGAAACGATTCTCGTCAGGATTGGAAACGATTCCCGTTTATTTTCGAAGCCAAGATGCCTATGTTTGTTTAACCCAAGAATCCTAACAAGATACCTGCGGCTACGGCCGAACCGATCACACCGGCTACGTTCGGGCCCATGGCGTGCATCAACAGGTAGTTGGTCGGGTCGTATTCCAATCCTACAATCTGCGAAATACGGGCCGAGTCGGGCACCGCCGAAACACCGGCGTTACCAATCAACGGATTAATCTTGTTGCCCTCTTTCAAGAACAGGTTGAAGAACTTCACGAACAATACGCCGGCGCAAGTGGCAATCACGAACGACAAAGCTCCCAATCCGAAGATCTTGATCGAGTTTACCGTCAAGAACTGCGTAGCTTGCGTAGAAGCGCCCACCGTGATACCGAGCAACATCGTAATCGTATCAATCAGCGGACCACGGGCTGTCTCGGCCAAACGACGGGTCACGCCGCTTTCCTTACACAAGTTTCCGAAGAACAACATACCCAACAAAGGCAGACCTGAAGGCACCAGGAAGGCCGTCAGCAACAGACCTACGATGGGGAACATGATCTTTTCCGTCTGCGATACGACTCTCGGCGGTTTCATGCGGATCAGACGCTCTTTCTTTGTGGTCAATAAGCGCATGAACGGCGGTTGGATAATCGGTACCAATGCCATGTAGGAATAGGCCGACACCGCAATCGCACCCATCAGGTTAGGCGCCAACTTGGACGAAAGGAAGATTGCCGTCGGGCCGTCTGCACCACCAATGATACCGATGGCACCTGCCTGGCTGGGGTCGAATCCCATCTGAAGGGCAATGATGTAGGCACCGAAGATACCAAACTGGGCGGCTGCTCCGATAAGCAACAATTTCGGGTTGGATATCAGGGCCGAGAAGTCCGTCATTGCCCCGATTCCCAAGAATATCAAGGGTGGATACCAACCTTGCTTCACCCCTTGGTACAAGATGTTCAATACCGAACCCTCCTCGTAGATACCCAATTGCAGCCCGGCGTCTTTGAACGGGATATTACCGATCAAGATACCGAAACCAATCGGGATCAAGAGCATCGGCTCGAATTCGTACTTAATCGCCAAAAAGATGAATGCCAAACCCACCAAGAGCATAATGAAATGCCCTGATGTCGCATTCGCAAATCCGGTATAAGACAGGAACACCTCTATGTTTTGCGCCAAGAACTGGGTAAAACTTTCGTGGGCGACTCCTGCTTGTAATAATATAGAACCTAACATACGCTCAACCGATTACGACGAGGTCTGTACCTTCCAGTATAGAATCGCCTTTGTTTACCTTAATATCTACAATCTTACCATCGCGATCGGCATTGATGACATTTTCCATCTTCATCGCTTCAAGTACCAAGAGTTTCTGTCCGCGTTTTACCACATCGCCTACTTTGCAATCGATTGATAAAATGACACCGGGCAGCGGAGACTTGACCGCTCCAGCCACGCTCGGCGCAGCCGGACGGGAAACCACCGGATCGCCTGAAGCCGTACGCGGAGCTTGTGCCGGGCGTTTCAAGGCAATCATCTGTTTTTTGGCAGGCTTTTCCATCTTTACATGATAAGGCGTGCCGTTTACTTCTACATCTGCCACATCTTCTACAATCGAGTTGATATGTACTTTATATACGTTACCGTTAATGGTATATTTGAAACTTTTCATTTTGTATTCGATTTAAATAATAATTACTTTTTTACCGGGGTTTGGCGCAAGCCGTAAATCTTAGAACTCCAAGGAGAGTAGCTGCGTTTTACTTTGCGGATCGTCAATACCGTGTTTTCAATGTCGTGATTGTCGTCGCTGATTTCATACAATGCCATTGAAATAGCCGCAAAGATTTCGCCCGACTCTTGTCCGGCATTGGCGGATATGGTTTGCCCTGTAGCCGCTGCCGCCTTCTTGGCATTGCGTTGGCTTGCATGGATGGCTGCTTTACCGATCTGCTTAAATACCAGATATAAGACAATCAATCCGATGAACACTACAGCCATGGCCGTAATAGTCATACCGACGCCCCATGAGTCGTTTTCTTGGAAGTTCTCGATCTTTTCGTTGGTATCCAAGGTCACGTTGTTCGTACTCGGGGTCACTTTGGGTAAGATACCCCATTTCCCTGTACCGTCCATGTCCAAGCCATAGCTGACATCCGGCTTTTGGCCTGCAGGAATGACGATTTCGTCTACCAATGTCTTGCCATCGGCATCATACAATGCAATGTAATTATCCTTATTCGGATCTAAAGTGAAATTCAAATGGAACGTACCGCGGTCTTTCTGGTTATCCGCCCAAAAGAGAGTATGTTGGTAAGGCGGGATTTTCGTCAGCACATCCCCTTTGGGAATCATGTACTTTGTCGGGTTGTCCTTTTCGTTCGTCAGGTAGCATCCGCCTAAATCGACGGTTCCGGCCGAATTATTGAACAACTCGATCCATGGATGGCGCATACCATAGTCGTCCACGAAATTGTCTTCGTTGATGACCAGCACCTCGTTTATTTTCATGGAAGTCACCAACTGGGCTTGCGCTCCTAACGAGAAGAACGCCAGCAACAGCAGGAATATTCCGAACCTTTTGTTTGTCATACGCATTCGTTTAAAAAGGTTACAAAGGCATATTATCATGTTTCTTTGCCGGGTTGCTCAGCTTCTTCGTTTGCAATTGTTGTAATGCGCGGATGATGCGGAAGCGGGTATTGCGCGGTTCGATTACATCGTCGATATAACCATATTGGGCCGCGTTATACGGGTTGGCAAATGCTTTCTTGTATTCTTCCTCTTTCTCGGCTGCACAGGCTTTCGGGTCTTCTGCAGCAGCCACCTCTTTGGCGAAGATGATTTCTACGGCTCCGCTCGGTCCCATGACGGCAATCTCGGCCGTAGGCCATGCATAGTTCATATCGCCCCGCAAGTGTTTCGAACTCATCACGCAATAAGCGCCTCCGTATGACTTGCGAAGGGTAACGGTTACCTTAGGCACGGTGGCTTCGCCGTATGCAAACAGCAATTTCGCGCCATGCAAGATGACACCGTTGTATTCCTGTCCTGTTCCCGGAAGGAAGCCCGGTACATCCACCAAAGTTACCAACGGGATATTGAAGGCGTCGCAGAAACGGACGAAGCGTGCGCCTTTGCGGGAAGCGTTGCTATCCAGGCAACCTGCCATTACCTTCGGCTGGTTGGCTACGATGCCGACCGATTGTCCGTTGAAACGGGCGAAACCTACGATGATATTCTTGGCATAATCCGCATGTACTTCGAGGAATTCATTATTATCCACGATGGTACCGATGACTTCATACATATCGTATGCTTGGTTCGGATTGTCGGGAATGATTTCATTCAAGTTGTCGTCCAAGCGGTCGATCGGGTCTTTACATTCTACGAGCGGCGTCTCTTCCAGGTTGTTCTGAGGCAGATAACTCAACAACTGGCGGATGAGTTGCAATCCCTCTTCTTCTGTGTCTACGGCGAATTGGGCTACGCCGGACTTGGTCGAGTGTACGCTGGCGCCACCTAATTGTTCTTGCGTCACATCTTCGCCGGTGACGGTCTTTACCACCTTCGGTCCGGTCAGGAACATATAGCTCGTGCCACGGGTCATGATGTTGAAGTCGGTCAAGGCAGGAGAATATACGGCACCGCCAGCACACGGTCCGAAGATTCCTGATATCTGAGGAATCACTCCGGAAGCCAAGATATTACGCTGGAAAATCTCCGCATAACCAGCCAATGCGTTCACGCCTTCCTGAATACGTGCGCCGCCCGAGTCGTTCAATCCGATTACCGGTGCGCCCATCTTCATGGCTTGGTCCATAATCTTGCAAATCTTCAACGCCAGCATTTCCGACAAGGCACCACCAAATACGGTAAAGTCTTGCGCATACACATATACCAGACGTCCGTCTATCGTTCCATAACCCGTGACGATACCGTCGCCCAAGAATTTTGTCTTTTCGATACCGAAATTCGAGCAACGATGTTTTACAAACATGTCGATTTCCTCGAAACTACCTTCATCCAGCAACATAGAGATACGTTCGCGAGCCGTGTATTTTCCTTTCTTATGCTGCGATTCGATTCTTTTCTCACCTCCGCCCAAACGCGCCTGTTCGCGTAGAGCAATTAGTTCTTTTACTTTTTCAAGCTGATTACTCATTGTATTCTGATTTGTTGTTAGTAATGACTTTTTTTAATGAAGAATGAAGAAGGAGGAAGGAAGAATCGACGGCGTGAATCTCTTAAAGCACCTTTGTAAATTCCTCATTCTTCGTTCTTAATTCTTCATTTCCGATTTATTCTTTTCCCGGCATGCAAAGTTCGGTCAATACGCTGCAAGTCGATTTCGGATGCAAGAATGCGATGTCCAAACCTTCTGCCCCGCGGCGCGGTGCTTTGTCTATCAAACGGACGCCTTTCGATTCAGCTTCGTCCAAGCAAGCCTGCACGTCGGGCGTAGCAAAGGCGATGTGGTGGATTCCTTCGCCGCGTTTTTCGATAAACTTCGCGATGGTGCTGTCTTCGCTCGTCGGTTCGAGCAGTTCGATTTTTGTTTGTCCGATTTTGAAGAAAGCCGTCTTGACCTTTTGGTCAGCCACTTCTTCGATGTTATAGCACTTCAAGCCTAACACTTGTTCGTAGTACGGGAGGCATGCTTCAATGCTTTTTACAGCAATTCCCAGGTGTTCAATGTGAGTTAATTCCATTGTGTTTTCCAATTTTATGTGTTTATACTTTTGTTTTTGTTATATGCATTTTTCATGCGTCTTGGCAAAGTTACGTTTCTTTTTGGAATATTTGCTATAAAAAGGAAGATTTTTCATCGCTTATCCCTTATTTTTTGTTGCCGAGCAGGCGGCGCAGATGCCTTTTACCATATAATTGATGCTTTGGACGGCGAATCCTTCGGGCAAATCGACTACCGGGACGTGGATATGTTTGAAGCAAAACGTCTGGTGGCACCGCTCGCAATAGAAGTGCGTGTGCATATCGTCGACGGTGCATTCGCATTCGCTGGCGCAGACTTCATACTTGAGCGAACCGCTTCCGTCTTCTATCGCATGGATGACGTGATGCGCCAGAAAGAGGGTCAACGTCCGGAAGATGGTCGATTTGTCTACCGTTTCCAGCCGGACACTGAGGTCGTGTAGCGACACGGCCGCATCCGCCTCTATCATCGTCCGGAGGATTAACAACCGGAGGGCCGTTGGCTTTACCCCTTTTTTCTCTAATCGCGTGACGTATTTCTGTTCTTCCATACCTTTATATATTATATAGCTTTCCTATTTTCGTTTACTGAAAATCGTGCTTGCCCATCTGGAGCCCTCCGTCGGGTTGAAGACGATCTTCCGCAAGCCTCCGGAGGCCTCCTTTTGTTAAAGAACGATTTTCTTTGGAGCTTCGGAGGGCTCTTTTGTTAAAGAATGATCTTCCGCGAGCCTCTGGAGTACTCCTTTTGTTAAAGAATGATTTTCTTTTGGGCTTCGGAGCCCTCCGGCAGCTTGCCGACGATCTTCTTTGCCTCTCCGGAGGTCTCCGTCGGGTTACGGAAGATCGTGCTTGCCTTTCCGTCTTAGAGGAAAGAAACCGCCAATAAGCCCAGCGCGACGGAGACGATTGTCGCAATCAAGCCGGGCATCATGAACGAATGGTTCAGGATGTATTTGCCGATGCGTGTCGTCCCGGTGCGGTCGAAGTTGATGGCCGCTACCACGGTCGGGTAATTCGGGATGAAGAAATAGCCATTGACCGCCGGGAAAAGGGCGATGAGCATATAAGGCGAGATGCCCAGCGCGATGCCGAGGGGCAAAAGGGCGCGGATCGTGGCTGCCTGGCTGAAGAGGAGGATCGACATCACGAAGAGCGCCAAGCCGAAGAGCCAAGGCATTTGGGTCACAATATCCATGATGCTCCCTTTCAACGTTTCCATATTGCCTGCAATGAATGTATCGCCCATCCAAGCGATACCGAAGATAGCGACTACCGCCTGCATTCCGGCCGAAAAGACGGAGCCTTGCGCGGCACGTATACCGTCTGTCTTGGTAAAAAGGAGAATAAGGGCAGCTGCCGTCAGCATCAATACCTCGATGATGTGGGACATTTCCATCGTTACGGTGCCCGAGGCGGTGATAAACGTCGGGCGCAGGGCTTCGATAGAGCCAAACAAGACAATGTCCAACGTAGCCAACAGGAAGATGGCGACCGCCAAACCCGCCTTGCGCGGATTCTCGACTTCGGCTGTTTGGTAATGGTCGTGTTCAAAATCGCCTGCAGCCAAACGGCGTTGGTATTCCGGGTCGTCGGCCAATTCTTTTCCGACGCGGAGGGAATAAAAGGCGCCCACTATAACGCCCAATAGGGTGCAGGGAATCGATATCATCAGGATATCCATCAGCGAGATGCCAAACCCGGAAAGCATACTGAGCAAAGCGACTGTAGCGGCCGATATGGGACTGGCTGTGATGGCTTGCTGGGACGCGATGACGGCAATGGCCATCGGGCGTTCGGGACGGATTTTCGTATCTTTGGCCACTTCGGCAATGACGGGAAGCACGGAATACGCTACGTGCCCTGTCCCGGCTACGAAGGTAAAGAAGTACGTCACGAGGGGACTCAGCAACGTAATCTGTTGCGGATTCTTGCGTAGGAGCTTTTCCGCCCATTTCACCATGAGGTCCAACCCGCCTGCGGCTTGCATGCAACTGGCGGCGGCAATCACGGCGACAATCATCAACATCACGTCGATAGGGGGCGCGGTGGGTTGTAATCCAAAGAAAAAGATGAGGATAGATAATCCGACGCCACCCAATACACCTAATCCGATACCCCCGATGCGGGCTCCGATTACGATAGCCAAAAGTACGAACAACAACTGCAATAGCATAATTATTTATTTTTTCTGTCCTAAAAAAGTGTTTCGTTTGCAAAGATACGTTATCTTTGCCTACAAAACAAATGACGCATATTAATTACTTATATAAAACTATTCAACCCATGAAAAGAACTTGTCTCCTTTCGCTGATAGGTATCTTAGGACTCCTATCCAGTCTTTCCGCTCAAGTACGCACTGAGATGCTGCTTGAAAAGGGATGGAAATTCTCGCGGGAAGACAAACCTGAAGCTATCCAAGTGGCTTTCGACGATAGCCAATGGCAGTCTGTCACCGTTCCGCACGATTGGGCGATCTATGGCCCGTTCAGCAGCCAGAACGACAAACAGAACGTCGCCATTACCCAAGACGGGCAGAAGGAAGCTATGGAACATGCCGGGCGTACAGGCGGATTGCCGTTTGTAGGCGTCGGCTGGTATCGGAACACGTTAGAGGTTCCTGCTTTTAAGGCCGGCAAAAAGGCATTCATCTTGTTTGATGGTGCCATGAGCCATGCTGAAGTATATATTAATGGTAAGAAGGTCGGCTATTGGCCTTACGGGTACAACTCGTTCTGGTTCGATATCACCTCTTACTTGAATGTGGGCGGGAAGAATACGATTGCCGTCCGGTTGGAGAACCTGCCGGAATCCTCCCGTTGGTATCCAGGCGCTGGATTGTATCGCAATGTGCATGTCCTCGTGACGGAAGAGGCGCATATTCCGATCTGGGGCACTTACATCACGACGCCGCAAGTAAACGAGAAGTTTGCCCGCGTCCGGGTGGAAACGAAGGTGAACGTGCCGAATGATGGTTCGGGTTATACGCTCCGCACGGTCTTGCTTCGTCCGGACGGTACGGAATTGGTCAAAGAAGAGGCTTTGTCTTTGCCGGAAGCTGTGGCGTATAACGATAGCATCGTCGTACAGGAGTTCATCGTACAGAATCCGCAATTGTGGTCGGTCGAAGCGCCTACGCTTTATACCGCCGTTTCCCAGTTGTATGGCGAAGGCAAAGAGTTGAAAGATGAATACACGACGACGTTCGGTATCCGTTCCATCGAGATCATTCCGGATAAGGGATTCTTCTTGAATGGAAAGAAAACCGTCTTCAAAGGGGTTTGCAACCATCATGACTTAGGCCCGTTGGGTGCGGCGGTCAATGATGCGGCAATCCGTCGCCAGATCCGTATTCTGAAAGATATGGGTTGCAATGCCATCCGTACGTCTCACAACATGCCGGCTCCCGAATTGGTGCGTGCTTGCGACGAGATGGGTATGATGCTCATGGTCGAAAGCTTCGACGAATGGAACAAGGCCAAATGCGCCAATGGATACAACCTGCTCTTCGACGAATGGGCTGAAAAGGATTTGGTCAACCTCGTGCACAACTTCCGTAATTCGCCCAGCGTGGTGATGTGGTGCATTGGTAATGAAGTGCCGAACCAATGGGACGAGGGCGGATGCAAAGTGGCGAAATTCCTCCAGGACATTTGCCATCGCGAAGACCCGACACGTCCGGTCACGCAAGGTATGGATGCGCCGGATGCAGTCGTAAACAACAACTTCGCCGCGGTGATGGATGTAGCCGGTTTCAACTATCGTCCGTTCCGTTATCAGACCAACTACGCGAAGCTTCCGCAGCGCATTGTCTTAGGAAGCGAAACGGCATCGACCGTCAGCTCGCGTGGCGTCTATAAGTTCCCTGTTGAACGGAAAGCCATGGCGGTTTACGACGACCATCAAGCTTCGTCGTACGACGTAGAGCATTGCGGCTGGTCGAACCTGCCGGAAGATGATTTCATCCAGCACGAGGATTTGCCCTATTGCATTGGTGAATTTGTATGGACGGGCTTTGATTATTTAGGCGAACCGACTCCCTATTATACCAATTGGCCCAGCCATAGCTCGCTCTTTGGCATCATCGACCTCGCGGGTATTCCGAAGGATCGCTATTACCTCTATCGTTCGCACTGGAACCCGACCGAAGAAACGTTGCACATCTTGCCGCATTGGAATTGGGAAGGACGCGAAGGCGAAGTGACGCCGGTCTTTGTCTATACCAATTATCCTTCGGCCGAACTCTTTATCAATGGAAAGAGCCAAGGCAAACGGACGAAAGACCTCTCTATCCCGCTCGATAGCTCGTATACGGAAGCTGCCCAGAAGAGCTTCGAACGCCAGAAGCGGTATCGCCTCATGTGGATGGATACGAAGTACGAACCGGGTACAGTGAAAGTCGTAGCCTATGATAAGGACGGAAAGGTAGCGGCCGAGAAAGAAATCCATACGGCGGGCAAACCTTACCAGATTGTGTTGGAAGCCGACCGTAGTCAGCTGAAGGCCGATGGGCGCGACCTTTCGTTTATCAATGTCAAGATTGTGGATAAGGATGGAAACTTCTGTCCGAACGAGACGCGGGAAATCCAATTCAAGGTAAAAGGCGCCGGTTCTTTCCGGGCCGTGGCCAATGGAAATCCAGCCAGCTTGGAGTCGTTCCAAGCCCCGAAGATGAAGCTCTTCAGCGGACAACTGACGGCCATCGTCCAAACGAGTGAAGAGGCTGGCACGATCACCTTCGAAGCTTCAGCGAAAGGGGTGAAGTCAGCTACGCTCCGTCTGCAGTCCAGTAAGTAATTATTGTTTTCATTTCGCATAGATTAGGCCGGAGCCGGAAGAATGCCATCAAGCATTCCCGGTTTCCGGCTTTTTTATTTCCTGTTTCGACCTTTTTAAGCTGTTCGACAGCCCTTTTCTGGCCTAACGCAAGAGGCGTGAAGCAAATTGGGGTGTGGAGCGTAAAGAAATCTCGGTGTTTGAGCGAAGCGAGTTTTCCGAGATTTTAGCGGAACGTCCCAATTTGTAGCCTCTGGAGTGTAAGCCTTGATTTTTTGGTTCTTTTTGATCAAGCAAAAAGAACGAAGAAACAACTTGAGCTTTTGGCTCTTTTCTTTCAAGAGATAAGTATGAAAAAGCGATTTATAAGGGAAAAGGTTTAGCCGAGATCCCGTTTCGATGGTTATACTCTTTAGTGAATAATGAATAAGAGTATGGCCTCAATTAAGATTAAGTGTAAATTTCCGGTACAGGATGCCGGGAAAGGTTTGATTTATTATAGTTTGGTGTGCAATCGGCAAGTAAAACGGGTGCCGACTTCGTACGAGTTGGCTCCTGAAGAGTGGGATCCGGTAAGTTCACAGGTATTACCGGCTTCGGCAAACGAGAAAAGGCGAGAATATTTGATATTGGTGCAAGAATGGATTGCGGAGGATGTCCGGAAGTGGAAACGGTGCATGGCTTTCTTGGACGAACGGCAAGGGACGTACACGCCCCACGATTTGCTCGAAGTCTACGCCGGCCGGCGGGGCGACCTCTTCTTTTGTGCGTGGATGCGGCGCGTCATGGCGGAATTGTCTCAATTGGATAAACCGCGCACGAGCGAAGCGTATGCCTCTGCCCTGAATAGTTTCTCCGCCTTCCGCCAGCATCGCGACGTGTTGTTGGACGAAGTCGACGCCCATCTGATGCTTGCCTACGAAGCTTGGCTCCAGAAGCGGGGCGTTTCCTTCAATACGATTTCTTTCTACATGCGCATCCTGCGGGCGGTTTATAACCGGGCCGTTGCGAAGGAGCTGATGGCATCGCGTTCTCCTTTCAAACGGGTGTATACAGGCAACGAGAAGACGCTCAAGCGGGCGGTTCCTTTGTCTGTGGTGCGTAAACTCAAGGATTTGGATCTGCCGCCCGGTTCCGCCTCATGCTATGCCCGCGATATGTTTTTGTTTAGTTTCTATACGCGGGGCATGTCGTTTGTCGACATGGCTTTCCTCAAGAAGTCGGATTTGCAAAACGGTTGCTTGGCTTATCGGCGAAAGAAGACCGGCCAGCAGCTTTTCATCCGTTGGGAGCCTTGCATGCAAGAGATTGTGGATCGTTATTCGCAAGCCGATTCTCCCTATTTATTATCTATTATCCAAAAGTGGGGTGAAAAGGAGCGGCGTCAATACCTGACGGAAGCGCATCGCATCAACCGCCATCTGAAGGAGTTGGGCAAGTCGTTGGGCTTGCTTAAACCTCTGACGATGTATGTCGCCCGCCATGCCTGGGCAAGTATTGCCCGGAGCAAACGCGTTCCAATCTCAGTGATTAGCGAGTGTATGGGGCACGATTCGGAAACAACCACCCAAATTTACCTCGCCTCGCTGGACAATTCTTTAGTGGATAAAGCCAATCAGATGATTTTAAATTCTTTATGAGGAACAAAATTGTACTTCTCTTCATAAGAGAGGTACATTTTTTCTATACCGTTCTTTCTCAAAAGAATATGAATTGGGGAAATTTTGCCTTTTATTACGGAGAAAACTTTCTTTCTTGCCGACAATTTCTATAAATATCGTCGATATTTACATATCTTTAGCTTGAAGATATATAAATATCGTCGATATTTGCACAAACATCGACGATACGTAAAGAAATTATGCTTTGCTTTCAAACTATTCAAAAGCTCCTTTCAACTTTTCTATTGCTTAAACTAAAAATGAGGCTCTTCCTATCTGAAAACCAAGAGCTGTACCTCTCTTATGAAGAGAAGTACGCCAAATAAAACGTCAGAAGGAAGCGGACGCTGGGACTGACGGAAGCTTTGCTTTGTAGGTAAAACAAAAGATAATACAGTATATAACGCTGATTATTAATTAATAATAACCACTTAGCCAAAGAGAGATGATGTCTTTTTTACTTATTCTATTTTTTGTAATCGCTATCGGTTTATCGGCTTTGCTGATACCTCATATTTTGGTGATAGCTTTTCGCAAACGCTTGTTTGATGTGCCGGACGGACGAAAAGACCATGTCGGGGCGATTCCTCGTTTGGGCGGGATTTCTTTTTATCCGGTTATCTTCTTCTGCTTTGCCTTTTACGAGGCGGTGATTGCCATTTTCCCCGATTTGTGGAACGAAAGGGTCTTGCGTCCGGAGATGTACACCCAGTTCTGCATGTTGTTTTGCGGCATGATATTGCTTTATCTGGTGGGGATTACGGACGATTTGATCGGTGTCCGCTATCGGAAGAAGTTTTTGGTGCAATTCCTCGTGGCGAGTTTCTTCCCTTTGGGAGGATTGTGGCTCAACAATCTATATGGCCTGTTCGGGGTTGGGGCGATTTCTCCTTGGATAGGCATACCGCTGACAATTGTATTCGTTGTGTTTATTACCAACGCCATCAATTTGATAGACGGGATAGACGGCCTGGCTTCCGGCCTTTGCATGGTAGCCTTCCTGACGGTAGGCCTGTTCTTCTGGTTTCATCAAGTTGAGGCGTTGGCTTTATTGGCATTGCTCGCGGTCGGCGTCCTGCTCCCCTTCTTTTATTATAATGTATTCGGGCGGGCGGAGAATTGCCGGAAGATATTCATGGGCGATACGGGCAGCCTCACGTTAGGCTATCTGCTTTCGTTTTTGGTGATTAGTTGTGCGATGTATGAACACGAGACCTACCAAACGTCGAGTAGTGTCGTGACGGCATTTGCCCCCTTGCTGGTACCGGCATTGGATGTCATCCGCGTCGTCTTGTATCGCTTCCGGAATCATAAAGCGTTGTTCCAGCCAGATCGGAACCATATCCATCATAAGTTCCTTGCGATGGGCTTTTCGCATCGGCGGAGCATGGTGCTGATCCTTTTGATGTCCGGTTTGTTCGTCCTTTCGAATGTACTATTGATCCATGTATTAAACCTGACCCTCCTTTTCCTATTAGATATTGTGGTTTGGACGGGGCTCAATATGTGGTTCGATAAGCGGATTCGGGAGAGGCAAAGTAAGGTATAAAATTTGCACGTCTCCCCAAAAATAGTTTCCTTTGTAGTAAGAAAAAGGAAAAGCGACCATGGTTAATAGTTGTAAAATAAGCATACGGGAATTCGGCCCTATACAAAAAGGAACGGATGGACGTTTTATCGACATTCCTAAATATACCTTTTTAGTAGGAGCTCAAGGCAGCGGGAAAAGTTCGTTGGCTAAGCTCATTTCTGAATTTTCTTGGTTGGAAAAGGCTTTGGTAAGAGGCGAGGTTCGGATTACCGATTTAATTCGTAAAAATCGTTTTAAGAACCATTATTGTGCTTATCATCGTATCTCTTCCTATTTTCGGACTGAAACGGAAATAGCATACGAAGGTGAATATTATCGTTTTCTATTTAGAAACGATGTATTCCAGGTAGAAAAGAAAGATATAGAATATTTTGATTTGCCAAAGATTTTGTACATACCGGCTGAACGGAATGTGATTGGAATCATGGAAAAGTCAGGTATGGCAAAATTTTTCCCGGAATCACTTCGTACATTTTGGGAAGAATATGAAGAAGCTTGTACGCAGGTAAAAAACGATTTGATATTACCTGTGGATGAGGTAAGGTTTACTTACGACCGATTAAATAAGATCAGTTGGATCAATGGTCCCTCTTTTCATACTCGATTGTCAGAATCTGCCAGTGGTTTTCAATCTTTAGTTCCTCTTTTTGTGGTAAGTAATTATTTGGAAGAGATAGTAAAAAAGGATTTGTCTCGTCCGGATATAGAACCAGCAATAAGGGCTAAAATACAAAAGGCGGTAGATGAGATTATGAAGAATCCTAAATTGATCGATGAGGTGCAGAAGGCTGCGTTGGAAAATTTGTCTTCTCGTTTCCGCTATTCTCATTTTATTAATATAGTGGAAGAGCCGGAATTGAACTTGTACCCTGTATCCCAACGCAATTTGTTGCAAGAATTGGTTCGCTTGACGAATGAACTGCCGGGCAATAGATTGGTAGTGACTACGCACAGTCCTTATATCTTATCTGCGTTGAATAACCTTTTGTATGCCGGGCAGGTTGGAAGTAGACAAAAGAACGAAGTGTCGAAAATTATTCCAACCATGTATTGGTTGTCGTCCGGACAGACAATGGCTTATACGATGGACAATGGTTGCATTGAATCGATTATGAATGAAGATTTGCAACAAATAGAAGCTGAACGCATAGATGGTATATCTGTAGCTTTGAATGAACAGTATGAACAATTATTGGATATAGACGTAGCTCATGAAAATTACGGATAAATATGCAGAAGTGCGTTATATCGTGAGTGCGGATCAGCGCAAAATTGTGAGTTTAAAAGATAAAGGTGAAAGCCGTAAATATATTGCCGATAATTCAAATCAATTGTTCCTGACCGTATATCGGGTAGATAATGGCATATTTAATGCTTCGCAAATAGGCAATAGGAAATGCGATTATGCTATTTATACGGCTACTGATAATTTGTATTTGATAGAATTGAAAGGAGGAGATTATGCCAGTTCAATTGAGCAATTGACGAATACGATCCGGCAGATGTTGACTCCTGAGGTTCAAAGGCCACGTTCTGTACAAGCGCGTGTGGTTCTGTCAAAAACGAAAGTTCCTGCATTTTTGGAGACGAAAGAAAAAATGTTGAAAGCCTTGTTGAAGAAGCAATATAATGGTAGTCTTCAGAAAGCAACACGCGAAATGAAAGAGACAATGCGGTGAGGAATAATAAAAACGGAATAAAACTATTCCGAATAGTTTGTGGATGTTTCTTTATCTTATCCATTTTATCCTATGCCAGTCGCTTCGCTTCAGGTTGGATATCCTTATGTAGCCTGATATTCCTGCCCGTCGCTTTATTGAATTTGGTCTGTGCGGGTATCGCTTGTAGCTTCAAACCCAGGAAATGGGCATGGCTTTCCTTTGTGGGTTTTATCTTGCATGTAGGGAATTTACATGCGATCTACCAATTCCCCAAAGGAGAGACGAAGGAAGCAGAAGGCATTCCGCTTACGGTTGTTACCTATAATACGCATAATTTCTATAATGGAAAGAATTGCCTGCCGGAAGCGATGGATTACCTGAAAGGATTGGATGCGGATCTATTCTGTACCCAAGAAGGACCGGTTCCGGAGTTTACACCCGAAGATACGATACAGAAGTATTTCTCCGATTGGAAATATCGGTATATGAGTACGGAAGCTGGTTATTCGAGTGTGTCTATCTTTAGCCGTTATCCGATTCGAAAGGTAGAACCTATTTATTACGATACGATTCCGGCCGTTACGTTAATAGCCGATATTGAGGTAGAAGGCAGAACTATCCGCCTTTTGAACAACCACCTACAAACTACGAGCGTAAACTTGTATCGTGATTCCATCCAGCATCCGATACACGAAACCTCGAGAATCGAAGCGATGAAACAATTACTGGTCTCTTTGAAAAACAATTTCCAACGACGGGCGAAGCAAGCCGATGTGATTCGAAATGAGATCGAGAAATCACCTTATCCCGTAATCGTCTGTGGAGATTTCAATGATACGCCTGCATCCTACACCTATCATCGCATCAGAGGCAATCTGATAGATGGCTTTATCGAAGCAGGAAGTGGTTATCACTATACATTCCGCCAACTAAAGAAGTTATGGCGCATCGACTATATCTTCCACTCCAAGGAATTCAAAGGAATCGAATACGATTCTCCCGATTTGCCTTATAGCGACCATAATATGGTGGTGTGGAAAGGGAAGATGAAAGAATAGGAAAGGAGAAAGAAATTCGAAATCTCGGCTGTCTGAGTGCAGCGAGTTATCCGAGATTTCTTGATTTTTTGGTTCTTTTGTATCAAGACAAAAGAATAAAAGCGTTACCTTTGTAGTAAGAAACAGAATAAGAAAAGCATTATGTTGGGAATTAATACGAAACGGACACTTATAAAAGGTGGATTTGCTCGGAATATAAGAGATAAAGTCCAGCGTATTCAGACGGGGCAATTAAATGAACAAGACTGGGTCGAAATTCGAAAGAATCGTCGGATAATCAAAAATATATCTGTTGATTGGGCGTAAGCCCGAAATTTCGGCTGTTTGAGCGTAGCGAGTTATCCGAGATTTCTTGATTTTTTGGTTCTTTTGTATCAAGACAAAAGAATAAAAACTCTATCTTTGTTGGTAAAACAAACAAAAGAATGCGATTGACAAAACATGAAATAGAGCAAATCATTCAAGTAGCCAAAGAAATCTATGGCGAAAGCGTGCATGTCTATTTGTTCGGATCTCGTACAGACGATACCAAACGGGGAGGCGATATCGACCTCTTGGTACGAACTTCGTCTGAGAAGAAAGGCGTGTTAGCCCGCATCCGCATGATAGCCCGCTTAAAATACTTGTTGGGCGATCAGAAAATCGACGTAATAGGCGACCATGAAGAATCTTTGGTCGTAAATGAAGCATTAACAACTGGCATACGATTAGCATGACGACGAAACATCAAGAAATAGCAGAGCGGTTAAGCCGTGAATTTGAAATAGGCGACCGGCATATACAGCGTATAGAAGAGGCATTGACACGTTTATCTTCTGTGTTGCCCCTTTCAGTAGAAACGTATGCGGATTTGGATGAAGAACAAGTTCGTTGCATTGACCAATTTGTTTTCCGCTTTTCCAAACTTCAAAATGCGATGGGAGCCAAATTATTCCGTTATATTTTGGAATATTTGGATGAAGATATTTCTTCTGTCCCTATGCGCGATATCTTGAATCGTCTAGAACGTTATCAGCTGATCAATAGTGCAGAAGAGTGGGTGTATATACGTGAGCTTCGAAATGAAATAGCCCACGATTATCCATTGTTTGAGAATGATATTGTGAATATATTAAATGAGTTGATTCCCAAAATATCTGTGTTGAAAGATATTTATGGACGGCTGAAAAAAGTATATTTGGATAGCTAAAGGAAAGAAACCCGAAATCTCGGCTGTCTGAGCATAGCGAGTTATCCGAGATTTCTTGATTTTTTGGTTCTTTTGTATCAAGACAAAAGAATAGATTGATTACCTTTGTAGAAAATAAAGTTCGATTATGAAATCAACGGAAGAATACCTACAAATACTTCGTCGACAGAAGGATTATTTGATGGACAAATATCAGATTGTTCGTTTGGCGCTATTTGGTTCCGTAGCTCGACACGAACAAACAGAAGGAAGCGACATTGATATTTGTTTTGAGAGTAATTCAATGAGTCTGTTTACGTTGTGCCGTTTGAAGTCTGAGTTGGAAGATTTGTTAGGTTGTACAGTTGATTTACTCCGAATCAGAAAGCAACTGGAAGGTTCTTATTTGGAGAAGACCATAAAAAGGGATATGATTTATGTCTGAAGATAACGCATATCGGATACTTGAACTAATAGATGGAATGCTTGATTCTATAGGTGTAATACAAACACGTACCACTCACATAAAGTCCGCAAACGATTTCTTATAGAGTCCGGATAATATGTTTATTTTGGATGGCGTTTGTATGAAGTTGATATTTATAGGAGAGAGTATCAAGACGATAGACCGTTTGTCTAAAGGAGAATTATTTCCTTTGTTCCCGTCAATACCTTGGCGTGATATTATGAAGTTGCGAGATGTGATCGCACATCATTATTTCAAGATAGATGCCGATATTGTTTTCTCTACTATTAAGGATGACTTATATCCTTTAAATGAGGTATTGATAAATGATAAAGATGAAGGATTATCTTAAAGAAAACTACGTGTTGGAATAATCCGAAATCTCGGCTGTCTGAGCGCAGCGAGTTATCCGAGATTTCTTGATTTTTTTGGTTCTTTTGTATCAAGACAAAAGAATAAAAACTTTATCTTTGTGGAAAGCAAACAGATTATGGCCGCATTGAATCAATATATAGTCAATTTTTTACCTCAAATCCGGCATTACTTATCGGGACAACCGGTACGTTGTGCTTGGTTATTTGGCTCTTATTCCAGAGGTGAAGAAAACCCGGATAGCGATGTGGATATTTTGGTTCGTTATGACGATACGAATAAAATATCCCTGTTTACCATCTCTCGCATCATGTGTTCTTTGTCTAAAATATTGAATCGCAAGGTAGATTTGGTAGAAGAAGATTCACTTCTTCCTTTTGCCGCTTCCAATGCGCTTCACGATCGAATTTTGATTTATGAGAGAAAAGATTAAGGATAAAGGACGCTTGGAGCATATCTTAAACTCTATCCATATTTTGTTAGAGAATAAAGATAAACGTCCATTTGCAGAAGTCGTGAACGATCCCATTCTATTTTATGGGTTTGTGAAGCATGTAGAAATTATAGGAGAAGCTGTATATATGTTGACGAAAGAATTTCGAGAGGCTCATCCTGAAGTAGAATGGGAAGTAATAGAGGGAATGCGGCATGTATTAGTGCATGGATATTATAAAATTAAGCCTATTCAGTTATGGAATACAATAGAAAATGATATTCCGGCGCTGAAGCCGCTGATTGAGAAATATTATCAAGAGTATATCGATTGATATAATAGAGAGAAAAAACGAAATCTCGGCTGTTTGAGCGCAGCGAGTTATCCGAGATTTCTTGATTTTTTGGTTCTTTTGTATCAAGACAAAAGAATGATAAGGCACTTTGACACGGCGATACAGAGTGCGTCATTCACATTATCCAATAGATTGAAGGCCGTTTTTCTGACATTTGTTTGTTTCGGAAGAAATAAAAGGTTATCTTCGCCATCAATATATGAATGGGAATAACCCCGGTAATTTTTAGCGAAAGGAAAATAAGCATGAAATACCCGATAGGCATACAACAATTTGAGAAAATACGCAAAGGAGGTTTTGTGTATGTGGACAAGACCGCGCAAGTTTACCAATTGGTCTCGCAAGGCTGTTATTATTTTCTCAGCCGTCCCCGCCGCTTTGGCAAGTCGTTGCTTATCTCCACACTGGAAGCCTACTTCCAAGGCAAGAAAGAACTATTTGAAGGGTTGACTTTGGAGCGCCTGGAAACGGAATGGAAATCGTATCCTGTGCTGCATTTGGATTTGAATGTGGATAAATATAGTACGCCCGACAATCTGGATCAGGTGTTGAACGAGACACTGGCTCGGTGGGAGAGGGCTTATGGCAGTAATCCGAACGAGGCGACGCTTTCCTTACGTTTCAAGGGCGTTATCCGCCGGGCTTTCGAGCAAACGGGTAAACAGGTGGTGGTACTGATCGATGAATACGACAAGCCTTTGCTGAGCACGATTGACCGCAAAGAGTTGCACGAAGCCTACCGGAACACACTCAAAGCCTTTTTCGGTGTGTTGAAGTCGCAAGACCAGTATATCCGCTTCGCCTTCCTCACAGGTGTCAGTCGGTTCAGCCATGTAAGCATCTTCAGTGACTTGAACAACTTACAAGATATTTCCATGATTCCGGATTATGCAGATATCTGCGGCATATCGGAAAAGGAATTGCATGAATATTTTGAGGAATCCCTCCAAGAGTTGGCTTCAGCCAATGGTATGGCCTATGAACAGGTTTGTGAGAAGTTGCGTGAACAATATGATGGTTATCATTTTTATCCGAACACAGTGGGTATTTACAATCCCTTCAGTCTGTTGAACACGTTTCAGTACAAGCTGTTCCAAGACTATTGGTTCCGTACGGGTACGCCTACTTTCTTGGTGAAGCTGCTGCAACAAAACGATTATGACTTGAAAGAGTTGAAGGGGCTTTATGTGGATGATTCCGCTTTGCAAAGTGTGGACGATGATTATGCCGATCCAATTCCTGTCCTTTTCCAGAGCGGTTATCTTACCCTTTCAGGCTACGACCCGGAGATGGGTTATCGTTTGGATTTCCCCAATCGGGAGGTAGAACGTGGCTTCTTTAATTTTCTGGTACCTTATTATACCTCCCTTCTGAAGTCGAGCGTAAAGAGTTACCTGAATAGATTGACCGCCGCCGTTCGCCAAGGTCGTCCGGATGACTTGATGAAGGCTCTTCAGACCATGCTGGCAGGCAAATCCTACCTGTTGGCGGGTGGTGATAAGGAAGTACATTTTCAGAACACCCTTTACTTGATCTTCATGATGTTGGGCTACAATGTCCAGGTGGAACAGGCCACAAGCCAAGGACGTATGGATGTGACCATCCAGACACCGGACTATGTGTATATCTTCGAGTTGAAGTTGGATAAGTCCGCCGATGAGGCGCTCCAACAAATCAAGGACAACCAATATGCCCGTCCTTTCCAGACAGATAGTCGTAAGCTCTTTCTGATTGGAGCCAACTTCTCGTCCGAGACGAGGACGGTGGAGAAATGGGTGGTGGAAGAGGAATAAAAAGTAAGAGTTCAAGGAGAAAGGATTTAAACACAGAGACACGGAAACACGGAGTTTTTATTTCGTTGATTTCCTTGCTAAATTCTCTGTGCCTCCGTGCCTCTGTGTTTGATTTCACCCTCAATGGATATAGTAAGTACTACTGTATCGATTATTGAAGATATATTTCCCAGATAAAGTAAGATATACTTTGAGGATAAAGTAAGTATTACTGCCTGAAAATCGTAATTGGACTATGCAAACAAACATAGAGATTCAAGGTGGCCATTCGCAGCTAAACCCAGCTGCTACCCACGCCATTCAGAACTATTATTACGGCCAGCAAGTTCCGTCTGTGGAACCTGCTGCAGCCCGCACGGTAGTTGTTTTGGGAGCAGGGGCTGATGTGGCTGTTGGATTCCCAACGACAGGCAGCTTGATACCCAAGATAACCGATTGGCTGGAAACGGATGAAGGAAAAGCGGTAGATATAGCCTTGCGTAAACAGCTCAAAGGATTGCGTTTTCGTTTTGACAAGTTTGTGGATGATGCCATTGATCGCTTGGCACATGACTTGGATCGTGAACGCGATGCCATCTGTGCTAACCTGCGTAGGGAATTGGATGAGAACGGAAACTTGGAAGAACACCAGCGCAAAATGGGACAACTCATCATCCGCCTCTTTCAAAAGATTACGGATGTGAAGGCCGGTGCCTCCATCGATGAAGAGACGGAAGAGTTGATACGCGAAGTGATTGGCATTGAACCGACCGAAGGAACCATTATCGATTTTTCGCATATCAGCTACACCAAGACTTTCTCGGATATCATCAAACATATCTTACACGCCAGCTTGCATGACACCGAGAACCCCGTGTTGCGCCATGTCTATACGAACTTGCTCGATATCGGTCAACTTTTGGCGCAATATTTCTATGGCTTCTTCAGTAATAGGCAAGGACATATTAAGACTTACCTTTACATCGCATGGACGCTTTGGGCTTACCTTGTGCATGAGGAACAGGCGTTGACCGTTACTGCGGAAAGCCTGTCGCAGTTGCCCTTATATAGTCAGTTGCAAGGCAAGGAACAGATACAAGTCATTACGTTCAATTACACCTCTTTGGCGGCTATCGTTTCCCCAACGGCCATTTACTTCAACGGTAACCTGGTCGATTATGTGGATATCGAGAATAAAAACGACCTTCAGGTGGACAACCTTCACTCCCTCGACTTGGCGGACTTCTTTCAGCACCGCTTCGCAGGAGAGTTAAGCCTCGAAGGGGAACATGTGGCGATTCCCATTCCCTCGTTCATGCCGCCGCTGAAGTTGAAACCGGTCATTTCCAACCGCTATATCACTACTTGGTATCGTAGTGCCCAAGTCCTTGTTCATGCCAAACGCATCCTTATCTTGGGTCATTCCCTTCAAGCGGGCGATAGTTTCTTCAACGATATGTTGCGAGCCAATCGACAAGCAGAAATCATCGTGGTCGATCCCGACTTGGAAGCCGCTTGCCGAGGCATTTGTACTACTCTGCAACAGTCTGCACTCCGATACACGACGCTGCATGTGCAAGGACATCCTGCAAGAAAGTATGACAATCGGATTATGGTAATTGGTGCGGATTTGGAGAAGATAGACTTGGGGGAATGGATAGAATAAGTATATGATTTAATACGGATTCTTGCTAAGCATGTGCACAGATAAAAATGAACCCGATGTGTAAAAAAATGAAATCTCGGCTGTCTGAGCGCAGCGAGTTATCCGAGATTTCTTGATTTTTTGGTTCTTTTGTATCAAGACAAAAGAATGATAAAACTCTTTAGGGAAAACGACGGTGTAAACCCGAAGAACGACGGCTTGAAATCAGGAAAAGATAGTATATAATTTGGACTTTCTACCTATATAATTTCAAAACATATCTTTAACCATTTGACTAGCATGTTGATATTGGGTTCAACGATGAATGGGCGCTTGGTGAAAGATGTGTTTGGAAATACGTTTGGTAGTTTATACTATTTAATTCATATTGCAATGGGAGCTACTGAGAAAGCAATATCAGATTATACATTTAAACATTTGCCGCATAAAGCTCCAGGTTATGAACCTTGGAGAAAAGGCGGAGAGATCATGCCGGGTTATATGCCTGATTACGTCTTGAAGAATGGTAATCGATACATCATATTGGAATCCGAAAACAATACAAACCGGAAGATGTTTGTAGGTTGCCTAATGAAAGCCGCTTATTTCCTGCAAAAAGAAAAAACGGGCTTTTTAACCATTGTATTACATGAATCGGATAATACAAAAATCAATCAAATCAAAGATCATCTTACTCCCTATTATCAATGGATTAAGCAAGCGCACCTTACGAATATGAGTGCGGTATTCTTAATCAGAGATAAAGATTATTTGGTGGAGAATGATGATTGTGTAACCATCTTTTCTGAAGCATTTTTGGAGAAGATGGAGAAAATAGGGTAAGTGTCAATAAAGGAATAATACATATTAATTCAATGAAAATCTTAGTAACAGGTGGAGCCGGTTTCATCGGATCCAATCTTTGTGAGTATTTATTGCAAGGAGGTCATATTGTCCGTTGTCTGGACAATTTCACGACAGGTAAACCGGAGAATATTTTTCCGTTGTTGGAGAAGTATCCGGAAACTTTTCAGTTGCAAGTAGGTGACATCCGAAATTTGGTAGATTGCCAAAAGGCGGTGGAAGGTATGGAATATGTGTTGCATGAGGCTGCGTTAGGTTCCGTTCCTCGTTCCATCAAAGATCCGATTACCACGAATGAAGTTAATATTGGTGGTTTCTTGAATATGATTGTTGCTTCTCGTGATGCCGGAATCAGGCGTTTTGTCTTTGCGGCAAGCTCTTCTACGTATGGTGATAGTCAAACATTACCGAAAGTAGAAGATGTAATTGGCAAGCCGCTTTCTCCGTATGCTATTACGAAATATGTGGATGAATTATATGCCGATGTGTTTGCTCGTACATACGGATTTGAATATATCGGTTTGAGGTATTTCAATGTCTTTGGCCGTCGCCAAGATCCATTTGGGGCATACGCCGCTGTTATCCCTCTTTTTGTAAAGAAATTTATGGCGCATGAAGTTCCTAACATTAATGGGGATGGCGAGTATAGCCGCGACTTTACTTATATCGACAATGTGATTCAAATGAATCAACTGGCTTTGACAACGACTAATCCGGATGCGGTCAATCAGATTTATAATACTGCTTTTGGTGAACGGACGACGCTTAATCAGTTGGTCGCTTATCTGAAAGAATACTTATCAGAGTTTGATCCGGAAATAGCTAAGATTGAGCCTACGCATGGACCGAATCGTGCAGGTGATATACCTCATTCATTAGCTTGTGTGGATAAAGCGAAGAACTTGTTAGGTTATAATCCGCAGTTTAGCATGAAGCAGGGTTTGAAAGAGGCGGTTAAGTGGTATTGGGAGAATTTATAAAATCAGAAATATATGAATACAGAAGTGAAGATAGCCGTTATAGGCTTAGGCTATGTAGGGCTTCCTTTGGCTCGTTTGTTCTCTACAAAGTATAAAACAATTGGTTTTGATATGAATCCGGCACGTGTAAAGGCTTTGATGGCAGGACACGACGCTACATTGGAAGTATCAGACGAATTGTTGCAAAGTGCCATTCAAAACGGATTTATTTGTACTGCAAATATGGAGGATATTCGTGATTGTAATTTCTACGTGGTGGCTGTTCCAACGCCTGTAGATGAAAACAATAATCCGGATTTAACACCGCTTTATGGAGCAAGTACCACAGTAGGTAAAGTCATTTCAAAAGGTGATATAGTGGTGTACGAATCAACGGTTTATCCAGGTGTGACCGAGGATGAATGTATTCCGGTTGTGGAAAAGGTTTCCGGATTGAAGTTTAACGAGGATTTCTTTGCCGGTTATTCACCAGAACGCATCAATCCGGGCGATAAGTTGCATACGGTAGAAAAGATTAAGAAAGTAACTTCCGGTTCAACGCCTGAAATCGGGAAAAAAGTAAATGAAGTGTACGCTTCGGTGATTACTGCCGGAACACATTTAGCTCCAAGTATCAAGGTGGCTGAAGCTGCAAAAGTCATTGAGAACTCGCAGCGTGATATCAACATCGCTTTCGTGAACGAACTATCCAAGATTTTCAATAAGATGGGTATTGATACGCAAGATGTATTGGAGGCTGCATCTACGAAATGGAACTTCTTACCCTTTAAACCGGGATTGGTGGGTGGTCATTGTATCGGTGTGGATCCTTATTATTTAGCTCAATGTGCACAACGTCACGGTTATAATCCGGAAATCATCTTGGCAGGTCGTCGGATGAACGATGGAATGGGCGAATATGTAGCGAATGAAACCATTAAATTGATGTTGAAAAAAGGTATTCAAGTATTGGATTCTGATATTTTGATTCTTGGCTTTACCTTTAAAGAGAATTGTCCGGATGTGCGTAATACCAAAGTGGTAGATATCTACAAAGCATTAAAAGAATACAATGTGAATATAACGATTTACGACCCTTGGGCAGATCCATCCATTGCCAAGCATGAGTATGGAATTGAGATAACGAATGAACTTCCTAATCAAAAGTTTGATACGGCTATCTTGGCTGTAGCACATGAGAAGTTTAAAAATTTGGATGTACTTTCGCTGCTTCATGAGAAACATGTGGTGTTTGATGTGAAAGTCTTCCTTGATAGGCAGACTGTGGATGGGAGATTGTAAAGATAATGGGCTATGGGTGATATGATAAATAAATCACGTATAGCAAAAAATGCGATATTTCTGTATATAAGGATGTTCGCAATAATGCTTGTAACCCTCTATACATCAAGAGTTGTATTAAATGCTCTTGGTGTGGAGGATTACGGAGTATATAATGTAGTGGCTGGGGCAGTTACATTATTTGGTTTTATGAATAGTGCGATGTCTATGGCTACGCAACGTTTTTTTAACTTCTATATGGCTAAGAATGATAATGAATTATTGTGTAGAGTATTTTCTATGTCTCTTAATTTGCATATCATTATAGCTGTAATTGTAGCTGTGATAGCCGAGACATTTTGTCTTTGGCTTTTGAATACTCAACTGAATATACCGGCTGACAGAATAGATGTAGCTCGTTATGTTTTTCATTTTGCAGTTATCAGTTTTTGTATTTCAGTTATTCAAGTTCCATATAATGCAGTTATTGTTGCACACGAGAAAATGGATGTATACGCTCTGATTAGCATTGTGGAAGTTTTGTTGAAATTGGGTGTGGCATATATGCTGACAGTAATGAGTATGGACAAGTTGATACTATATGGGATACTTTTGGCAGGAGTTTCTTTATTGATATTTTTTGCCTATTTTTCTGCGGATAGGTATTTCTTTAAAGAAAGTAGATATAGACTACTATGGGATACGAACTTGTTTAAAGAAATTGCAGGTTTTTCAGGCTGGAATATTTTTGGACAAGTCTCACAAGTCGCTACAACACAAGGCGTCAATATGGTTGCAAATGTATTTTGCGGGGTTATTGTTAATGCGTCTATGGGGATAACAAATCAAGTAAATGGGGCAATGGCTCAGTTTACGAATAATTTTCAAGCAGCTTTTCGTCCTCAGATTATCAAAAGTTATTCTGTTGGTAATATAAAAAGTATGCAAGAGTTAGTGTATCAGTCATCTAAGTTTTCATTCTTTCTCCTATATGCCATATCTGTGCCGATTCTTTTCAATATAGATTTTATACTTGATTTGTGGCTTGGTGTTGTGCCAGAATATTCTGCGGTATTTTGCAAATTGCTTATTTGGTATTCTTATATGGAAACAATGGGTATGCCTTTGGTCATATCTATCATGGCTACAGGTCGCAATAGGAATTATCAATTAATTGTTAGCGTTGCGATTGCATTGAATTTAGTGTTGTCCTATTTGTTTTTATTCAAAGGTTTTTCACCAGAGGTTATTTTTTATGTAAAGATATCGATAGCCTTTTTTGTCTTAGCTATACGATTATGGTTTGCAAAAAAGCAGGTGAATTTCTCTTCATTTCTTTTTGGGACAAAGGTGATAAGGCCTGTGATATTGGTTATTGTTTGTGTCTCATGCGTTCAATATTGGTTTTCATCTTTTGTTCCTACATTGTTGATGCGCATTTCCTTAACAATAATACTCGAAATAGTTCTCATTAGTTCAATTTGGCTACTGGGAGTTACAAAGTCTGAAAAACAATCGGTCTTATCTAAAGTAGTATTAAAAATAAAACGATAATAAATTATGAATCAATCTGTATTAGGTTTATATTATGAAGATTTTGTAGTAGGCAATGAAATAAAACATTCATTGTCAAAGACTATTTTTGAAAGTGACAATAATTTTTTCAGTTTGCTTACGATGAACCACCATCCTGTACATATTAATTTAGATTACGCATCTAAAAATCAGCATGGAAAAATATTAGTAGTGGGTACTTTTGTCTTTTCACTTGCGGTGGGTATCACTGTACCAGATATAAGTGGTAAAGCTATTGCTAATTTGGAATATGAATGTATAAAGCATCTGAATCCTGTTTTTTTGAATGATACGATATATGTAAGAACTCGAATTTTAGATAAAAGAGAGTCGAAAACAAAGAATGATAGAGGAATTATATACGTTGAATCAATAGCCAGTAATCAGAACGGGGTTGATGTATTGTCGTTTCGACGTAAAGTATTAGTGAAAAAAAGAAAGGAGTGAAGTCGTGGAAAATCATTTGTTTAGAAGTTTAATGTTTGTTCCTGCTCATAATGATAGACTTATGAACAGTGCTGCGAGAAGTTCGGCAGATGTGTTGTTGCTGGATATTGAAGATTCGGTGCAACCAGCTTCTAATAAACAAGTAGCTCGAGATAATATTTTGCGTTACATTGCGGATGGCACTTTTTCAGGACGTATATTATACCCGCGTATAAACGATAGGGAAAGTGGTGAACTACTGAAAGATATTTATCAATTGACTGTCCCAGGTATAAATGGATTTGTATATCCAAAAGCAACGTGTGGGCAAGATATTTATTTTATCGGTAAATTGTTAGAGACGATAGAGTATGAGAAAAAAATACCTGTAGGAACGTTTAAGTTAATACCTCTGATTGAAACAACCGGTGCAGTTGTTAATGTCTATGAGATATGTAGAGCTTGTTCAAGGGTTGTTGCAATAGCGTTCGGATGTGAAGATTTTGTAACGGATTTGGGAGGAGAGCATGATGCAGAAGGAATAAGCATATTTAATGCTCGAACTCAGATTGTTACAGCGGCAAAAGCCGCTGGGGTTATTCCAATAGATACCGTTCATATCAAAGTGCATGATTGGGAGGATTTAGAGAAGAATTTGATATTGTCAAAGAAGTTGGGTTTTGAAGGAATGCTTGTCTTGAATCCCAAAGAGTTACCTTTAGTTCACAAGTATTATTCACCTTCGGAAGAAGAAATAGAATGGGCTAAAGAAATGGTTCGGCTTTCTGATGAATCGTTTAAAGAGGGTAGAGGTGTTGCAGTTGTAAATGGAAAGTTTATAGGACCTCCGATGCTGAAAAAAGCAGAGAAGATTTTGAGAAAAGTAGAATTAATAGGTTGATGTTATGATTACACGAGAGTCTTTAGTAAAAGATTTAATCTCTCTTGGTATAAAATCAGGAGATACCCTTTTTTTGCGGATTTCTTATCGGGCAATAGGAAAAGTGGAAGAAGGACCTAAAACTTTTCTTGATGCCTTGATGGAGATTATAGGTAAAGAGGGAACTATAATATTGACTGCTTTTCCTAAAAAATATATAAGTCAATTGAAATTTTTTCATCAGAAAGAAGTGTACTCTTCTGAAAATCCTCCTAAACCTATAACTGGTGCAATGTCAGTGGTTGCACAGGCATATCCAAATGCAAAGTTATCAAGAAAAATAGAATTTCCATTTGTTGTTATAGGTAAGTATGCTGAATATTTGACAACTTCTCATACTCATGAGAAACGAGGATATTGGTTATTAGAAGAAGCTATTGAAAAATTCGATTGCTATTGTTTAAGAATTGGTGGAGAATGTTTTACTGGAACAACTCATATTGCTTTTACAAAAGTGCTTAGAGCTACAGGAAATTATCAGAAAAAACCTAAATACGGTTTGTATATTAGGGAAGGAAATTGTGTTAAATGGTATGATACTAACAATACTATTTTTTGTCATACGGCTTTTTTAAAAGCTAATTCGAAATATATATATCCTTATCTTATCCATAAAAAAGAAGGGCTGGTTGGAAATGGTCATGCAGTCTTGACAAGAATGAAGGAAACATTGCAAAAAGAAGAGGATTATATTAATCAGGATGTATCTAGAATGTTGTGTGATAATAAGGAATGCTTGTTATGTAGAGTATCTTTTTCTTTTTCGGATTCCAATGTGATAATTTATTTAGTAAGACAGTTATTACAATTATGTAAAGGTAATATAAGAAAGGCGATACAGAATATTAGATCATTGCTTAATAATGTGTTCTTTGGTATAAAACAACAATAAGATGATAAATTTAATAGTAACTGGAGATTTTGTTCCTCAATCAAGAATACAATCTTTATGTGATAAGAAGGATTATACGTTTTTCTTTTATCAGGTTAAAGATTTAAATAGGAATGTTAATATTTCTATTGTAAATCTTGAATCTCTCATAATTTCTTGTTTTTGTAATCCGATTGTAAAAACAGGTCCCAATTTGAAGTGTGAAGAAAGTGCTGTTAAGGCATTAAAGTATGCCGGTTTCAACTGTGTAACATTAGCAAATAATCATTTTTATGATTATGGAGAAGCAGGCGTTGAAGATACTTTGAAGGCCTGCCGTGATAATGGAATAGACACGGTTGGAGGAGGAAAAAATTTGCAAGAAGCAACTCAAATCCTTTATAAAGAAATTGAGGATAAAAAAATAGCTATCATTAATGTTTGTGAACATGAATGGTCGATAGCCTCATCGATTAAAGGAGGTTCAGCTCCTTTAGATGAAGTGAAAAATTATTATCAAATACAAGAAGCTCGTGAAAAAGCAGATTATGTAATTGTAATTGTTCATGGAGGAACAGAACATTATAATTTGCCAACTCCGCGTATGAAGAAAGTTTATCGGTTTTTCATTGATGCTGGTGCGGATGTGGTGGTAAACCATCATCAACATTGTTATAGCGGGTATGAAGAATATAAAGGGAAATATATTTTTTATGGATTGGGAAATTTCTGTTTTGATAGAGGAATACAAAAAAGGAATTTCTGGAATGAAGGTTATTTAGTGAAATTAAAATTCTCTAATAGCATTGATTTCGAAATAATTCCGTATGTGCAGTGTGCAGAAGAACCAACGATAGATTTTGATATAGATAAAGAAGAGTTCTTCGAAAAGATAGAGGAGTTGAATAAGCTGATAGCTGATGATGATTTATTGGAAAAATCTTTTGATAATTTAGTTCGGCAAAAAGAAAAAGGGTATGTAGCATCACTTGAACCATATAGAAATCGATATTTAAAGGCTTTACGTTACAGGAGGATATTACCTTCTTTATTACCTAAGTTTTGGTATCGTTATCTTTTGGCGATATTCAGATGTGAAGCTCATCGAGATATTGTGTTACGTATTTTAGAGAGAAAATTAGAAAAATGAAAATAGCTATGCACCATACTCCCGGTTCATTTTCTGAACGTTGGATAAACTACTGCGGAGAAAAAGGCATATCCTACAAAGTAGTAAATGCTTATGATTCGGATATAATAGAACAAGTTCGTGATTGTGATGTTTTTATGTGGCACCATCATCATGCGAGTTATAAGGATGCTTTGTTTGCGAAACAATTACTTTATTCCCTCCAGATAGCAGGAAAAAAGGTTTTTCCGGATTTTAATACGGGTTGGCATTTTGATGATAAGGTAGGACAGAAATATTTGTTGGAAGCAATAGGCGCCCCGCTTGTCCCGTCTTTCGTGTTTTATTCAAAAAAAGAGGCATTAAACTGGATAAAGAAGACAACTTTTCCAAAGGTATTTAAATTACGTGGAGGGGCAGGTGCTTCGAATGTAAAGTTGGTGAAGACCCCAAAGGAGGCAGTGAAGATTGTGAATAAAGCTTTTGGTAGTGGATTTTCACAATTTGATAGGTGGGGCTATTTGAAGGAAAGATTTAATAAATGGCGGAAGGGACGTGATTCTTTCATTGGAGTTATAAAAGGGATTGGACGTTTGTTTGTTCCAATATCTTATGCGAAAATGCATTCCAAAGAGAAGGGATATGTGTATTTCCAAGAATTTGTCCCGAATAATACATTTGATATTCGTGTAGTAGTTGTTGGAGATAAAGCTTTTGCGATAAAACGTTTGTGTCGCGAAAAGGATTTTAGGGCATCAGGAAGTGGAAAACTGGTATATGACAAGCGACAGATAGATGAAAGATGTGTAAGTGTTGCTTTTGATGTAAATAAAAGAATCGGTAGTCAAAGTATGACATTTGATTTTGTTTTTGATCGCAATGATAAGCCGCTTATTGTGGAAATCAGCTATGGTTATACCATGAAAGCCTATGATACTTGTGAAGGATATTGGACATCAGATATGCAGTGGCATGAAGGAAGTCGTTTTGATTTTTGCGGATGGATGGTTGAGAATTTGATGAGAAGCAAATGAGTTGCATTTTTATTAGAAACGCATTATTATTTTGTATGATTGGGAATTTGTTGTATTTCTTATTCCCTTTTCCTCCTGTTCTTTGGCGATTGAGTTTTGTTGGATTAAGTCTATATTGTGGATATAAGAATGCGACAAAATTCGGTTTTGATATCGTTGAGAAATCAATCGTTTCATTTGTTTTTTTGAATCTGATTTATTTTTTTGCAAGTTATTTATGGCTTACCCCTTCAACAACTCAAATAGGAAATACATTGTATGCTTTGCTTGCATTTATTTCTTTTGCTTATTTAGGAAAGTCGGGTGTCTTGATGTCTAAATTCATTACGCTTTCCGGTATATTATTAATTGTAGCGGCTATCCCTTCTTTTTATTATGCCCAGCAATTAGCACTTATCAAACTACTTACAGAAGCAGATGATACGACTGTGAATGCGAGCGTTTTATTTTTGATGTTGTTACCAATGGTTTTGATTATTCGAAACCGAATGATTTCATTGATTTTATTTTGTGTCTGTTTATTCTTTCTTATACAAGGAGCGAAACGAGGAAATATAGTTGCCGCTGTCATACCTTCGGTTTTATATATTTGGATGCTTTTCAAAGAAAACAGAAAATCGTTTTTCCAGATATTATTACTTATAGTTGCTATTATTGGTATAGCAATATGGGCTAAAGATATTATATTGGCAAATGAGTATCTTATAGGTCGGTATGAAAAAACATTGGAGGGGAATAGTTCGGGACGCGATGAGATTTATCAAACTCTGTGGAATATGTGGTATGAAGCGGATAATATATTAACAATCATTTTTGGATATGGGTTTGATGGTACAATTGCATTTTCACCTCGACATTCGCGTGGACATAATGATTGGTTAGAAATACTAATTGATTTTGGAATAGTTGGAATCTTTTGTTATATGCGGATTTTTTTATCAATGTTGAAAGTACTTCGAAATATGAGAATTGATATTGTACGTTCTATTTTATTGTCTATATTTTTTATTTGGTCTTTGAAGACATTGTATTCTATGGGATTTACGGATGAAGCATTGGCTTTAATGGCAATACCATTTGGTTTTTTGTATATGAAGGATAATTTTAGAAAGATTACTTTTGTTAGAAATGAGAATTCTTTGTTTTATTGATATATTAGGATCTGGTGGGGCTCAAAGGCAGTTAGTGAATCTTGCTGTAGGGTTTAAAAAAAGAGGATGTGATGTTTCTTTTTTAACTTATCATGCAGATGATTTTTATTTGCCTATATTACAGGATTATGGGATAAATGTGGAACTTATAGAACAGGATTCATATATAAAGCGTTTGTTTTTATGTCGATGTTTTATTAGGAAAGGGAGATTTGATGTCGTTATTTCTTTTTTAGAAGCTCCTTCTTTCATCTCAGAAGTAGCAGGATTCCCATTTCATAAGTGGAAAATTATAGTTGGTGAACGATCTGCAAATCCACGGATCATGAAATCTTTAAAGAGGAAATTTTTTAGAGTGTTTCATTTATTTGCTAATTATGTGGTTTCAAATTCTTTTTCAAATCGAACTTTGGTAAAAAAAATAAATCCCTTTTTGTCAGATAGACGTAATATTGTTATTTATAATGCATATGATTTGCAAACTTTGGATTCTACGAAGTTTAAAATAAGAGAGAAGGAAGATGGTAAATTTCATATAGTGATTGCTGCGAGACATCAGCGATTGAAAAATCTTAAAAATTTGGCATTGGCGATTTCTTTACTTGATGATTCTTTGAAAAAACGCCTTTTAATAGAATGGTATGGAAGACAAGAAAATGGATGTTTTGAAGAAAATGTTCAAATAATTGAAGAGCTAGGATTAAACGAAATAGTTCGTTTTTATCCACCTACACTTAAAATATATGAAAAAATGGTTGCAGCAGAAGCTGTGGGATTATTTAGTTTGATGAAGGACTTTCGAACACAATTTGCGAAGCGATGTGTTTGGGTAAACCAGTTTTAGCTACAGATGTATCTGATAATCGCTTGTTGCTTAGAAATGAAAATTTAATTAGTGATGCTACATCACCAGAATCAATATCGAAAACAATCTCATATTTGATGAATTTATCAAATGATGAATTGTTAATGATTGGTTTACAGAATAGAAAAATAGCCGAAGAACTTTTTTCTAATGAAAAGATATTAAGACAATATATGAATTGTTTTACAGATTGATACTTGTGCGTTTAAAATTGTAAAGTATGGCGAAGGTTGTTTTATTCTCTCCCTCGTATCCTACGGGAGGAATTAGTTCTTGGACATATAATATGTTAGAATACATACATAAACATCAGATTCAGGATATTTATTATATAGATGCATCAATTCGTTTTAAGAATGCTAAGTCTCGAACAATTTTTAGGCGATTGTTGAGTGGAATATTAGATACTTTGTTTTTGGTATTTCGTTTTACAAAAGCACTTGTGAAATGTAAACCAGATTGTGTGCATATTACGACTTCAGCTTCTTGGGCTTTAAATAAAGATAGGATTTATTTGTGGATAGCTTCGATTTTTAAAGTAGATGTTGTTTTTCACTATCGATTTGGACGAATACCAGAATTGAAGCAGTTAAGAAATTGGGAATGGAATAAATTAATATCCTGTGTGGAGAGGGCAAAATACATTGTCGTAATAGATCCTGTTTCTTATAAGGTTTTATGCGAAGAAGGATTTGAGCAAAAAGTATTTTATATTCCGAATCCTTGTTCTCCTTCTATAGCAGCAATCGCCAATCAACCATTGAAATTAAGGCAAAAGAATGATTTTATTTTTGTAGGACATGTAATACCTGCTAAAGGTGTTTGTGAATTGGTCAAGGCTTTTACACAATTGAATACTGATGTTCATTTGGAAATCATCGGACTTTGTAATGAAGAAATGTTTGAAGTTTTGAAAAATATTGCTTCAATAAAAGATAATGGTCGTTGGCTTACTATAGTAGGAAATAAAGATAGGAATTATGTACTTGGTAGAATGAATAAAGCAGATGCATTGATATTACCCTCTTGTACAGAAGGATTTCCTAATGTTGTATTGGAAGCGATGGCGTGTGGTTGTCCTGTTATTGCGACGAATGTGGGTGCAATTCCTGATATGTTGTCCGTGGATATAAAAGAAAATGCGTGTGGAGTATGTCTTCTTTCGTATAGTGTAGAGGAGATATGTAACACCGTTAAACAATATTTGGAGGTGAAAGACATCGTGAAGGATGAATTTGCCAGAAATGGGAAAAAGAGGGTATTGAGTAATTATACGATGGAAAAGGTATTTCCACAATATGCAAGGCTTTGGAATAATTAAAATAGATAACAAGAATATGTCAATCTTCAAAGACAAAGTCCTCCTAATCACAGGAGGCACAGGTTCATTTGGAAATGCGGTGTTGCGGCGTTTCCTCGATTCCGATATCAAGGAGATTCGGATTTTTAGCCGGGACGAGAAGAAGCAGGATGATATGCGTCATGCGCTTCAAAACCCGAAGGTGAAGTTTTATATCGGGAATGTGCGGAACAAGACATCGGTGGACGTGGCGATGCGGGGCGTGGATTATGTGTTCTCTGCAGCTGCCTTGAAGCAGGTACCGAGTTGTGAGTTTTTCCCGATGGAGGCAACGCGCACGAATGTGTTGGGTACGGAGAATGTGTTGCTCTCGGCGATCGAACATGGCGTGAAGAATGTAGTGGTACTCTCTACCGACAAGGCGGCTTATCCGATCAATGCAATGGGCATCAGCAAGGCGTTGATGGAGAAGGTGGCGATTGCCAAAGGACGCGAGTTGGGCGAAGGGGCACAGACAACTATCTGCTGTACGCGTTATGGGAACGTGATGGCGAGCCGGGGTTCGGTGATTCCGCTTTGGGTGGAACAGATGATGGAGGGCAAACCGATTACCATCACCGACCCGAACATGACGCGCTTCATGATGACGTTGGACGATGCGGTCGATTTGGTGGTCTATGCCTTTACGCATGGCCACAATGGCGATTTGTTTGTCCAGAAAGCCCCTGCGGCTACGTTGGAAACCTTGGCAATTGCCTTGAAAGAGATTTATGCGAAGCTAAACCCAAAGTATGGCGAGACGGAGGTGAAGGTGATCGGCACCCGTCATGGCGAGAAGCTCTACGAGACGTTGGTGACGCGCGAAGAGATGGTGCGTGCCATCGATATGGGCAACTATTTCCGTATCCCGTGCGATACGCGCGACCTGAACTACGACAAGTTCTTCACGGAAGGGAATGAGGATGTATCCCATATCGAAGACTACCATAGTCACAACACCCGTCGGCTGGATGTGGAAGGGATGAAAGAACAGTTGATGCGCCTTCGCTTTATCCGAGCCGATTTGGGGATGATTGAACGGGAGAAGTCTCGGGAGATTCGGAGCGAGTGAGAAGAAATTTTCAAAATTACTTTTGAAAAAGACTCGTTTATTGTCCTAAATGCATTACCTTTGCAGGTGGAATATAAAAACATCTTAGCAATGGGAAGAATATGGAATAATTCGGAAGTAAGGCAAAACAAACAGAAAGAACTGGAATCTCGTTTCTCTTATTTGACAAAAGAAGAACGGGATAAGCTTCTTTATGGAACGGATTTTGTTAAAGTGCCTACAGAGGAATTGAAGAGATTGCGCATAGATGTATATCCTTATTTGATGTAAGGATGAAGATTCCCCATTATCCCTATCGTTTTATTCAACGGATAGAAGAACAGTCTACTTCTTTAAATTCCTTTTTGAAGTATAAATTGCTTTATACGTTTAAATCTCCGAAATCGCATCAGTGGTATTGGGTCTGGGTTGAAGTGTATGAACGAAATTTGTATGCTGTCAAATTTCATTTAAAAGCACATCGACAAAGTCCTGATAAGTATAGTTTGATGACAGGATTGAACGAAGCTCGTCCTGTAATTCATACGTGTATAGCCATTATGCAGGAAATAAGTGAAAAAGACGAGCGTGCCTCTTTTGGCTTTATAGGTGCTAATATGAAAGGTGAAACGGTCGGTTATACCAAACGTTTCCAAGTATATAGCCGGATGATGGCAACTTATTTCAGTGAAGAGGTGTTTGAGCATTTTATGTTAGTAAGCAAAAGTGCTTATCTGTTGATTCGTAAGTCAGAATTAGCAGTTCATCCTGATTTATTGCATGATTTGAATGCCGGATTTAAACGGCTATATGATTATTTTGATTAAGAATGAGAAGATCTGCTGATATCAGGAAAAATAGAAAATTCCCTATATCAAAGGAAGTAAAGTCTCTGGTTGGCCACTTAAAACGTGGATGGGAATGCCATTGATTGGGAAAAAGAAAAGGAGAAGTATTTTACCGAAAAGTATGGATTGGAAAAACATATATCTACGGGCGATTCTGTAGTCTGACAGGTATTAATTGGGCTCAATTCCTTATATTCATGGAAAATAAACGAGCTCCCATTTCAAAATAAACGAATATCCAAATAGAAATGAACATATTAGTAACCGGCGCCAAAGGGTTCGTCGGGAAGAATTTGGTGTCCCAATTGCATAATATCCAATGGGGGAAAGCACGGAACTATCCTTTGTCTGGAATGGAGATTAAGGTCTTTGAATATGATGTGGATAGCGACCCGGCGGAGTTGGATGTCTATTGTCGGCAAGCTGACTTTGTATTTAACCTGGCGGGTGTGAACCGTCCGAAAGACCCAACGGAATTTATGAAAGGGAATTTCGGATTCGCCTCTACTTTGCTGGATACGTTGAAGAAGTATAAGAACCGGTGTCCGGTGGTGATTTCCTCTTCTATCCAAGCGGAATGGGATAATCCGTATGGCGAATCGAAGCGGGCAGGCGAGAACCTGTTGTTTGAATATGGTCGGGAAACTGGTGCGAAAGTATTAGTGTACCGTTTCCCGAATCTGTTCGGCAAGTGGTGTCGTCCGAATTATAACAGTGCAGTAGCTACTTTCTGTAATAACATCGCGAACGATTTGCCTATTCAGGTAAATGATCCGTCGGTGGTGATGCACTTGGTTTATATTGATGATGTGGTAGACGAACTGATTGCTGCATTGTGCGGCAGGGAACATCGGGAAGGAAACTTCTGTGTCGTGCCGACTGTGCATACCATTACATTAGGAGGCATTGTGGATTTGCTTTATGCTTTTAAGCAGATGTCTCAGACGTTGGAAGTGCCGGACCTGAGCGATGCCTTCACGAAGAAACTCTATTCTACCTATCTGTCCTATTTACCGAAGGAGAAGGTGAGTTATCCGCTGAAGATGAATGTAGATAACCGAGGTAGTTTCACCGAAATCATTCGTACGCCCGACCGGGGGCAGTTCTCAGTGAATATCTCGAAGCCGGGTATCACGAAAGGACAGCATTGGCACCATACGAAGAACGAAAAGTTTGTAGTGGTCAGTGGGTATGGTCTGATCCAGCTTCGAAAGATTGGAACAGAAGAGGTGCTGAACTTTGAGGTCAGTGGCGATAAGATGGAAGTGGTAGAAATGTTGCCAGGTTATACACATAATATCATCAACCTATCAGATACGGAAGATTTGATTACCTTTATGTGGTGCAATGAATGCTTCGATCCGAACCGGCCGGATACGTATGCGGAAGAAGCGTAAATAAAAGAAATATGAACATAGACTATTCAAACATTCAATTTCAGCAGAATGGAAAGCTGAAGTTGCTGATTATTGTGGGCACACGTCCGGAGATTATCCGACTGGCTGCCGTCATTACGAAATGCCGTCGATACTTCGATTGTATCTTGGCGCATACGGGACAGAACTACGATTATAACCTGAATGGCATTTTCTTCAAGGATTTGAAACTGGAAGATCCGGAAGTATATATGGATGCGGTAGGTGATGACTTGGGAGCTACAGTAGGTAATATCATCAATTGCAGTTATAAGTTGATGGTACAGACTAAACCGGATGCGTTGCTGATATTGGGCGATACCAATTCCTGCCTGTCGGCGATTGCAGCCAAGCGGTTGCATATCCCAATCTTCCACATGGAGGCGGGAAACCGTTGCAAAGATGAATGCCTGCCGGAAGAGACCAACCGCCGTATCGTAGATATCATTTCGGATGTAAACATGGCCTATTCCGAACATGCTCGCCGTTACTTGGCTGAATGTGGATTGCCGAAAGAGCGGACGTATGTAACCGGTTCGCCGATGGCGGAAGTGCTTCATGCCAACTTGAAAGAGATAGAAGCCTCTGATATCCTTGCCCGGTTGGGGTTGAAAAAAGGAAACTATATGTTGCTCTCAGCGCACCGCGAAGAAAACATTGATACGGAGAAGAATTTCCTTTCCCTGTTTAATGCGATTAATGCGATGGCAGAAAAGTACGATATGCCAATCCTCTATTCCTGTCATCCGCGTTCCCGGAAACGGTTGGAGCAAAGTGGATTCCAGTTGGATAAGCGGGTGATTCGCCATGAACCGTTGGGATTTCATGATTACAACTGCTTGCAGATGAATGCTGCAGCGGTTATCTCGGATAGTGGAACCTTGCCCGAGGAAAGCTCCTTCTTTACTTCAATCGGTCACCCGTTCCCTGCCGTTTGCATCCGAACCAGTACCGAACGCCCGGAAGCGTTAGACAAAGGCTGCTTCATCTTGGCAGGTATCGATACCACATCGTTACTGCAAGCGGTCGATACAGCTATCACGATGAATCAAAACGGTGATTACGGCATTCCTGTTCCCGATTATGTGGAAGAGAATGTATCCACGAAGGTGGTGAAGATTATCCAGTCTTATACTGGGGTGGTGAATAAAATGGTTTGGAGAAAGGACGTTTACTTTAGTAAGTGATGGGTTAATGGCTAGAATTTTTTGTTTACAAAGCAATGAGAATACTTTTGGTCACTCAATATTTTTATCCGGAAAATTTTAAAAGTAATGATATTGCTTTTGAATTGGCAAAACGAGGATATGAAGTAACGGTTTTAACGGGATTGCCTAATTATCCTAAAGGAAAAATCTATAAAGGTTACGGAGTTTTCCAAAAAAGGAAAGAAATATTGAATGGGGTAAAAGTGATTCGTACATTGGTTATTCCCAGAGGGAAAGGAGGTGGATTAAGATTAGCACTAAACTATTTTAGTTGGGCTTTTTTTGCTTCCATTCGAGCCTTTTTCTTAGCCATGACTTCTAAATTTGACGCAATCATTGTACATGAGACATCTCCTATTACACAAGGATTTCCGGCTTTAGTTGTAAAGAAACTACAAAGTATTCCTATCTATTTCTGGGTTCTGGATTTATGGCCTGAAAGTTTACAATCGGCGGGAGGCATTAATAATAAATATGTGTTAGGTTTTTTTACAGCAATTGCTAAGTTGATGTATAATCAATCTCAGAAAATACTGATTAGTTCAAAAGGTTTCCGAATGTCCATATTAGATAAAGGAGATTATGATGACAAGTTGGTTTATTTTCCTAATTGGGCAGAAGATATCTTTGCCCAACAAGTTTCTGTAAATATTCCAACAGTACCAACCGGTTTCAAAGTAATGTTTGCCGGGAACATCGGAGAAGCCCAAGACTTTGAACATGTGATGCAAGCTGCTGTAAAGTTGAAGAACGATAAAGAAATCAAATTTATTCTGGTTGGAGATGGAAGAAAGAAAGCATGGGTGGATGATTTTATTTATAAAGAACAATTACAAGATACAGTATTTATTATGGGACGATTTCCTATTGAGACTATGCCTACTTTCTTTCGGACGGCTGATGTGATGTTGCTTTCTTTGAAAGATAATGATATATTCAGTTTAACCGTTCCTGCAAAGCTTCAAACCTATATGGCTGCCTCTAAACCGGTGGTAGCGATGATTAATGGAGAAGCTCGTAGTTTGATTGCAGAAAGTAATTGTGGATTTTCTTGTGCAGCGGGCGATGCTGTCGGTTTGGCTGATAATATCCGATTATTGAAAAATAAGACGCCTGCTGAATTGGATTTACTGGGAAAGAATGGGTATGTTTATTATCAAAAACATTTCACTAAAGATACCTGTATAACGCATTTGTGTGAAATAATCGAGAATAAGGTTTAGCCCGCACACTCGATTCGAGTTTGTTCATCTGCGGACAGATGATGTGACGTTTAAGGCGGAATAATAGAAAATAAGGCTTATGTAGAGATAATGTGGCTAATACTGTAATGTTTGATGGTTATTGTGTTGATAATAAATTGCGTCATCATGGCCGATGGCGTAGGTTCCCGTTTTTGGCCGTTAAGCCGTTCGGAGAAGCCCAAACTTTCGAGTCATTACCTTATTATACTGAGAAGGAGCAGGAGGCGGTTAATCATGCTTATGAGTCGTGTCGGAGTATCTCTATCGATTATGCTGTGATGGAACAAGCGAAGAACGTGGCTGTGATAGATGGAGATTTTGGTTGGAGCGATATAGGTACGTGGGGCTCTTTGTATGACCATTTGGAGAAAGATACTGATTCGAATGCATGCATGGGTGGCGATGTCCTTTATTTCAATACCCAGCATACGTTAGTCAAGGAAGAACTTCCCAACAAATTATTGGTAGTAGCTGGATTGGATAATTATGTAGTAGCCGATACGCAAGATGTCCTGCTGATTTGCCCCAAACACAATGAAGCCGGATTGAAGCAGATTATTGAAGCGGTGCTGGAGGAGAGAGGGGATAAGGGGTGAGGTGTAAGGTTGGAGTAGTAAACCAAAAGATGAAATCAATCAGTTTACAAATAAACTAAAAAGTTTAATTTACACTTTCAGATAAATGCCTTACCTTTGTACGCATAACAAAATAGTGAAGCCATGCGGATTGTTGGATTGAAAAGTAGGAATGTGCGTATATTTGGCGATAATGAGCAGAATATACGTTTTGATTCTCAAAAGAATATAGCTATATTTTTAGGGAATAACGGGTGTGGTAAAACTACCCTATTGGACGTCTTGTCTATTATGTTGAGTTCGTTTATCTCTTCTTTCCCAGGACAAGGTAGTCGTTCTTTTTCCCCTTATGATGTGCATATCCAAGAGAATGGGCAATTGTCTGATTTTTTATCTGTCGAAATGGATTTGGAAGATAATGGTCGGTATATAGTAGGATTACAGACCCGAAAAGGATGGGGGAATCCTCCGAAATCCAATTTGAAGGAATTGAAAGATCATGCTTTGTCCCTATTGGAAGGTATTTCGAAGGGTGAAAATGTAGAATTGCCCGTTTTAGCTTATTATGGAACAGGTAGAGGGCAAATTCAACCACCGGAAAGAAAACGTAATTTCCAAAGGTCTTATAATCGATGGGACTGTTATTTGAGTGCTCTTGAGCCAGATACCAATTTCAAGCGTTTTTTTGCGTGGTTTGATAGTATGGAAGATGAGGAGCGTAGGGAAAAGGAAAGAAGGCGGGACTTTAATTATAAGTATCCGGTGTTAGAAGCAGTTCGTAAGGCGATCACGGATTTTATTGGTGATAATTATGGATATCCGCACATTGAAACTCGTCCTTTACGTTTTGTTGTGGAAGAAAGAATACCGGAAGGAAAACGGGAATTGCGCATTGAGCAGTTAAGCGATGGTTTTAAAATCATTACGGCCATGGTGGCTGATATCGCCTCTCGTATGGCGGAAGCAAATCCTGAAGTGGAAAATCCCTTGTTGATGTCGGGGATTGTTTTAATAGATGAAATAGACTTGCATTTGCATCCCAAGTGGCAACGGAAAATATTAAGGCAATTAAGAAATACATTTCCCAATGTGCAATTTATTGTAACAACTCATAGCCCGATTGTTTTATTAGGTGCGTTGGATTTAGCTCAAGTATTTACATTAGATGGGCAATGTATACGGTCGAATGACTTTAATAATTATACCACGTATGACATTAGCCAGATTTTGTTGAGTGATTTGTTTGATTTGCCTACTGCACGTTCACCCTTGTGGGATGAAAAGATTAAACGTAGGGATATCTTGTTAAGTAAAAGTGAATTGTCCGGAAAAGAAAAGGAGGAATTAGATAATTTGGAAAGAGAATTATCTCATTTGTCATTTGGGGATACGAAGGACGATATTAAAACAAGGAAATTGATTTATGAAATTGCGGATCAATTAGGAATTAAAGCAAATGAATAAAATAAACAAATCATCGATTGTCCCTGCCTCATTAAGCCGAGGTGTTTCTTTGGTTATCAATTTGGAAAATGAAGTGAAGGTTGGTAAAAAAGACTTGACATTTGATCGTTCTGTATATGTTGCTTCGGATGTGAAGGAACAACTAAAGAAAGGTATCGAATTTCATAAACATATTGTGGTTGCTAAAGATGATAATTTGAAGGGGAAAACCACCATCGCTCTTTTGAAGTTGAATGATCGTAAGGATTTGAAAGAAAGACGGGAAAGAAGATGGGAAGATTATGAAAAATTGGTTCTTATGAAAGAAATTGCTCTAAAGATGAATCGTAAGGACTTGTTAAGCCTCGTCCGATTGCAAATATTAAAATTGATGAGCGAATCAAGTGAATTTACAGGAATGTTTAAATATCAAAAATAAATTGAACCCTCATGTCACATAACCCCATAACCCTCCTCTCAGGAGAGATATTCAAAGACTATCGTGGTCAGATTTCTTCGTTGAACAATTTCCGTTTCGACGGTGTGGAACGCGTGTATTTCATCCATCATCCGGATGCGTCGGTGGTGCGCGGATGGCACGGGCATCAGCATGAGAAGAAATGGTTTTATTGTGTGAAAGGCGGATTCACCATGGCATTTGTCGAGATTGATGATTGGGAGCATCCCAGCGTGGATCTGAAAGCGGAGGTGTATCACCTCTCGGAGGCACGGAGCGAGATCCTTTGTGTGCCCGAAGGATATGCCAATTGCCTGAAAGCGACTGAACCTGGTTCCGTCCTCCTCGTCTTCTCTGGCAAGATATTGGAAGAGGCTTTGCTTGATAGCTGGCGCTACGACAAAGACCTTTGGATGGATTGGGAGAAGTTGGAACCACGTTTTAAATAAGCAACATAAATACTTGATATAAATACACTTTGTTCCTAATGGGCAATTTCCTCTGCCTGTTAGGATTTTCTCTTTATATACTATACATAGAATCAACGGGCGGAAAGCCGGTTGAAAAACAATATACGCCGAAGGATAAGTTCATTTAGTCCGTTGGAAAACTTAAGAAGCGCGGATGAAATCTCTATCTTTAGGTTAAAGATACGTGTCTTTAGGTTGCAGATACATATCTTTAGGCTGCAGATATATATCTTTAGCCTAAAGATAGAGATTTTGTCCGGACTTATGGACTTTTAGGCTGGGTATTTTAAGTTTATTCCCAGCAGCGAGCGACTTTTTCTTCTTTATTCGATTTCAAATAATTCCTAAATATACAATTATGGTAAAAAGAGCAATTTTTATCGGGTTGCTGATGGGTTCGTTGTCTACTGCGGCGATGGCCCAGGAAGCATTGGAGACGGATACGATTCGAACCGAATTGCAGTCCGATTTTTTAGAGACGATCGGTGATACGACCGATTTGGTAGTGGCCGGAGATGGAACTGCTAACTGGTTTATCAGTCTTTCCGGTGGTGTGAATTCCTTAGCAGCGGAAGCCAATCGCCTGTACGATAACTTCATCGACCGTTCGCGGATGTCTTTCCGTCTGGGCGTGGGCAAATGGTTTACGCCGGTATGGGGATTCCGGGTACAGATGGGTGTCGGCAAATTGTCTGGACATTCGTATCTGCCTAATTATTATAATATGTACGACCAGACGGACCACTCGACGATGCCTGCCGAGATGCAACCGTTCTTGTCTGAACGGGATGGGCAGACGTGGTTCCACCGCAAGTTCACCTACATGGATTGGTCGGTGGATTTGATGACGGATGCTGTCCGTTGGTTCGTGAAGGAGAAGCAACCGGTGGGGGTAATCCTCTTTGCCGGTCCGGGATTCGCCCATTCTTTTGGTTCGCAAGGCTTATCGGCCAGCAACTCGTTTGCCTTCAATGCGGGCGTGCAGCTGAATGTGAATGTCCATAAGAACTGGGATGTCTTTGCCGAATTACAAGGAAACATTGTGGATGAGACCTTTGATGGGCAAATCGGAGGTACGACCGGCGAGCGCAATCGCCCCTTGGAAGGATACGCTGGCCTGACCATTGGTTTTGCTTACAAGTTTGGTGGCAAGAAGTTCAACCGGTATGCGAAGGTGAATCCGGTGACTTACGAGTCGGTTCGCTATATCCAGCCGCCTACCGTGGTGGAAGTACCGAAAGAGGTACCTGAAGAGGTCGTGACCGCTTTTGCTGTCCGTTTCTTTATCGACCAGTACAATATCGAAGAGGACCAGAAGCTGAACATCGACCGCATGGCCCGTTACTTGAAGCGTCATCCGGAGGCTCGCTTGCAACTCGTCGGTTATGCCGACAAGGAAACCGCTTATCCGGCCTACAACCTGAAGCTCAGCCAGCGCCGTGTGAACGCCGTGCGTGATTATTTGGTAAAAGAATGCGGTATCGATGCCTCTCGTTTGATTATCGACGCCAAAGGAGACACGCAGCGCGTCTACAACGAAGACTACCGTTGGAACCGTGCCGTCGTGATGCAATTAATTGAAAACGATAAAAAGTAAAGGAGGATGTATAGTATGAAAAAAATGCTGATAGCCATCATGGCTGTATTGGGCGGACTGACTTCGTTGCAGGCCCAGACAAAAAAGGAGGTAGACCAGACGGTGCAGATGGATACCATCCAGGTGGATTACAAAACGCGCTACACGGCTCCCTTCTGGAGCAACTTTTATATTGAGGCTGATTTCGCTGGGCGGATGCTCATGGGGGCAGATGATGCTTCGCTTTCGTTTGGCGACCGCCTGAAACCGGGCTTTAGCGTCACGTTGGGTAAATGGTTCCATCCAGACTTTGCCGTGCGTTTGAACTTCGCAGGTTCGCGCCTGAAGGGTTGGAACAACGGACCGACGGGCATCTATGCCTACAACGACGGATGGACCGACGAGTTCGACCCCGTACAGCGTTATTGGGAAGGACAAGGCGTAGATACGAAGAACGGATACCGGCAAGATATGAAGTATTTCGAACTGAATGCCGATTTCCTCTTCGACCTCTACAATATCTTTACGTCCCAGAAGCGGTTGGACCGCAAGTGGACGGCACAAGGCTACATCGGTGTCGGTATGCTCCGTGCGGCCAAATACCACGGTATGGAAGACAACGTGAAGATGGGTTTCCGCCTCGGTTTGATAGGAAACTATAACATCACCGACCGCCTGGGGGCACACCTCACGATCGGGGGCGAGATTACGGACGCGAACTTCACTGGCGAGTTGGGTAAAGGCGATAAGTTCGCCGGCATCCTGAGTGGAACCATTGGTTTGAGCTACCGTATCGGCAAGCAGGGATACAAAGTCGTACGCCTTGTCCCGCAAAACCAGTTGGCCGCCCTCAACAATGCCATCACGATGATCCGCAGCGAGCAGACGATCCCGGGCGATACCATCCAGGTGATGAAAGAACGCATGGCCGCTGGCAGCCTCTTGATCCCGTCGGTTGTCTTCTATCCGGAGAAGGCCGAGTTCAACGAAGAGCTCCAGATGGTGAATATCTTCCGCATCGCCCGTTACATGATGCGGTATAAGGATACGAAGATCGCCATTGTCGGTAATACGGGTGGAACGGATACCCGCTTGGCCCGCCATCGTGCGGAAAAGGTTCGCGACGTATTGGTGAACAAGTACGGTATCTTCCCCAACCGGATGGAGATCCGCACCTACGACGTGAACGCGAAGTATAACGTCACGGGCTATGAACAGTCTGTCAACTTTACCGTGACTGAATAATTGAACCCAGCACGCAGATAGCCTGGATTCGCGAAGGATTCCCTCGAGAATCCTAAAGGAAACAAACGAGAATCCGGCACTGTCTGCGTGCGCTTATCCCATTTATATCTCATGAAACATATCCTATATTCTATTATCTCTTTCTTATGCTTGCTCTCCCTGTTCGCTTGCAAATCACCGAAGGATGTGGTGTATTTGCAGGATGTGGTGCCTTTGAAGCAGTCGGAGATAGAGCAGCGTTTCGAGGTTTATATCCACGAAGACGACCTGCTCGCCATCATGGTGAACAGCAAAGACCCGGAACTGGCCTTGCCTTTCAACATGCCTATGGTCACCTACCAAGTGGGCTACCAGAACACGGCGCAGCAGAAGGTGTTGGGCTATCTGGTGGATGTGAACGGTGATATCGATTTCCCCGTCTTGGGTAAATTGCATGTCGCCGGGCTGACCCGTTTGCAACTGAAAGAGATGATCAAGCAAAAGCTGATCGACGAGGATTTGATTAAAGACCCCGTGGTGACGGTGCAGTTCCTGAACTACAAGGTGTCGGTGATGGGTGAAGTAGCATGCCCCGGCTCGTTTACGATCGAGGGAGACCGCATTACGCTCCTCGAAGCCCTCAGTATGGCAGGAGACCTGACCATCTACGGACGACGGGACCGCGTGGCGGTGATTCGCGAGAAAGACGGGCAGCGGACGGTCCTCTTCCACGACCTCCGTTCGTCGGATATCTTCTCTTCCCCCTGTTATTATTTGCAACAGAATGACATCGTCTATGTGGAACCGAACCGTACGAAAGCACAGCTCAGCGGCATCAACCAGAACAATTCGATGAGCGTATGGCTCTCCGCCTTCTCGGTATTGGCCTCGATTGCATCGGTGATTGTTACGGTGGTGTTGAATAAGTAAGAAGAAGTAAATTGATTTATGATTGATGAATATGGAAAATAACCCGAAAGAATATGAATTAGAACAGGAGAACACGCTAAACCTATGGGACCTCGTGCAGATCCTGAAGGCGAACTGGTATTGGTTCGTGCTGTCGGTGATTGCCTGTGTCGGGTTGGCGTACCTCTACCTCTTGCAGGCGCCGCGTGTCTATACCCGGAGCGCTTCGGTATTGATAAAAGAAGAGAACCGGTGGAGCCGGGCCCGTTCAACCTACGGGTTCAACGACCTCGACATGTTTGCCCTGCAGCGCAACGTAGACAACGAGGTGATTGTCTTCAAGACCTACCGGCTGATGGAGACCGTCGCCCGCCGGTTGCACTTGGATGTGAGCTATACGGTGGAGCAGGGGCTGCGTACGGTCGAGCTGTATCGCGAATCGCCCGTGGTACTAACTTTCCCGGATGCGGAAGAGACGCAGAGCTTTGCGCTGAGCGTCACGCCGGTGTCAGACAAGGAGGTGATGCTCTCCAAGTTTGTCACGCGCAACGCGGAAGGGAAAGCCATCGAGATTGAAAAGACGCAGCGCGTGGCATTGAACGATACGGTGCAGACACCCATCGGACGCGTGGTAATCGCCCCCAGCCTCTATTATACCGATTTGTGCTACCACAAGCCGATACAGGTACGCAAGTCGAACCTGCGGGCCGTGGCACGTGGATACCTGAACCGGTTGCAATCGACCGTCGCTTCGAAGACGGCTACGATCATTAACCTGAGCCTCTCGGATGTCTCTATCTCGCGGGCGGAAGATGTGTTGAACACCTTGATTGCCGTCTACAACGAAGCGGCCATCGACGATAAAAACAAAGTAACGATCAGCACTTCCGACTTCATCGCCGACCGCCTCGTCATCATCGAGCAGGAGCTGGGCGATGTGGATGCGAACATCGAGACCTTCAAACGCGAGAACCAGCTGACCGATATCCGCTCCGAGACGGGTATGTACCTCCAGAACACGAGCCAGTACCGCCAGGAGGGGCTTTCGCTGGAGAACCAGTTGGCCATGGCGAAGTATATCCGCGATTACTTGGCAGACCCCAAGAAGGCATCCGACCTCTTGCCCGCTAATACGCTTTCGGATGTAAACATCGAACAGCAAATCGCCGAATACAACACCCAACTCTTGAAGCGCGACAAGCTCATCGCCAACAGCAGCAATAAGAACCCGGTGGTGATGGACCTGAACAACTCCCTCAATGCGATGAAGCAGACCATCATCCGCTCGGTAGACAACCTGATTGTAGGGTTGAACATCAATATACAGAATGTACGGGCGCAGGAAGCCCAGGTGACGCGCCGCATCTCCGCCGTCCCCAGCCAGCAGAAGTATGTCCTCTCCGTAGAGCGCCAGCAGAAAATCAAGGAGGAGCTCTATCTCTACCTCTTGAACAAGCGCGAAGAGAACGCCCTGAGCCAAGCCATCACGGAGAGCAACATGCGCGTCCTCGACTCGGCTACGGGCAGCAACGCCCCCGTCTCGCCCAAATCTTCCATGATCCTCCTCGCCGCCTTTGTCTTAGGCTGTGCGATACCGGCCGGCATCATGTGGTTGCTCTGGTCGCTGGATACAAAGGTGCGTACCCGCAAGGATATCCAGAACGCCACTTCGATTCCTTTCTTGGGCGAAGTACCGGCCCAGGTACGGAAGGGGAAAGAGGAGAAGGGCAAACTGGTGGTACGCAGTGGCAGCCGCGATTCCGTCTCGGAAGCATTCCGCATCCTGCGTACGAATATGGACTTCATGCGGGTCAATGCCCAAGACATGAAGGTGATCATGTTCACCTCGCTGAACGAAGGGGCAGGCAAGACTTACATCTCCTCGAACCTCGCCGCCAGCCTCGTGTTGATGCACAAGCGAGTCGTCCTCCTCGACCTCGATATCCGCAAGGGGACGCTCAGCGGACATACGGGCAACCATGCCGTGGGCATCACGAACTACCTTTCGGGCAAAGCTACCTTGGATGAGGTGATCGTAAAGGATGGATTGATGGAGGGCTTGGATGTGATCAATGCCGGTCCCGTACCGCCCAATCCTTCGGAACTCCTCTTGAGTAATCGCCTCGAAGAGCTGATACAAGAGCTTCGCGAGGTGTACGATTACATCATCCTCGACAACGTACCGTATGGCATGGTGGCGGATGCCTCCATCGTGGGACGGGTAGCGGACCTGACCATCTGCGTCGTACGCGCCGGTGTATTGGACCGGAGGCAGCTCCCCGACCTCGAGCACCTCTACCGCACGGGCCCGTTCAAGAACCTCGCCGTCGTGCTCAATTTCGTAGAGCATAAGCGCATCGGCTACGGGTACGGTTATGGATACGGCTATGGCTATGGCTACGGGTATGGATACGGTAGCTCGAAAGGGAAGTAAAGGCTCATCCCTCCGGCTTATCGAGGCTTCATATCTTGTACAGAATAGCTGTATATGCTGTACAGAATACCTATCTATCTTGTACAAGATACATCCATATCTTGACCAAGATAGAAAGCCTCGATAGGGAAGAGGACAACGCATGAATAGCATGTTTGGCATAAGCTGGAAAACAAATATCTTGAAGTCGGACCTGCTCTTGGGCATGACCGACTTGCACGCCCACCTGCTTCCGGGGGTGGATGATGGGATACAGACGTGGGACGAGGCGCAGCGGGCGGTCGATTGGCTCTATGCCCTCGGCACACGGCGTGTCTACCTCACCCCGCATGTGATGGAAGAGCTGGGCAATACGGCCGCCTCCCTCCGCGAGCGGTTCGACGAATGGCAAGCGCGTATCTCGGGTCCGATGCACTTTCGCCTCGCGGCAGAGTACATGCTGGATAATGGATTCGCCCGCCAGCGGAAGGAAGGGCTCCTGACCCTCGACGAGCGGCATCTCCTCGTCGAAACCTCCTACATGGCGCCGCCCATGGACCTGGAGGGCATTCTCTACGATTTGCAAACCGACGGGTACGAGCTCATCCTCGCGCACCCCGAACGCTATATGTATATGGACGACGAACAATACGACCGATTGCGCGACTGCGGCATCCAGTTCCAACTGAACCTCATGTCGCTCGCCGGAACCTACGGACGCCTGCCCCAGATGAAAGCCACGCGCCTCCTCGATGCAGGCGCCTACTGCTATGTCGGTTCCGACTTCCATCGGCAGGAAGCCTACGCCTCCTCCCTACAACGCCTTTACTTCAACAAACGAAGACACGACGCGCTGGTACGGTTGTTCATCAATACCCAGCGGCTATGGACGGGAGACGGGCGATATACCCTCTACAACGAACGAATTAACGCGGACTAAAATCCGCACATTACTAACAATTTAATAATAAATATTTATGGAAAAAGAAGTCTTAAAAACAGGAATGAACGCAGCGGAAGCCTATGAGGCTCCGGCTTGCGATGTGATGGAACTCCGGATGGAAGGGGCAATTTTACAAAGTAGTGTTGAACCTGGGGGAGATGAAGATCCTTGGCCAGGAGAAGATGAATGGCATGATTAAACAATTAAAAAGATGAAATGTATGAAAAGTAAATTGTTTGTTTCATTGAGTGTAGCCCTTTTGATAGGGGCTACCTCTTGTTCGGACGAGGTAGTTGTTCGAAATCAACAAGGTGGAGATTTAGATTCTCCTATGGAATTGACTTTTTCTGCTACGGGCGATGAAATGGTATTGACAGGAAATACAAGTACTCGTTCATTAGTTCGTGAAGGAAAGAGTGTGCTTTGGATTGCTAATGATAGAATCAGTGTATTTGCAGGCGAAGGTACTGAATATAATTATCCATTTATAACGAAAGATGGAGGTGTTGTAACCAATTATAAAGGTACTGTATCTCATACACCAGAAAAATATTATTATGCACTTTATCCATATAATTCGTCTGCATCGCTTAGTGATCGGACGTTTACAACAGTTCTTTATTCGCATCAATATTTAGAGCCTCATAGCTATGCATCTGGTATGAATCTATCTGTTTCACGATCGGAAAATGATAGTGGACAGGACTTGGCTTTTATAAATTCAGCAGCTTATTTAAGAGTTATGATTCCAAGTGATTATCAGGGTGAACAAATTAACTCAATACGTTTACATGGTAATAATAATGAAAAAATAGCTGGTGATGTAGAGATTGAGGTTATTCCTTCAAATCCGTCGGCAGTAGTAATACCTAATGATAATGCTGCAGAAACGATTTATTTGGAACGAATCAATGAAGGTGATTATGTAATGCCTGGTTTGTCTTATTATTTTGTATTAGCTCCAACTAACATGACAGAAGGCTTCACTTTGACTTTTGTGTGTGAGGATGGCCTATATGAACAGGTATTTGACGCACATGATTTCATCCGTAATGAAGTTTATACTGTATCGATGGATGCTGATCTGTTGACCAAAGGTGAAGATGAGTGCGGATTATATACAGATGATGGATTATTCATTGTGAATAGCTGTGCTTGTCTTTATGAATGGGCAAATTTAGCTAAGAACAATTTGGATTTAGGATGTTATATAACTGCAAGCTTTGATTTTGATGCTGAATCTTATGGCACATGGCCAATTATAGGAACAGAAGATGATCCTTATGTGGGTAGAATCATTGGAGGAGGAAACACTATTTCCGGTTTAACGGTATCTACAGATGGAAGATATGCTGGTTTTATTGGTGCATTAGGCGCAGAAGGTTCTATTGAAAATTTGAATTTTACGAATCCTACAATTACATCTTCTTATGCAGGAAAATCAGATGACGCAACAGATGATGGATTTGTGGGAACGATCGTTGGTTTATTAAATCATGAACAAACCAATAATCATACAGGAGGTTCTATTAAAAACTGTCATGTGGTTAATCCTACTATCAATGGTGGTGAAAATGTGGGCGGTATTGTTGGCCGCAGCTATGGCCGTGGTGATGCTGTCTCTAATTGTACAGTTTCGGGAGGTCAATTGACCGGACGAATGTTTGTAGGTGGCATTATTGGTAATGCTGAAGGTGTAATCGAAAATAGTCATGTTTTAAACTCGACTAAAATCATGTACGATAATACACAAACAGAAGCCCGTGTGGGAGGTATTGTAGGAACTAATAACACAGGTGAATTGGTTGCTTGTACTGCAAAAGCAGAAGTATATGGCGAAAGTGATGAAGATCTTTATGATGCTCGTTACGCTGGAGGTATCGCTGGTGCAAACAACGGTACAATGATAGGATGTGCATTTAGTGGAACGGTAACAGGTGATTATAGTGGAGCCCTTGTAGGTGAAAGCTATGGTGATATGTATGGATGCTATGCTCAAGGAGCTACTGCTGCAGCTTTGATTTATAAAGTGAAGAGAAATCTTAATAATGCAAGTGATGTGACAGTTCCAACTTTTAGTGCATGTTATTGGGTAGAAGGCAATACTATATTTGGTAGTGGAAATGAGAATGCAACGGTACAAAATTGTAATTCAGTATCTGCAATCAGTCAAGTAACGGCAACCATGAACAATGCCTTGAAAGCAGTTGAAAACAATTACCAGTATGAATATGGTACCGGTTATCAGTATTCGACCAATACAGGTACTGATGCGGAAAACTTCCCCGTCAAAGCTACCATACCACAACAACTTTAATAAAAGGTTTTCATACCACTTTCATATATCAATCATAAATCAGACTGAAAAGAAATTGAAACAGGCGCTGAGGGCGGCGAAGGGCTGTGAAGCTCATTAACTGCCGGAGCTTGTCCAATATGTTTTATTAGTGAATGGATGGGGGGCTGCCGGACAGCGGTCTGCGCAGCCCCTTTTCAGCAAAGTTATGGAAAACAACATGCAAAGAAAGATATATACCGTGGCGGGACATACGTTCGCGGTCGTGTTCCCCAGCGGAATGGACACGGGGGAGGCCCTCGTGCCCTATGAGCCTTTCGCCGACGAAGCGGAGGAGGCTCCTTTGTTTGAACTCGAGGTGATGGATGGAAAGGCGTTCCATCTTTCGGATACCGGCGACCTCTGGCAATGCTTCCACGACGAAGCGCCCTATTTGTGGCTTTACCGGCGGGAGACCTCCTATGTATTTGGATTCTCCAACCGAAGGGAACACCCCGAATGCCTGCTTTTCACCTCGGAGGATTACCGCCGGGGGCACTTGCACCTCTTCGGCTGTTCCCTCTCGTTTGCCCTGAGCAATAGCCTGATGCTCCTCTATGCATTTAATACGGCGCCCTTCGATACGCTCTTGGTCCATGCGTCCGTTATCGAACGGAAGGGAGCAGGGTATCTCTTCTTGGGCAAGAGCGGGACGGGGAAGAGCACGCATGCCCGGCTCTGGTTGGAACACATCGAAGGAAGCTGGTTGCTCAACGATGATAACCCCGTCGTGCGCCTACGGAAAGGAGAGGCCTGGGTCTATGGTTCCCCTTGGAGCGGAAAAACGCCCTGCTATCAGAACGAACGCGCGCCTTTGAAGGCCATCGTCCGGCTGGAGCAAGCGCCCGTCAACCAGATCACGCGCCTTCCCCTCTTGCCCGCCTACGCCTCCCTGCGTCCCTCTTGTTCTTGTATGAATTGGGATCGGCGGATGGCCGACGGCGTGCACCATTGCGTGGGCGAGGTGGCGCGGCTCGTTCCCTCCTTCCTCCTGCGATGCCTGCCGGATGAAGAAGCGGCGCGGGTATGTCAGGCTGAAATAAAGAAGGCGGATAGCCGCCATTACCAAGCCGTGGAAGTGTGAATACCAGGCCATGAAAATGACACTTTCAGGCCATGGTATTGTGACTACCAAGCCATGAAAATCGTGTCTATATAGGACAAAGCGGATATTCATATCCAGGAATAGATAAAAGATGACAATCGTTCATGAAATTCCCAACCAAGAATTGGTCGGGTATATCAAGCAATTAATCGAAGCGGGACGGCGCGTGACGTTCTGTCCTAAAGGAAACAGCATGTTGCCTTTCATCCGGGGCGGAGAGGATAGCGTGATATTGGTCGCCCCCGGCATCCTTCGGCGGGGCGATATCCTGCTGGTCGAGCTGCAGGCGGGGAGTTATGTCCTCCATCGCTTCATCCGCAAAGACGGGGAGAAGCTGGTATTGATGGGAGACGGGAACATCCACGTCGCCGAACGGTGTGTCGAAGGGCAGGTAATCGCCAAGGTGGCTACGATTATCCGCGACGGGCGGTATATCGACTGCGAAGGAACTCGCTTCCGCCGCTATTCCCGCCTCTGGATGAAGTTGTCGCCTATCCGCCGGTATTTGTTGGGGATTTACCGGAGAATATACGCTTAGATATATGGCACACAGATGACACAGATAAGACAGATGACCACTGATTTTATTTCCCAGATGAACAAACCTCGCGTAGCCTAAATGAAAAATCTGTGTAAATCTGTCTTATCTGTGTCATCTGTGTGCCCTAAAAGAACCGAATAGAAAAATATCATAAATATACGTATGAAGATAAAGAAAGGATTTGTGCTCCGCGAACTATGCGGGGAATATATGGTAGCCGGCGAAGGCATGGAGCAGATCAACTTCAACAAGCTCATCCGCCTCAACGCTTCGGCGGCTTATTTGTGGCAAGAAGTGGCGGAACGGGAATTTACGGCCGATACGTTGGCAGAGTTGCTGGTCGGGAAGTATGGCATTCCCGAACCGCAAGCCCAGGCCGATGCTACGGCGTTGTGCCAAGTATGGAAACGGGAAGGGCTCATCGAATGAAGGGACAGGACGCTTTCTTGGATTTGCTCCGTGCCGGACTTTGGGGAACTACCCCGAATCCCTCCCTTTACGAAGGAATCGCCTGGAACCTCCTCGTCTCCCAAGCCCGGAAGCAGACCGTATTGGGTGTGGTGAGCGATGGAATCGGTGCCTTGCCCGACGCGCTGCGCCCTTCGGCTTCCCTCTTGTGGCATATCCAGCATCATCTGGTACAACTCAGGCGGAGCCATACGCGGTTGAACCATGTCTTGCAGGAGATAGTCCCCCGGTTGGAGGCGGCCCATATCCAACCCATCTTGTTGAAAGGACAAGGAATCGCCCCCTGTTACCGTTATCCTGAGCAGCGGCAATGCGGCGATATCGACCTCTATGTAGGGCAAACCGACTATGCGCAAGCCTGCCATATCCTGCAACAAGCCGGGGCCGAGACGGAAGACGCACATGAAAGTTGCCAGCATTACCACGCTACGTACCAAGGCGTAGTCGTAGAGCTGCATCGCCTCGCCGCCTATTCCTTAGAACCAGGGTTAGATAGGCATATACAGGCTTGGACGCATCGCTATTTGGTGGAGCAAAAGGCCGCTTGCCCGGTTCGGGAAATAGGCGGGACGGCGGTACATCTTCCGCCCATATCGTTCGATGCCGTCTACCTGTTCTACCATTTCCTGAAGCATTTCCTGGCGAAAGGGATCGGGTTCCGGCAGGTATCCGATTGGGCACGTTATCTCCATGTCCATACCGCCGAACTGGATAAGGAGCAATTGGCGCAAGACCTTCGTTACCTGCGCTTGGAGCATTGGTGGAAACTCTTCGGATGCGTGGCGGTGGATTATGTAGGTCTGCCCCAAGAAGAGTTCCCTTTCTATGAGGCACGCTACCGGAAGAAAGCGGCACGGATCGTCGATTTGATGCTCCGCTGCGGGAATTTCGGGCAGCATTACTTCTCGCCGGCATCGGTACGTCCTCAAGGATATTATGCGGGGAAATGGTATTCCTTCCAACATCGGATGGTGTGGTATATGCAGACCTTTCCCATCGCGCCCCGAGAGGTCAGCCGGTTCATGTACTATTCCATCCGGCATGGATTGAAAGTAGCCCTTTTGCACGAATGAACTCCCAAGCCACATTTCGATGGATGCTCCGCGCGACCCAAGGGATACGCTGTGCCCTCGTGGGGAATATGCTCTTGGGCATCGTGCAGGTAGGATTGTCCCTGCTCTTTGTCTATCTCTGCAAAGCGCTTATTGATGGAGCTACCGGGGTGAAGGCGGTGGATTACCAAGCGTATATCCTCCTGCTGGTGGTTTGTTGTCTGGGGCAATTAGGCGGCACGTTCCTCCGAAACCAGCTATCCAACTACACCCACATCCGCCTCAAGACGCAGCTCCAAGGACGGCTCTTTGCCCATCTCACCCGTCTTCCTTACCTTTCCCTTTGCCGGCGGCATACCGGAGACCTTACCAACCGATTGGAAGAAGATGTGCGGGTAATCGCCGATACCCTGAGCCATACCCTTCCTTCGCTACTTCCCACCGGCCTTCAATTCCTGGCCGCCTTCGGTTTTCTGCTATTGATGGACATGCGCTTGGCGGGACTCATCCTGCTGATCATGCCCCTTTTCCTCTTGGCCGGGAAATACCTTTCCCATCGTATGCGGACTTTGACGCGAATCATACGGGAATCCGATGGGAAAGTGCAGAGTTTCCTGCAAGAAAGCCTGCAGCATGTCCTCCTCTTGCAGACGATGGAGCAGGAGGGGAAAGCCGCTTCCCGCCTCGACGACCTGCAAAGCGACCTGCAAGGGCAGGTGATGCGCCGGAGCCGGTTCACTGCCTATTCGCGCCTATTTCTGAGCGCGGCCTTTACGCTAAGCTACCTCGCGGCGTTCCTTTGGGGCGTGGCGGGCATTCGGAACGGGAGCATTACCTTTGGCATGATGACCGCTTTTCTGCAGCTCGTCGGGCAGATCCAACGTCCCTTGGTGGGGATGAGCCAGCAATTCCCTTCTTTGCTTCATGCCTCGGCTTCGGTCGACCGGTTGCAAGAATTGGAGGAAGCCGAAGCGGAGGACCGCATCGAACCTCGTCCCTTAGTAGCTCCGGCAGGTATTCGCATCCAAGACGTCACCTTCCGTTATCCCGAAGGCAGGCGGGATATCCTGCATCATTTCACCTATGATTTCCCACCCGGTTCCCGTACCGCTATCCTCGGAGAGACTGGTGCCGGGAAGAGTACGCTCTTTCGCCTGATCCTTTCGCTCTTATCGCCCGTAGCGGGCCGGCTCTCTCTTTATAACCACCTGCAACAGGTCCCCGTATCGCCTGCCACCCGGTGCAACCTCGTCTATGTGCCCCAAGGGAATAGCCTGTTGAGCGGGACGATACGCAGTAATCTTTTGGTAGGTAATCCTTCTGCTACCGAAGAAGAGATACGCCAAGCCCTCCATACCGCCGTGGCCGACTTCGTCTATGCCCTTCCCGAAGGACTCGATTCGCCTTGCCAAGAAGCGGGAGGCGGACTGAGCGAAGGGCAAGCCCAGCGTATTGCCATCGCCCGCGCCCTGCTTCGAAAGGGTCCTATCCTCCTTTTTGATGAGTTCAGTTCCTCGCTCGACGAAGAGACCGAGCAGCTCCTCATGCAACGCCTTACCCATGATTTCCCCCACAAGACCATGCTCTTCATCACCCACCGCATGGCCATCTCCCCTTATTGCGACCGGACGCTCACCTTATCCGGACAGAAAACCGCTTTCCCCTCCTGCTAAAGTCCGTTCCGCCCTTCAAAAACTTGGAAACATCCGAGTAAATCTTTATCTTTAGGTTAAAGATATGTATCTTCAAGTTGCAGATACGTATCTTTAGACTGCAGATATGTATCTTTAGCCTAAAGATAGAACTTTTCCCGGATGTATCGAACTTTTTGAAGGAGGTATCCGGTTTTTCCAAAGGCTTTTAGGATTATTTCTCCTTACTTTCTTCTGAAAAAGTAGTTTATATCGCGCATTTCTGTTACTTTTGCAGCCCCAAAGAGTTCATTGGAAGTAAATCGTAATAGTATAAATGTATGGAAACGAATGCATTGTTGGCACCGCTTATATTTGTGGTTATCTGTTTGGTGGTCGGTGCCATATTGAAATCTGTATTGAAGAAGACGAATTTCCCTTATACGGTGGGGTTGTTCGTATTGGGTATCGGGCTGGGACTATTGGACCGCTTCGGTGTTTTTCAGGACGCGGGGATTGTCAAGCCGGCGATTGATTTTGCGGGGAATATGGACCCGGATTTGATTCTGTATATCTTCCTTCCTTTGTTGATTTTCGATGGAGCATACGAGTTGGATTTGCATGTATTCCGCAAGTCGTTGTTGAATTCCACCCTCTTGGCTGGCCCGGGGATGGTGATTGCCATGTTCCTGACGGGCGCCCTCATTATGGGGATGGCCGCTATCTTTCCCGAATGTAGCGGATGGAATTGGTCGTATGCCCTGATGTTCGGCGCCTTGATTAGTGCGACCGACCCGGTGGCTGTCGTAGCCCTGTTGAAGGAATTGCGGACGAGTAAACGCTTCTCGACCTTGGTGGATGCCGAGTCGATGCTTAATGACGGGACGGGTATTGTGCTCTTTATGATCTTCTTCGGCGTCTATACGGCTGGAGGAGTCGTGGAATCGCCGGTATTGAACTTCTTGATTGTGGTGTTCGGCGGCGTCTTGTTGGGTTGGGTGATTGCCCGGTTCACGATTTGGTTCCTATCGAAAGTAGGGGGCGACGAGGCGGTGCAGAATAGTGTGATCATCGTTTCGTCGTATATTACCTTTATCTTGGCACAGAGCTTCTTGGATGTATCGGGCGTGATTGCGTTGGTCGCTTTCGGATTGACCATTTCCTATATCGGCCGACCCAAGTTGAAACCGGAAGTAAACAAGTTCATGGCCTCGTTCTGGGAATTGATGGCCTATATGGCGAATACCTTAATATTCATTATCGTGGGCGTGGTGATTGCCCTAAAGGTAGACCTGACGTGGACCAGCTTGTTGCTTTTGCTCCTTGTCTATGTCGGGGTAAACATTGTCCGTATGTTGATGGTGGCGATGCTCTATCCGATTATGAAGAAGACGGGCTACGGGCTTTCGATGCGTGAGTCGTTCATCCTTTCGTGGGGCGGATTACGCGGTGCCTTAGGTTTGACCTTGGCTTTGATGGTTTCCTATACGGTCGCCATCCCGGAAGATATCCGTCGGCAAATATTACTCTATACGGGCGGTATCGTGACGCTTACCTTGGCGGTGAATGCCACTACGATGCGTTGGTTCCTCTTGAAGTTAGGATTGACCAAGGTCGCTTCAGCCAAAGCGTTGTTGGATTATGGCATCCGCAAGCAGATTGCTGATAATACGGGCAAATACTTAGAGAAATTGAAGAAGAAAGAGGTGCTGGGAGCCTCGAACTGGCCTTTGGTTGAACAGTTCTTGCCCGAGAACGAGGAAACTCCCCAAGTGGCGCCCCTGACGACCGAAGATGTCCTGGCCGATGTCCGCATCCGGGTGCTGAAGAAGGAGAAGGCAATCTATTGGCGTTTGTTCGACGAAGGTATCATCTCCAACCTTTCCCTGAAGGTGTTGATATCGGCGGTTGATGAGCTATACGACCGCGATGGGCGTACCCCGTTGTTCTATCGCAAATGGATTTACGATTATTTCCAAGAGCCTTTCTATATGCGTTGGACGAAACGATTCTCGTGGGGACGGGAATGGTGGAGCCATCGTTCGCATGAATGGGTGATTGTCGGATACGATTTGGGGCGTGGGTTCATCATTGCCCAACGGGAAGCCTTGAAGCTGGTCGACGACTTTGCCCAATCCACCGTGCTCTCGGATATCGAGAAGGATGCCGTATCCGAATTGGAGGTGGAAATCAATGAGAATATCACCCGCATGAACGAAGTGCTGGAAGAGGTCGCACAATACTATCCAGCCTCTTATAAATGCGCCGTAACCCGAAAGGCTATCCGCATGATGCTGGCAAACGAAAAGCGCCAGGTCTCCCAATTGGAGAGCGAGGGCGTATTGCCTTCAGTGGACGCGAAAGCGATGGAAGACAACTTGGATGAGCGCTATTCCCAGTTGAACACGCCCCACATGAACCGGCTCATCCGCGAGTTTAAGTGAGGAAAGAATGAAAAGGGTGTTAAATTTTTCCCTCTTTCGCCGGGTTCGCGGACGAATTGAAAAATAAATCACTAATTTTGTGCCTTTAAAAACAGAAAGGAATAAAGAAAATGACGGCAACGAAAAAAATGAATCGCGCACTGGTTTCAGTGTATCATAAAGATGGTTTGGATGAAATTTTGAGAAAATTGCATGAGAATGGTGTCTCTTTTGTATCGACAGGGGGAACGAAGACGTTTATCGAATCGCTGGGTATGCCGTGCGATGCGGTAGAGGATTTGACGGGATATCCCTCTATCTTAGGCGGACGTGTAAAGACGTTGCATCCGAAGGTGTTCGGCGGTATCTTGGCGCGTCGGGAGAACGAAGGAGACAAAGCTCAATTAGCACAATATGAGATTCCGGAAATCGATTTGGTCATCGTGGATTTGTATCCTTTTGCCGAAACGGTAGCATCGGGAGCCGATGAACAATCGATTATCGAAAAGATAGATATAGGCGGTATTTCCTTAATCCGTGCAGCAGCCAAGAACTTCAAGGATGTATTGATCGTCGCTTCGAAGCATCAATATGCTCCGCTCTTGAACTTGCTGAACGAGAAGGGTGCCGAATCGACCCTCGAAGACCGTAAGTGGTTTGCCAAAGAGGCATTCGCCGTTTCTTCGGGCTACGATTCTGCTATCTTCAACTACTTCGACCAGCGGGAGGGCTCTTACTTCCGGGCTGCGGTAGACGAGCCGATGCACCTCCGTTATGGTGAGAACCCGCATCAGACGGGTCGTTTCTATGGCAAGTTCAACGATATGTTCGAACAATTGCATGGCAAAGAAATCTCTTATAATAACTTATTGGATATTGACGCAGCAGTTAATTTGATTGACGAGTTCGATGAATTGACTTTTGCTGTCTTGAAACATAACAACCCGTGTGGCGTGGCTTCCCGCTCGACGGTATTGGAAGCCTGGAAGGATGCTTTGGCAGGCGACCCGGTATCGGCTTTCGGCGGTATTTTGATTACCAATACGACGATCAACAAAGAGGTAGCCGAAGAGATCAATAAGATCTTCTTTGAAGTCCTGATTGCTCCGGCTTATGATGCCGATGCCTTGGAAATACTGGAACAGAAGAAGAACCGCATCATCTTGGTGCGCAAGGAGTGTAAGACTTGTCCGATGCAGTTCCGCTCGTTGCTCAACGGCGTGTTGATGCAAGAAAAGGATTTGAGCATTCAGACAGACGTCGATTTGGAACCGATGACGGAAAAGCAACCCTCTGCACCGGAAATCGAAGACCTCTTGTTTGCCAACAAGATTGTCAAGAACAGCAAGTCGAACGCTATCACGTTGGCAAAGAACAAGCAATTGTGTGCCAGTGGTATTGGTCAGACTTCGCGCGTAGATGCCTTAAAGCAGGCCATCGAAAAGGCGAAGTCGTTCAACTTCGATTTGAATGGAGCCGTCATGGCATCGGATGCCTTCTTCCCCTTCCCGGATTGTGTGGAAATCGCAGACAAGGCAGGGATTACGGCGGTTATCCAGCCAGCAGGTTCGATTCGCGACGACCAGTCGGTAGCTTATTGCAACGAACATGGATTGGCGATGGTGAAGACGGGTGTCCGCCACTTTAGACATTAAAAAGAAATATAGTTAATTCCGGCGGAGAAATAAACGATAATCCGCCGGGATTATCGTTATATTTATCGGAAAACATAGTTCAAATTCGAAATAAAGATAGAATGGGATTATTTTCATTTACTCAAGAAGTAGCGATGGACTTAGGAACTGCCAATACCATCATTACTTGTAATGGAAAGATGGTAGTCGACGAGCCCTCTATGGTCGCTTTGGACAGACGTACCGACAAGGTATTGGCTATCGGAAAAGCGGCACGCGAAATGGATGGAAAAGTGCATGACAACATCCGTACGATTCGTCCGTTGCGCGAAGGTGTGATTGCTGATTTCTACGCCGCCGAACAGATGATTCGCGGTTTGATCAAGATGGCGGGAAACCGGAGTCGCTGGTTTACGCCTTCGTTGCGTATGGTGATAGGCATTCCTTCGGGAAGTACGGAGGTGGAAATCCGTGCCGTGCGCGATTCGGCCGAACATGCAGGTGGACGGGATGTATATATGATTTTTGAGCCGATGGCTGCTGCGCTGGGTATTGGTATCGACGTGCAAGCGCCAGAAGGCAATATGATTGTGGATATAGGCGGAGGTACGACGGAAATCGCGGTGATTTCGTTGGGTGGTATTGTGTCGAACAAGTCGATTCGTATAGCCGGGGATGATTTGACCGAAGATATTGTCGAGTACATGCGCCGCCAGCATAATGTGAAAGTGGGCGAACGGACGGCCGAACAGATCAAGATCCATGTGGGTTCGGCATTGACCACCTTGCAAGAACCGCCCGAGGATTTCATCGTGCATGGCCCGAACCAGATGACGGCATTGCCTATGGAAGTACCGGTTTCGTATCAAGAGATTGCCCATTGTTTGGACCGTACAATTTCGAAGATGGAAGCCGCTATCCTCAGTGCCTTGGAACAGACGCCGCCGGAATTGTATGCTGATATTGTGCATAACGGAATTTACCTGACAGGCGGAGGCGCTTTGATGCGCGGGCTAGACAAACGTTTGTCTGATAAGATGAACATTACGTTCCATGTAGCGGAAGACCCCTTGCATGCCGTTGCACGCGGTACGGGCGTAGCTTTGAAGAATGTAGACAAATTTAATTTCCTGATTCGGTAAAATGTAAATCAGATAGGTTGGATATGTAGGGTATATGCCCTGATATCCAGCTTTTAGTGATGGATAAGGTATGCGGAAATTGCTCGATTTTCTGTTAGAGAAGAAGCATTGGTTCTTGTTGATTTTGTTTGAGGTCATATCGTTTACCTTGATTTATCGGAATAACTCCTACCAGCGGAGTGTGATGATTAACTCGGCTAATTACGCGTCAGGTTATGTCTTGTCGGTGGCGGGTTATGTGCAATCCTATTTGAATCTGCGTACGATCAACCGGAATCTGCAAGAGCAGAACGGGCAAATGGAGATGCAGTTGCTGGATTTACAGGAACAGATAGAAGTCATGCAAGCCGATACGGTTACGTTCAAAGGAGCAGTAAGCGACTCAGCGCGTATCTTTCCCTTTCAATTTGTCATAGCCGAAGTCGTGAACAATAGTATTTCGCAATTATCCAATTACATTACCATCAACAAAGGACGTAAAGACGGTATCCAGCTGGATATGGGCGTTGTATCCGAACAGGGAGTTGTGGGGATCGTATCGAATGTGTCCGATCATTTCTCGGTCATCATCTCGTTGTTGAACCCCAAGTCGAAGTTGAGCTGCAAAGTGTTAGGAAATAATAGTTTTGGCTACTTGACATGGGATGGACGTGATGCCGATTATGCCATTTTGGAAGAGCTTCCGCGTCATGCCGAGTTCCATAAAGGAGATACGATTGTCACGAGCGGATATTCCGCTATTTTCCCAGCCGGACTTATCGTGGGCGTGGTGGATGATTTTTATAAAGAGCGTGACGATAATTTTTATGCTTTACGGGTTAAATTGGCGACACCCTTTTCGTCGTTGCAACATGTCCGCGTGATTCAGAATGCGTATCGGAACGAACAAATCGAATTAGAAAAAGAGGCAAGGAAAAATGATTAACAGGATTATACGGGCATTGGTGTATTTTGGGATATTCGTCTTGTTGCAGATCTTGGTACTGAACAATATCCATTACTTACGCATAGCCACTCCTTTCTTATATATATATTGTATATTGAAAATGCCGGTGGGAATGTCTCGTAGCAGTCTGTTATGCTTTTCTTTCTTTACCGGTTTGCTTATCGACATGTTTTCGAATACGCCTGGCATGCACGCTGCCGCTTGTTCGTTGGCCGGATTCCTTCGCGATCCGTTACTTACCTTTTTGAAAGGGGAGGATTTGCCGAAAGGGTTGTATCCGTCCTACCATTCGTTAGGTCATGCGGGTTTTCTCCGGTATATGTTTTTGTTTGTCTTGATACATCATTTGACATTATTTTTAGTAGAAGCCCTGACTCTTTTCGATCCGCTTTTCTTGTCGATACGGATAATTGCCAGCGTGCTGACGACTTCCCTCTTGATTTGTGTAGTGGAATTATTTAATTTCGAAACCCAAAAGATTGGAGAATAAGTTTAAATATCAGTTTGAAAACCGACGCTTCGTCATTGGTGGTGCGGTGATTGTGATTGTGCTTATTTTTATTGTCCGCCTATTCTTCCTGCAGATTATAGACAACGATTATAAAGCCTGGGCAGACAGCAATGCGTTCCTGAAGCGGACAGTCTATCCGGCGCGCGGCATTATGTATGATCGCAACGGGAAATTGTTGGTCTATAACCAGCCGGCTTACGACGTGATGCTGGTAATGCGCGAGATCCAGCCCTTTGACACGTTGGATTTCTGCCATATTTTAGGTATTACCAAGGAACAGTTCCTGAATCGTATCCAAGCCATCCAGAACCGCCGGTTGAATCCGGGGTATTCTTCCTATACGCCGCAAGTCTTTATGACGCAACTCTCTGCTCAAGAATGTGGGGTATTGCAGGAGAAACTATACAAGTTCCCTGGTTTTTATGTGCAGAATCGTACTATTCGGGAATATGCCTATCCGAACGCCGCCTTGTTGTTGGGCAATGTTGGCGAGGTGAACAAACGGGATTTAGAGAAGGATAGCTATTATACGATAGGCGATAACTCGGGGCGTACCGGCATTGAAAGTTCATACGAGAAATACCTGCGAGGCGAGAAAGGTGTCGAGATTCTGCTGCGGGATGCACATGGGCGGATTCAAGGACGTTACGAAGAGGGAAAACACGATGTGGCGCCTGTTTCCGGGAAGAACCTGAAGCTTTCGATTGATATCGAGTTGCAGGCTTATGGCGAGAAGCTGATGCAGAACAAATTGGGAGGCATTGTGATGATTGAGCCGGAGACGGGCGAAGTCTTGTGTATGGTTTCGTCTCCTACTTATGACCCCAGTTTGTTGGTCGGGCGTATCCGGGGGAAAAACTATGCCGCCTTACAAAAAGACCCTTTGAAGCCGTTGTTCAATCGTCCGTTGATGGCACAATATCCGCCAGGGTCAACCTTTAAGCCGACACAAGGGTTGATCTTCTTGCAAGAAGACGTCATCACGGCGGATACACGGTTCACGTGTGCTCATGGCTATACCTATCGGGGCGGAAAACCAGCTTGCCATGGGCATCCTTCCCCGTTGCCTTTAGTAGGCGCGTTGGCTACTTCGTGCAACTCCTTTTTCCCTTGGGGATTGCATTACCTGTTGGACGACCGTTCGCGATACCCGAGTGTCCAACAGGCGTTCGATGTCTGGAAGGATTATATGGTGTCAATGGGATATGGTTATCGGCTGGGCATTGATTTGCCGGGCGAGAAACGAGGATATATTCCCAATAGCAAGGTGTACGACAAGATTTACCGGGGGCGTTGGAACTCGAGTACGGTCATCTCTATCGCAATTGGACAAGGAGAGATTCTGGCTACACCGCTTCAGATATGCAATTTAGCGGCTACGATCGCCAACCGGGGTTTCTTTATTACGCCCCATGTGGTGAAGGAAATACAGGATACGCCGTTAGATTCCTTATATACCGAACGGCGTTATACGGGCGTCGATACGAAATACTATCCGCTGATTGCCGAAGGTATGCGGGGCGCGGTCATTGGGTCGGCTTGGGGCGCTACATGCCGTGGGGCGAACCTGCCGGATATAGAGGTGTGTGGAAAGACCGGTACCGCCGAGAATCCGCACGGAAAGGACCATTCCATCTTTATGGGATTTGCCCCTTATGAACATCCGAAGGTGGCGATCGCCGTATTTGTCGAGAATGCCGGCTTTGGCGCTACCTATGCGGTGCCTATTGGTCGCTTGATGATCGAGAAGTATCTACGCGATTCGATTCTGCCCGAGAGCCGGCCTATTGAAGAGTATATAATCCATGCTAATATTTTGCCCAATGCGTTCTAATACTCGAGATACATGGAAATCGGTAGATTGGTTTACCATCTTGCTCTACATCCTGATGATTGTGGCTGGCTGGTTGAGTATTTGCGGTGCCAGCTATGAGTTTGGTTCAGCAGAACTCTTAGGGACTTCCGGACGTCCGGCTACGCAATTGATGTGGATGGGGATTTCGCTCTGCGTGGCATTCTCTATTCTGATGATTGAACGGGATTTCTTCGAGGTATTTGCCTATTTGATTTATGTGGGCATCCTCTTGTTGTTGGTGGCGACTATCTTCCTGGCACCCGATATCAAAGGATCGCATTCGTGGTTAGTCTTAGGGCCTATCCGTTTGCAACCCGCCGAGTTTGCTAAGTTCGCGACGGCTTTGGCGGTAGCACGTCTGATGGGGACGTATGGTTTTGTCCTCACGCGTTTCCACAATTTCATCCTGGTCTTGGGGTTGATATTCTTGCCCATGGTATGCATTCTCTTGCAACGGGAGACCGGTTCGGCATTGGTCTATTTGGCTTTCTTCCTGATGCTTTATCGCGAAGGGATGTCGGGTTATTTCCTTTTGGCAGGCGTTTGTGCGGTGGTTTTCTTTGTCACGGGCATGAAATATGCGGAGGTTATGGTCGGAGAGACGGCATTGGGATCCTTGTTGGTCTTGTTGATGATTCTTTTCATCAGCATCATGTTAGTCTCAATCGAGTGCAAAAACAAGCTGGCGGTGCGTTGGATGGCCTGTGGTTCGTCTGCGGTCATCTTGGTGGCAAGCGTGGTTTGCTATTTCTTCCCGTTCGATCTGAATTGGGTCGTACTGGGCGTGTTGGGGATGAATGTAGTTTATCTGGTGGGTATGGCCATCCATCAATGGGCCGGGCGGTACGCGTTGATTGCCCTTTTCTCGTTGGCGTCGATTGGCTTCCTTTTTTCGGTCAATTATGTATTCAACGAGATATTGGAACCGCACCAGCAGATACGCATCAAGGTCTCGCTGGGATTGGAAGACGACCCGAGCGGGGCAGGTTATAATGTGAACCAATCCAAGATCGCCATCGGTTCGGGCGGCTTGACGGGCAAAGGATTCCTCAACGGGACACAGACGAAACTCAAGTACGTCCCCGAACAGGATACCGACTTCATCTTCTGTACCGTAGGCGAGGAGCAGGGATTCTTGGGCTCTTCGCTCGTCCTGATCCTCTTTGCTGTCTTTATCCTTCGGCTTATAGCTTTGGCAGAACGGCAAGATACGGTCTTTGCCCGCGTGTATGGTTATTCGGTAGCCTCTATCTTTTTCTTCCATTTGGCGATAAACATCGGGATGGTAATCGGGCTGACTCCCGTCATTGGTATTCCGCTTCCCTTCTTTAGCTACGGAGGCTCTTCCTTGTTGGGCTTTACGGTCCTCCTCTTTATCTTCCTCCGTTTGGACGCTTCGCGGAAGGAACATTGAGTCGGACGAAGTGAATTTAAACACAAATTGTCTTTCCGTCCCGATTTTGGTTGTCCTCGCTGGGGACGGCGGTTATCGGGGCAGATTGGGACTATTCCCACAGGTAACAGCATTTATTCTTTGTAAAGCCCGAATTTATTGAAGTTGTAAGATGATGTAATATTTTCTTCTGTGTCCGCTTGAAGGAGCCGCAACATTTCCCTACAAAATTCCATATAGCCGGAACCGTTGGCTGTTACGATACGTTTATCGCTGACCGCTTGCCGCTCTACATATCCGTTTTCATTTTTGTAATTTCCTTTGCCCCAAAGTTTGAGTTGGTCTAATGTATTTCCCGTATGTTTCACATCATTCAGGAAATCGTGTGCAGCCATAAATGAAGCGGCATTGCAAATGGCTCCAACGATTTTCCCGTCTTCGATGGCTTTCCGGACGATAGGTTCCACTTGTTCCGCTTCCGGTGAGTTCCATTGCATACCTCCTACCAGTACCAAAGCCGCATAATCGTTGGGCAGGGTTTGGAAGGTATAATCTGGCAATGTGCGGAACCCTCCGATGGAAATAACGGCATCCATTGTCGGGGCAACCACTTTGCATACATATTTCGTATCGCTTCCGGGCATCACTCCGGCATTCAAAGCCGATGCCAAAAATGCTCCTTCCCAGTCCGCATATTCATTGAGAAGGACAAATAAAACTTGCTGTTTCATTTTTCTCTTGTTTTTAGAATGTTTTTTGCTTTGCGAAGATAAGGAAAATCGGGGAGCGGGGCAAGGATTATCCCCTTGCGCCTACGAAATGGGTTGTTCTATCAGTGGTTCAGGTACGGTCGCCAAAAGGAATGTCCGGTAAATTTAAATTATCACATCATGAAGAAAGAAAGCGACAACCGCCTGACTTTTCCCCACTTCCAGCCCGAAGCCATCGGCATTCCCCGTGGTGGGCAGCCGCTATGACGCCTTGCAGGAACCGAAGGTGCAGAAATGAGTGCCATTTATACCCACGTGTGGGGTACTTTAGAGAGTCACTGTGACTGTCGTTAAAGGGTCACAGTGACTGTTGATGAAGGGTCACAATGACTGCTGATGAAGGGTCACAGTGACTGTTCAATCACCCTTATAAATAGAGAAGAAAACGATATGAAGACATTACTATTCGGAGGTGGCGGAACTGATGTATGATTGGTTGCGGGAAAAGGGTTGGATTGATTTTTCAGTAAAATGGGTACAAACGCAGAGGATATGTCTATCCCGCTTCGCCTTGTGCCATCGTATCTTTGCAATGTAGAATAATAAAAGGAAGAAGATATGAAAAAGTTATTTTTAATCCCATTGATGCTGCTGGCGACGCTTGTCTTCACATCGGCTTGCAGCGAAGACGACCCGATACAAGACGGGCAGGAACAGGTTACTCCCGAAGAAGATGACGGGGAAGAAGGGAATGAAGGAAACAACGAAGAAGGCGGAAACATGGAGGGAGGCAATGGCAGATACCTTGTCCTCTACTGCTCCCGTACAGGCAATACCGAGCGGATGGCGCAGACCATCCAGTCCACATTGGATTGCGATATGATAGTGGTAGAGCCGGAAACGCCTTACGAGGATGACTACAACGCGATGCTTGACTGGGCACAAGCGGAACTGGATGCTATAGAACAAGGCAACTATCCTGCTATCACCACTTCCGTAGAAAGTTTCGACGAGTATGACATCGTGTTCATCGGCTATCCCATCTGGTACAGCCATATTGCCACCCCGATGCAGGCTTTCCTGCACAATCACGCCGATTTGTTGGCAGGAAAACGTATTGCCCTTTTTGCCAACAGCGGAAGCAGTGGCATAGGCACTTCCGAGAGGGATGCGGCAACGCTTGTCCCCGATGCAGTGTTTGAGGAATCCTTGTTGCTCACATCAAGTACGTTGGGCAATATGGCTACACGCATCCCGGAGTGGCTGGAAAGCCTTGGCGCAAGCCGGGAAGAGCCGGACGCGCCCGATGCTGCATCCTTAAACATCAATATCATTGTAGACGAACAGACCATCACAACCACGATGGAAGATAACGGTGCAGCCCGCGATTTCCTTTCCCGCTTGCCGCTGGAGGTTACATTGGAGGACTACAACAACGGCACGGAAAAGATATTCTATCCCGACCCGGCACTCAGCCTTGACGATACACCGCGCGGTTGTGAGCCGAAAGCGGGCGACATTACTATCTACGAGCCGTGGGGCAATATCGCCATCTTCTGCCGTGACTGGTCGGAGAGCAGTTCGCTCATCAAAATCGGGCATATCGACGGCGACGGCATCAGCCTGTTGCAAGGAACGGAGAGTGTAAATGTAAGATTTGAAAGACAATAATATGACACGGAATTTATTAACCGCATTGCTTCTGTTCGGACTGTTGTCATGCGGCGGGGCAGAAGTGAAAACTCATAAATCAAACATTATGGATACAGAAAAACAAAATATAGGAAGCGTGCTCGCTCTCTACCCGAAACCGATGACCGTCATCGGTGCGGAAGTGAACGGAAAAGTGAACTGGCTTGTCGTGGGGCATACGGGCATCATCGGCCACGACCGGATACTCGTCAGCATGAGCAAAAGCCACTATACCAATCAAGGGATAAGGGAATCCAAGAAACTGTCCGTTAATCTTGTAGGCCGGGAGATGCTGCCCAAAGCCGATTATGTGGGCAGCGTGAGCGGTGCTTCGGTGGACAAGTCGGAGGTGTTTGAATACCATTGGGGCGAAAACGGCAGTCCCGTAATTGACGCCTCGCCACTTGCGATGGAGTGCGATGTGGTGGATATCTATGAGACGGAGGGCTTTGACAACTTCGTCTGCTCCATTGCCAACACCTACGCCGCCCCCGATGTGCTTGATGCGGATGGCAAGCTCGACTATACACGTTTGAAGCCTGTCTTGTTCGAGTTCCCGACCTATTCCTACATCGCCACCGGAGAGATAATCGGCAAATGTCTCAATTTAGATAAGCAGCCGGGCATGTGCGCAAAGGACCCGATGGCTGCCGATGGCATTGTGCGCCTGTCGAAAATCGAGGTCTATCCGCAGTACCTCGATGAATATATAGAATATGTGACCGAAGTGGGCGAAATCTCCCTACGCACCGAGCCGGGCGTACTGACCATGTATGCCGTCGGTGAAAAGGAGAATCCCTACAAGATAACCATTCTTGAAACATATGCGAGCCGTGAGGCATACGACAAGCACATCGCTTCCGCGCATTTCCAGAAATACAAGCAAGGGACGCTGCACATGGTCAAGTCATTGGAACTGACTGACCAGACGCCGCTCAACCCTGCCAACCGGATTAACAACTTTATAGAATAAAATCAAAATAGGACGAGTATGGAAAGCAATACGCTCAAACTTACCATCAAGAGCGGCAAGACATTCACCGCCACCTTGGCAGACAACTCTTCCGCCCGTGCGCTAGTGAAACTCCTTGCCAAAGGCGACCTCACCGTAGACATGGAAGATTACGGTAACATGGAAAAAGTCGGTCCGTTGGGAACCACCCTTCCCTGCAATGACCGGCAGACTACGACCAGACCGGGCGACATCATCCTCTATCAAGGGAAATATATCGTCATCTATTATGATACCAATTCGTGGAACTTCACCCGATTGGGGAAAATAGACAACGCTTCGCAGGCAGACTTGAAGACGACGTTGGGCGAAGAGGATGTGAGTGTTACACTCTCGTTGGAACGGTGATGGAAAAGATGTATACAATAAAAACGAATACCTGATAGAACCTTGCGTTCTGACTGCGCTAAGTGTGCAGTCCCCGACAGTATTCCGACGGCGTAGCACCCTCCTGCTTCTTGAACATCCGACTGAAATGCTGGGGATATTCGAAGCCGAGGCGGTCGGAGACTTGGGAGACGGTTTCCCCTGCCGCCAGCCCGTTCTTGGCAA
>CALUZR010000001.1 GCA_944325335.1 uncultured Parabacteroides sp. | reverse complement strand
ATGCAATTCGAATCAGGCAATATCTCGGCCGCCGGATTCCGGGCAAGCATGCGCCGCCTGTCCGACCAGACGCTGACCGACGCCCAGATCGACCAAGCTTGGACTGCTATGCTGGCGGATATCCCGTCGTACAAGCTGGACTGGTTGCTCCATCTGCGCGGGGAATACCACGTTTTATTGTTGAGCAATACCAATAGTATCCATTGGCAATGGGCGGAGCGCCATCTGTTTTCTTACCAGGGACATAAGGTGGAAGACTTCTTCGACCGCATTTACCTCTCCTATGAAGTGCACATGCAGAAGCCTGATATCGAAATTTTCAAGTATGTATTGGGCGATTCCATGATTGCCGCGGGCGAGACTTTCTTTATCGATGACTCGCCTACTAATTGCAAAGCGGCGGAGTCGATCGGCATCCACACCTATTGTTGCCCCGCTGGTTCGGATTGGACATTCCTGTTTCAGGACGAGGCGTGACTTACCACGCCAAGAAATCCTCGAACGTCCGGCCTGCCAAGTCCGGGATCACGTAGTCGGCTTTCCCTTCTAATTGCGCGGCGGGATTCGTCGTGCTCAAGGCAATGACGCGCATACCGGCCCCTTTTCCTGCCTGGATGCCTGCAAACGAATCTTCAAACACGAGGCAATCTTCCGGTTTCCGCTTGAAGTCTTGGGCGGCGAGGCGGTAACACATCGGGTCGGGTTTCCCTCGCGTAATGCGGTTGGCCGAGACGATGGTATCAAACAATCCCTCCATAAAAGGCAACTCATGGAATGCGTGCGCCAGTTTCTTGTCGTCTGAACTGGTCACTAACCCAATCTGCACGCCATGTGCTTTGAGCATACGGACAAACTCGAACGAACCGGGCATCGGCGGCATCGGCATATTCCAATCGAAATGGTTGGATTCGGCGATAATCTGTTGCTTTTCCTCTTCCGGCCGGTCGGCGAAGTATTTCTCGATGAGGCCATGGATCGTTGTGCCTTTTATATGCGAGGCGAAATGCGGGATGCCCGTATGGTAACGTTCGCCCATCTCGTCCCAGAACACGTCGTAGAGCTTTTCGGTATCCACCAAGACACCGTCGAAGTCGAATAATGCGGCTTTTAGCGTCATGCTTTTGTTGTTAATCGTTTGTGATGAATAGGAGTAAACAAGAAAAAACAGCCCGTATCAACTACGGACTGCTTTTCACCTGTAATTTAAATAATAAAGTATATGAATCAAATTGAAAGTTCCTTCAATTATTTGATGTTCGGGTTCAACTTGTTCCATTCTGATACGGGAGGAAGAACACCCATTGCAATCACTTCGTCACGCAATTCGCAGAGGTGAGCGTAGCTCTTATCCAAAGCAGCTTGTTCTTCCGGAGTTCCGTTCAAAGCCGCGCAGTGGCAACCATCCTTATCGATCGAAGTTTCCCAAGCCATCATGATGTGGTCATACTTGTCGTTAGAAACGTATGTACCAGCCGGCCAACGGAATGCCTTACCACCCATAGCAGCACCAATCATTTCGATAGAAACGTATGACGGGCTTTGGAATGAAGAACGGCCACGCAATGCGATGATATTTGCACCGCCCTTAGTTACCTTCTGTTGGATTTCTGCCCATTGTTCAGTAGTCAATGCATCTGTTCCGATGATATCCGTCAACGGCTTGCCATTTACTTTTGCCGTAGAAGCGAATACGGCCATTTGTTCGCCATGACCACCGTATGTACGGCAATTCTCAACAGCATCCGGAGATACGTGGAAGTGCTTTGCCAATTCGCTGCGCAGACGAGTTGAATCCAAACCAGCCAACGTCGTCACCTGGCCCGGTTTCAAACCAGAATATAATAAGGTAATCAAACCAGTAATATCAGCCGGGTTGAAGATAATCACGATATGTTTTACATCCGGGCAATATTGTTTTACGTTCTTACCGAACTCTTCTGCGATAGCGGCATTGCCTTTCAGCAAATCTTCACGCGTCATACCTGCCTTACGCGCAGCGCCACCAGAGTTTACAATGTATTTAGCACCTGTCAACGCTTCCTTGATGTCTGAAGTAAACGTGATGTTTACGCCTTCGAAACCGCAATGGAACAGTTCTTCAGCTACGCCTTCCAGACCCGGAGCATACGGATCGTATAAACAAATGTTAGAAGTCAAGCCCATCATGATAGCCGTCTGGGCCATGTTCGAGCCAATCATACCTGCTGCGCCGACGATAGTCAGCTTTTCATTTGTAAGCACGTTCATAAATCTATAATTTTTAAATGTTTCTTTTTGATGGGGTAGGGCAAGTTGCCTTTCCCTTTGTTTATCTGGTTGCAAAAGTACAAAATATATTCGCTCTTTCTGCATCCGAACTATTAAGATACTATAAAAAGATGCGAATGTGCCGGGGAAAACTTCCTTTCCTGCCTATGGAAACTTGGCGTGCTGCTTGTCTTTTCTTCGCGTATCGTCGATATTTCTGTATCTTTAGGCTAAAGATATACAAATATCGTCGATACTTGTGCAAATATCGTCGATATTTATAGAAAAGATAATTGCTTTTCGAAGTTTCCATAGGCGTCCGTGCAAGTTTTTACCGGGGGCAAATTATTTTTATGTAATAGGGCACGCAGATGCCGCAGACTAAAGCGCAGATGACCGCAGATTTTCTTTTTTAATAGGATAAAAGGTAATCGCGTTAGCTTTAATAAAAAATCCGCGTAAATCTGCGCTTTAGTCTGCGGCATCTGCGTGCTCTAACACACCTAATTATAGGTACCATGCCAAGCATACAAAAGGTGGTATGGAAAAATTTTTTTGAAAAAAATTGGATTTTTGCTCCGTACTTTTGCGGCGTAATCCGTATTATATATGAAAAAGCAAACGAAAATGGAATTTGAATATAGCATATTGGCAAAGTATTTGGCCGGGAAAACATCGGCGGAAGAGCTGGCGGTCCTCCTTGCTTGGGCGAAAAGTTCGGAAAAGAACGGACGCATCTGGCAGGAGGTCGTCGAGCTTCGGATGAAGGATGCTTTCGACCGGCACAATACGGAGGCGGCTATCGAACGGGCGTTGCAACAGGTCGAAGCGCGTATCGATCGGAAACGCGTCTGGATGCCCCTTCGGCGTGCGCTCCGGTATGCGGCGATGGTGGCATTCATCGTCGGGAGCGCGCTGGGCTATTGGATGTTCCGTTCCGCTTCAGAGGACTATTTAAGCATCCGGGTGGCCGAGGGCGAGAGCGTGAAGCGCATCCTGCTCCGCGATAGTTCGGAGGTTTGGCTGAAGGGCGGAGCGATGCTCCGCATCCCGAAGGCGTTTTCGGCGCGGAACCGTTCGGTATCGATGGAGGGAGAAGCCTTTTTCTCGGTGCGGAAGGATTCGTTGTCACCCTTCTTGGTCGAGGCGAACGATGCTTATATTAAGGTATTAGGAACGGAGTTCAACGTGCGGACGGACGAAGCGGGGCATACGCTGGAGACGACCCTCCTTTCGGGGCATGTCGTCCTCCAAGACAAAGACCAAGAGACGATATTGGATATGCAACCTGGCGAGCAGGTGACCTATAATATGGATAAAAATGAAGTGAGCGTGAAACAGGTGGATGTGAACGTGGAGGGCGTTTGGCATTTGCAACAAAAGCAGTTGGAAGAGGCGACCTTAGGGCAGATAGCCGAAGAGATTGCCAAGACGCATGGCGTCCATTTCAACTTTGCCGACGCCCGCCTCCTCGCCCGCAAATATCGCTTTGTCTATGCGAAAGACGAACCGATCGAAGAGATTTGTTCGCACCTCGAGTTTATCGCACCCATCTCTTGCCGCATCGAGGGCAACGAGATATTCGTGAGTTATCGAAACAAATAAAAACAGTATAATAAATCATTAAACTTAATCAAAATGATTGTATCATGAAAAAGAAACCGATTTGTACAAGCGTGGCATTGCTATTAGCGGCAATGTCTCCGACGATGATGGCCGTGCCATTGGCATCGCCCCAGTTGGTCAATGTGGAGATAAGCGTAAACCGGACGACGGTAGGCGAAGTGATTCGGCACCTCGCGCAACAAACGGGCTACGAGTTCTCTTATGACGATGCGTTACTGAGCAGGGAATTGTCTGGCGTTACGCTGAACGTCCAGAACGAACGCATCGAAAATGTCCTGAAAGAAGTATTCGATGGAACCGGCATTACCTACAAAATCGTAGGCAATCGCATCTTCTTAAAGGATAATAACAGTAATAATGAGTTAATAAAAACTAAATCGGGGGGGTAAATCAGGAAGGTAAGAAAATCACCGGAACGATTGTTGATGCCCAAGGTATTCCCGTCATCGGTGCGAATGTATTGGTAGAAGGCACGACGAACGGCTCCATCACCGACATGGACGGAAAGTTCATGATCGAGGACGTGGCCGAAGGCGCCCAGCTCCGCATCTCCTACATTGGTTATAAAGACCAAATCGTCTCCGTAACCTCGAAGAGCGACTATGCCATTACCCTGAAGGAAGATTCGCAGGCATTGGATGAATTGGTGGTGGTAGGCTTCGGAACTCAAAAGAAACTAAATTTAACAGGAGCCGTGACAGCTGTCTCTGGAGAAGAGATGACAAGACGACCAGTTGTAAATACAGCAACCATGTTGCAAGGACAAGTTCCAGGTTTACGTGTAAATTCGGCAACCGGTACTCCTGGTGATGAATCAACTACATTTCGTATTCGTGGTCAGGGAACTTTTTCAGATGCAGGTTCTGACCCGTTGGTATTGGTGAATGGTGTTCCAGGTGATATTTCCCATTTGGATCCGAGTGTGATTGAAAGTGTTTCAGTTTTGAAAGATGCAGCTTCAGCTGCTATTTATGGTGCGCGTGCTGCTAATGGCGTTATTTTGGTTACGACAAAAGAAGGTGCGGATGTGAGAGATGGGAAAGCTCATATTGCATATCATGGTAATGTAGGCCTTTATACACCGACTCGCATGTATGATTTAGTGACCAATTCAGCTGAATATATGGAATTGTATAATTTGGCACAAAAGAATTCCGGATTGGGAAATGCCTATACACAAGAAATGATTGATGCTTATCGAAATGGAAACGGAAGCGCAGAATATCCGAATTTCGATTGGCTGGATTACATGCTTAATACGGCTGTCGTACAAAATCATAATTTATCTATCGCTGGTAATGCAGGAAAAACAACTTATAATGTGTCCTTGAATTTTGTAAATCAGCCCGGAACGTTGAGAGGATTTGATTATCAGAAATACAATGCAACAGTAAATTTGACCTCTCAGATTACAGACTTTATCAAGATTGGTACTTATACAAGTTTAATGTATGGAGACAGAGAACAGCCACGACAAGGTCAAGAAGATGTATTATTATCTACCTTGTCACAAGCTCCTACTTATATGCCATGGTTACCGGATGATGGAACAGGAGAAACAAAATGGACATCTTCTGCTTATTCTTTCGAGTCCCATAATAAAAATATGCCAGCCATTATTGGAACTGATACGAAAAAAACTTTTCAAGACTTTGATATTAATGCCCAACTTTGGTTAGAAGTTAATTTAGCAAAAGGCTTGACATGGCATACAAAAGGTGCAGCCCGTTTGCAATCTGGAAAGACAAAAGAATGGGGTGGTTCGGATGTTCCTGTTTACAATTATCATACAGGAGAACAAGCTGGATATTTGGATAGAGGAAGCAATGGCTTTACGGTAGAAGATACACGCCGTTTTTATACTAATTTGTATACCTATTTGAAATATGATGTTTCAACGGCTGACCAGAATCATAATTTTAGTATTATGGCTGGTTATAACCAAGAGTCGGAGAAGTATGAAACGGTAAAAGCTTATCGAAAAGATTATGCATTTGATTTACCTGTAATCAATGCGGGTTCACAAGCAAACTGGTCAAATGAAGGTGCAGAAGAAGAATGGGCTATCATGTCTGTATTTGGTCGTTTTAATTATAATTATAAAGAACGTTATTTGTTTGAGGCCAATATGCGTTATGATGGAACATCTCGTATTTCTTCGGAAAATCGTTGGGGTATTTTCCCTTCATTTTCGATTGGTTGGCGTTTGACGGAAGAGGATTTTGTTAAGAATCTGAATTGGTCATGGTTGAATAATTTTAAGGTAAGAGCTTCTTGGGGACAATTAGGTAATCAAAATATAGGTTTGTATCCCTACCAAGCCATGATTGAAAGCGTAAATAACTATCCTTTTGATAAAACGAATGAAACAGTAGCTTATCAGCAAAAAGCTTATGCAAATCGTGATATTAAATGGGAAACTACGACAATCACGGATGTAGGTGTGGATATGCAAGTTTTTGACGGTTTAAATGTAACATTTGATTGGTATAAAAAAGTTACTTCTGACATATTGAGAAGTTCTCAAGTTTCTGCTTTATTAGGTATGACTGCACCAACTGTGAATAATGGCGAAGTACAGAATACCGGTATTGAAGTTGCTTTCAATTATAGTAATATGATTCAAAGCGGCATTTTTGAAGGATTGCAATATAATGCTGGATTCTATTTTGATCGTTCCAGAAATAAATTGACTCAATTTGGTGCAGAAGAAATTGATAATTACTATTTGAGAAGAGAAGGTTTACCTTATAATGAGTATTATATGCTTGAATGTATAGGTATATTTGCAACTGAAGAAGAAATTGCTAATTCTCCAAAACAATTTAATGATAATACATTACCAGGTGATTTGAAATATAAGGATCAAAATGGGGATAATGTAATTGATAACAATGACCGTATCCCAATGGGAGGACGTTTCCCAGATTTTGAATATTCAGTCAATTTGGGTGCCAGTTGGAAAGGTTTTGATTTGTCATTAACAGGGCAAGGAGTAGATGGTAAAAAATTCTATACGAATGAATGGGGTATGTATCCTTTCCGTCAAGGTTCTGCACCAACGAAAGAATATGTAGAAGGTATGTGGACTGAAGAAAATCCATATAATGCGAAGTTCCCGCGTTTATATTTTGATGATTTTGGAGGAAATAAAAATACACGTCCCAATAGTTATTTCTTACAGAATGCATCTTATTTTCGTTTGAAAAACTTGACATTTGGTTATACACTTCCTAAACAATGGACTGACAAAGTTAAAATGTCTCGCGTTCGTATTTACTTCTCAGGAGATAATTTGGTTACGTTTACTAAGTTTTATGGGTTGGATCCTGAACGTGAAACAGATGGAAGAGCAGCTCAATATCCTCAAAACAAAATATGTTCTTTTGGTGTAAATGTTGAATTTTAAAAAAGTAGTAAAATGAAAAAGCTAAAATATTTAGTATCTATATTGTTGTTAGGTGCAACTGTATCTTGTAGCGATTTTTTGCAAAAAGATCCACCGGCATCACCTTCTCAAGATATTTTCTGGCAACGGAAGAGTGATTTTGATTCGGCTCTGGCTGGTTGTTTTTCTGTTGTGTATGAATGGCCAGGAGAAATGTCTCAGATTATTGCTTGCTTTGATAATTTGACAGATAATTCGATTTGCCAGCATAATGAAGATACATATGGGCGTTCTCAGACAATAGCATTAGGTGATTTAGATCCGAATACGACAGGTTTTGTTTCATATATGTATACGCATTGTTATATGGGAATAGCTCGTATTCATTTAGTAATAGAAAATTTGGCGAATTATCATGGATCTGATATGTCAGATGAAGATCGTAGCTTTATCTTAGCACAATGTAAAGCATTACGGGGGTATTTTTATTCTTGGCTTTATCAATGCTATCGCGAAGTTCCTCTAGTGACGAGTTCTTTGGATTTAGATAACATGTATCAGCCGAAGGCTACACGTGCAGAAATTTATGCTCAAATAATGCAAGATTTTGACGAAGCAATTGCTGCTCTACCGGATAAACTTTATTCAGATTCACAAATGAGTGGATATTTTACTCCAGGAGCATTAAAAGCATTAAAAGCTCGTTTGATGTTGGCAGAAGCTTACGATGAAAATGGAAAGGCAGATCCAACAAAGATGGCAGAAATTGTTCCTTTGTTGGAAAGCATTCAGGGATATTCTTTAGCAGATAGAATGCGCGATAATTTCTTGTCAGATAAACAACTTTCATCTCCCGAAATTATGTTTTCTGTTCGTTATTTAGCTCCTAATATAACACATAGTATGGATTTATATTATGGGGCATGGACAACTTGTGGTGTAACTCGAGATTTAGTAGATGAATTTGAATGTACAGATGGACTAAAATGGGGAGAATCTCCATTGACAGTTTCTGTAGATGAATCATTGTTAAATACGAATGCTATAGAAGAGGAGAATTATAACGAACGAGAAAAATTATTTCAGAATCGTGATCCTCGTTTAAGAGAGACTGTAACCCATAGTGGATATGCAACATTTCCTGATGAAGGATATGAAGAAAATGGACGTATAAAAATGACAGACCAGCAACAAACAGGTTTTGGTATGATGAAATTACTTCAACCAACGACTGTGATGCCAAGCTATTCAACTATTTCGGATGCGGATGTCGTTATTCTTCGTTATGCAGAAGTTTTGTTGATGATAGCAGAAGCGGAAAATGAAGCAAATGGTCCAACTCAGAAAGTCTATGATGCAATAAATGCAGTTCGTGCTCGTTCTGAAATGCCTTCTTTACCAGAAGATTTATCACAGGAAGAAATGCGTGAACGTATTCGTCATGAATATCGTGTTGAATTGGCATTTGAAGGGCAGCGTTATTTTCAATTGAAGCGTTGGAAATTAATGGAAAAATTAGTGAATGGAGCTGTGGATCCTGCATTACCTGCTTATATTAAAGTATTTAAACCTGCATTCTATTATTGGCCGATACCGCAATCGGAAATAGATAAAGCAGGTGGTATTTTAGAGCAAGATCCTAATTATGCGTAAGGCGTAATCAATATTTTAAATCGACAGTGCTTCTTTTTGTGGAAGTGCTGTCGATTGAATACAATCGTTATCTAATTTATGTAACTTTAATGATTAAGACCATGATTAAAATGAAATATGCTTTGTCGCTTTTTGTATTGATTTTTACAGGGAGTTTTCTTTCTGCTCAAAATCAAATTCGTTTATATCCATATCAAATGAATCCATCTAAACATCCAGATTATTCTCGCTATTATGTGAAATCTCCAGATTTTTCGTTGTTTGATAATAAAATCCAGTTTATAGGGTTACGCGATTTGTCTGGAGATTATAAAGAAAAACTGGATTTGTGGGTAGATAAAGATCATTTAGGTAATATATTGTGGGTTTCTTATCCTTTAATTTATCAAGATAATTTGAAAGAAATAGTTTCAGAAATTAAACGGAGAAATTTGTATTTATTTGATTTATGGGGATATATACCTGGCTCTGGTCCTGGTGGGTATTGGACTCAATTTCAAATACCTGATGGCGTATTAAGTTTATTTGAAACAGAATTGGGTGATCATTGGCTTGGTATGGATAATGGAGAACAAGATGGACGTTATGTAGGTAGTTTTGCTCCGCGTATGTATCCTTTAGGGGCAGATCGGTTACATCAATATTTCAATTTTCAACGTCATTTTGAAGAGATGGGGAACCAATTAGGAAATAAGATGGCTACATTGGTTTCTCTAAATTTTGGACATTATTTCTTGAAGGAAGGTTTGTATACACTGATTGGTGCTGAAACTGCACAAGGTTTACCTAATTCTCAAATTTATTATTCTTTTATTCGGGGGGCAGGAAAGCAATATGGTGTTAATTGGTTTGGAAATGCTTCTGTTTGGAATCGTTGGGGATATAAAACATATGATAGTGATGCGACTAATATAGATGACGATTATAATAGTGGGGGACCTTGGAAAGGAACATCTTTAAGTTTATTGAAGCGATTAATGTATAATCATTTGATGTATGATTGTGTTGCAGTTGGTTTTGAAGGCTCTATGCGTATTGGAAATAAATTGAGTCCAATTGGGAAGATTCAACAAAATGCTGTACGTTGGATTGATAAGTATGGAGATCCGGGAATTATGTATACACCTGTAGCTTTAATGGTTGATTTCTTTTCGGGTTGGTCTTTCCCGCGTCATCTTTATTCCTCACAAGCATATAAGATATGGGGAAATTTGCCTTATGAATTGTCTGATTATTTGACGGATGGTGTATTGAATGTTTTATATCCTGGTTATCAAGATGCATCATATTATAAAGATGAAAGAGGATTTATAACCCCTACGCCTTATGGAGATATTGCTGATTGTATAATGAGTGATGCACCATTGTGGGTATTGAAACAATATCCAGTGTTGGTTATAGCAGATGAACTTCGGAAAGGACAAGAGATTAATGACAATTTGAATAATTATATTCAGAATGGTGGACACTTGGTTATAACAGCAGGTTCTTTACGAAATATGCCAGATGGTATTGCTGGAATTACGATAGCTCCTGGTATAAGCAAGTGTACAAGCAAGATTCAATATAAAGATAAATACATTCAGGAATCTAATGAATTTTCGGTATTACAATTGAATTATCCTTCAGATGCTGTAATTCTACAAAAGTCAGGAGAACAAATACTTGCTTTAGAAAGAACTTATGGTAAAGGACAAGTTACTATTATTACTTCACCTTTTGGTGTAATGGAAACGCCTCAATGTACTTTACCTGTTAAAGTAGAAGAAGAAAAAGAATTGAGTAAACCTTATCCATTATTGAAACATGTTTCAGCTTTGTTAGGTGATATTTTTTCTTCAGTAGAACTGTTTGATACCAATCCGGAGTTAAGTTTAATTACTTGTTCTCGTTCAAGTAATGAATATACAGTTTTGGTTTCAAATAATCAATGGAAGGAAATGCCGTTTCAGATTCAGTCGAAAAGTGGAAGAATAAGTTCAATAAAAGAATTGCCAATTGATTGTTCAGAAATAAAAGCAGTTGGATATACACCTAAGGTTATGAAAAATCAAAAATTAGGAAAGAATACAGCGGAAACAATAGCTGGAGGAGATGTTCGTATTTTCCAAATTTGTTTGCAGGATGCAGATGTAGAAATACTTCCAGAAGTTCAACCTTCTAAAAGAATACAAAGAAGAGCATTAGTGTTGCATGATGTTTTGAATTTAAAAGAAGAAATTCTCTCTCGTCCGACATTTTTTCAACATTATGATCGGGTGGTTATAGATTGGCGATATTTGTATAATAGAGATAAAGAAGTATTGAAACAAGAAACTGGATGGTTTAAACGGCAACAATTAAAAATGTCAGTAGATTTATCTTCTGGTATTAACCTATATCCTGATCTTCGTATAGTAAATAATGATTCACTTTATTATCAGAAAAGTATTGAGGTAATTAAAGAAGTAATAGATAAAATGGCCATTTTAGGTGCGGATGAATTATTTATTACAACTCAACGTACAATAGAAAACAATTATACCATGGAGCAATTCTATCAGTCTTTACAAGAAACATATCAGTTATTGGCAGATTACGCGAAAGATAAAAATATTACGTTGATACTAAAGCAGTCAAAAGGTAGAACTCCGGATTCAATAAAAGGACTTTTGGATTTGTGTAAGAAAGTTGATCGAAATAATTTTTGTTTTGCACCTTCACTTGCTTTATTATTAGTTGATTCTGATAATTGGAAAGAAAACATAGATTTACTTCAAAATGAGGATATACATTATTTATTCCTTTCAATTCCAGAAAAAGATATTCATCAGCAATTATGGAATTTGAATGCACCTGTATTTAAATCCAAACAGATAGATATGATTCAGCAATTTGTAGAAGCATTCCCAGATGCAAATATTATATTTGATTGCTTATATCAATCAGAGGATGAGGAATATAAGGACGTAAAAATGTTTGAATAAACTGTTTTTGACATCCAGATGCTATTTGTTTAGACATCTGGATGTTACTTGAAATAGATCTGGATTATTATCATAACTTGTACCTGTTTTGTGATAAAATGGTTATTTTTGCAGGTAATTTTCTTTCAATAGATAGGTAATAATATGGATCATATTTCTCAAATAATAGAAAAGCAAGAAGGTCGTCGCCTTGAATTTAAGGGTGAATTGCCAGCCAATTCAGATTTGGCGAAAACGATTGTAGCTTTTGCCAACGATGCGGGAGGTGATATTTATCTTGGGGTTGATGATGACCGGACGGTTGTAGGTCTTCCTGAGGATGATTTGCCTCGGATAGAAGAGCAAATCAGCAATATGGTTTATGATAGGTGTTATCCTACCATTTTGCCGGAAATCTCGTTTCTTACTATCGAGGATAAGCACCTGATTCGTATTCGGATTTATCGTGGTAGTATGCCTCCTTATTATTTGAAGAGCGAAGGAAAGATCAAAGGTACTTACATTCGGGTAGGTTCGAATAATCGGGTGGCTAATGAGAGTATTGTAGCGGAATTGGAACGCCGTCGGAGGAATGTGTCATTTGATAGTGAAATTGTATTGGATAAGACAGTAGATGAATTAGATATCCATACGTTTAGCGAATTGTATGAAGAAAAAACGGAAGAGCCGTTAAATGCGCAGGTTTTACGAAAATTAGAGTTGGTAAAAACGGAACAAGGGAATGAATACCCAACTAATGCATTGATTTTGCTTTCGGATGATGCATTACGGTTTGAGATGTTTCCGAATGCAAAAGTCGAATGTGCTCGTTTTAAAGGTGTAGACTCGGAAGAGTTTATTGACCAAAAAAGCATAATGGGTTCCATTGCAATGCAAGCAGAAGAGGCTTACAATTTTGTACTTCGCCATATAAATAAAGGGGCAAAGGTAGAAGGTGTTTATACAGTGTCGCATTGGGAATACCCCATAAAAGCTATTAGGGAAATTATTCGGAATGCTGTGGTGCATCGTCAGTATTCATTGACGGGTAAAGATATAAAAGTCGCTATCTATGACGATATGGTGGAAATTACCAGTCCTGGATTATTACCGCCATCTATCGATTATACGGATATGGAAAGTCGTCAGTCGGACGCCAGGAATAAGGTGATAGCTCCTGTATTTAAGCGATTGGGTATCATCGATCAATGGGGAAACGGGTTAAAGTTGGTCGCTACAGAAATGAAGCGTTATCCTCATGTCGAATTCAGATGGAGGGAAGTTGGCTTGTCTTTTCAAGTCCAGTTTATCCAAAAGTATTATGTCGGTGAAATTGGCGGTAATGGCGGTAATCTTGGCGGTAATGGCGGTAATCTTGGCGGTAATGGCGGTAATCTTGCTAATGTGAAGGATCAAGAGCTAAAGAATGAAATTCTTAATTTGATTGCGCATTTTAATTCAATTACAATTCAACAAATGGCTGATAAGATAGGTATTAGTAAACGAAATTGTGAGCGAGTGATAGCAATTCTTAAAGAGGAAGGCATTATAAAGCGCAAAGGTTCTTCACGAACGGGGTCTTGGATTATTATAAATAATAAATTGAGATAAAAACAAAAACAGACAAAAACAAATGAACAAACTCACTTACTTTTTTTATGTATGTTCCTCTTCCTGGCCAGTTGCCAGCAGGAGCTGGATCCACGTATCGAGGCGGCGTATGATTTGATTGAGCGCGTCACGCCGGGGTATGGGGACCAATTTAAGTTAGAATTGATTGAACCGGTCGACGGACAGGATGCGTACGAGATCGATTCGGAAGGCGGGAAGGTCGTCTTGCGGGGAAACAATACCGTGTCGCTTGCCACGGCTTTCAACCAGTATCTGAAATATACCTGCCAGGCGCATGTGTCTTGGTTTGGAGATCAGTTGGATCTTCCGGAGAAACTTCCTTTGCCCGCCGCGCCGGTGAAGAACACTATTAATGGCAAATATCGCGTGTATATGAACTATTGCACGGTCAGTTATACCGCGGCTTGGTGGGATTGGAAGCGTTGGGAGCGCGAGTTGGATTTTATGGCCATGAACTCCATCAACATGCCCCTTTCGGTCGTGGGATTGGAGGCGGTCTGGTATAATACCCTGTTGAAACATAAGTTTACGGACGAGGAGGCACGCCGCTTCCTGGCGGGTCCGGCTCATTTTGCTTGGCAATGGATGCAGAACTTGCAAAGCTACGGCGGCCCGCTTCCCAAATCGTGGATCGACAAGCACATTACGCTGGGAAAGCAGATTATGGACCGCCAGTTGGAACTCGGTATGCAGCCGATCCAGCAAGGTTTCTCTGGGTATGTGCCTCGTGAATTGAAGGATAAATATCCGGAAGCGAAAATACAGCTCCAACCCTCGTGGTGCGGATTCACTGGTGCGGCGCAACTCGACCCGACCGATTCGTTGTTCCTTGTCTTGGGGCGGGATTTCTTGGAAGAGGAGAAGAAACTATTCGGGGCGCATGGCGTCTATGCTGCCGATCCTTTTCATGAAAGCGCGCCTCCGGTGGATACGCCCGAATATTTAAGTGCCGTGGGCAACTCTATCTACAAGCTCTTTAAAGATTTTGACCCGAATGCCCGGTGGGCGATGCAGGGCTGGAGCCTCCGCGAGCCGATCGTCAAGGCCGTGCCCAAGGAGGATTTGATTATTTTGGACCTCAACGGGGGCCTGAGCCAACGCGACAGTGCGGCTTGGGGCTATTCCGTGGTAGCGGGCAACCTGCATAACTTCGGCGGGCGTATCAATTTGCATGGAGACTTGCGTCTGTTGGCTTCCAATCAGTATGCGAAGGCCAAAAAGAAGAATCCGAACATTTGTGGGTCGGGCCTTTTTATGGAGTCGATCGTGCAAAATCCGGTTTATTATGATTTGGCGTTCGAGATGCCTCTGTATCGGGACTCCATCGACGTGGAAACGTGGCTGGCCGACTATGCCGCGCGTCGTTACGGAGTAGCTTCGCAGAACGGGACGAAGGCATGGATGTGTCTCTTGGAAGGCCCGTACCGTCCGGGTACAAACGGGACGGAACGAAGCTCTATCATCGCGGCGCGTCCGGCTGTCGATGTGAAGAAATCGGGCCCCAACGCGGGGCTGGGCATTCCTTACGATCCGCAATTGCTTATCGAGGCCGAGGGGCTTTTGCTTGCCGATTCGGCGAAGATGAAAAACTCCGTGCCCTATCGTTTTGATATCGTCGACGTGCAGCGCCAGCTCATGTCCAACCTCGGGCAGGCCATTCATAAGCAAGCGGTAGAAGCGTTCAAGCAAAAAAACAAAGAGGCGTTCCTCCTCCACAGCGGTCGCTTCCTCGAAATGTTGCGCGATGTGGATGCCTTGCTCCGGACCCGTCCGGAATTTAATTTCGATGCTTGGCTGACGGCTGCCCGCTCGTGGGGCGACACCGAAGAGGAAAAGAATTTGCTCGAAAAGGACGCTACGGCGCTCGTCACGATTTGGGGTGCAGACGGTGACCCGCATATTTTCGATTATTCTTGGCGCGAATGGACCGGGCTGATTGAAGGATATTATCTCCAGCGCTGGACGAAGTTCTACGACATGCTCCTGCTGCATTTAGAGGAGGGCACGCCCTACGTCGAGAAGGGACTTCCGCAGATTTATGGCCGCGAATCATTCCGGGCAAACGATTTTTACAACAGTTTGGCTGATTGGGAACTCCAATTCGTAGCCACTCCGAATAAAGCGCGGACGCCGATTACAGTAGGCGATGAACTGGAGATGGCCGGACGCTTGTACCAGAAGTACGCCACGCTTGCGCAGGAATATTATGGTGATTCTACGGGCGCGGACAAGATCCAGGAAGGCAATATCCATGAGAATTTAGGTGAAAAGTAAGTTTCGCGAACTGGTGAAGGATACTTTTTATGCAAAAAGTAGGTTTCGCGAACTGGCGAAGGTTACTTTTCATGCAAAAAGTAGGTTTCGCGAACTGGCGAAGGTCACTTTTCATGCGAAAAGTAGGTTTCGCGAACTGGCGAAGGTTACTTTTCGAACGTTTTGAAGCTTCCGCAACTTGCGGAAGCTTGTTTCTTAAAAAAATTAAAGGTTAAAATGAGAGCGAGATATTATTTATATACCTATTTAATAGCAAAAATGAAATGAAGAAGATATGGATACCTGCGCTGGCGATGTTTTTTACTTGGCAAGCTTCGCTGACGGCACAAGAGCATGTAACTAATGCGTTCGACGACCTGAAACGTACCGGGACGGTGAACGAACAGCAATCCGAGATGCGCCAACCGGCTTCGGAGGAGGCTTTAGCTAAATTAATGGGCAATCCCCCTGCGGCGGGCTACTTCTGTTTTGCCGAAGACCGTTTGCACGACATTCGTTTGACCGAGAATATTCCCGCGCGATGGACTACGCGCCCGTTGGCTGAGTGGCAAAAACTGGAAGCAGCCTGCGCACCGGGCGAATTTTATGTCTGGCAAATAGGGGTGTTTGCTCCCTTCCATACATTAAATAATATAACTGCCACGATTTCAGATTTACGGAACGGGGCAGGAGATAAAATCCCGTCTTCGGCCTTCCAATGCTTCAATTTATCGGGTATAAATACGAAAGGGGAAGCCTTTCAGAAGCAGGTAAAGGTGGAAAAAGGAAAGGTGCAGGCGCTTTGGATGGGGATGGACATTCCCGCCTCGGCCCAGGGTGTCTACAAGGGTGTAGTGACCATTTCCGATGAAAAAGGGAAAGAGACGGAGATAGAGGTGGCCCTTTCGGTCGAGGGAACGCCTATCGCGAACCATGGAGACGACGAAGGATGGCGGAAGAGCCGTCTCCGCTGGTTGAACTCTTCCATCGGCAATGCAGAAACGCCTACCCGGCCCTATGTGCCTGTCCAAATTGAACGGAAAAAGGGATACCGCTTCTCGTGGTTGGGCGGAAATATAGATTTGGGGGCGAACGGGCTTCCTTCGCAAATCACTACGAAATATACAGCTAATAATGCGCTGTGCGATACCCTTTCCAATCCCATTTTGGCCGACGCGATGCGCTTCGTCATCGAAACCCCGGAAGGAATCGAACCGCTCGGCAAGGCGTCTATCCATATCGAGAAAAAAACGGATGCGCACATCGTCTGGACAGCCCGTCAAAAAAGCGCGAACTTTGAAGTCGAGTGTACGGGAAACTTTGGATTTGATGGCATTACGAATCTGGAACTGGAGGTAAAGGCGCGCCGCGATAAACAGGTGAAAGACATCCGGCTGGAAGTCCCTTACACCGCTTTTGCCTCTAAATACATGATGGGACTGGGGCATAAGGGAGGTTTTCGCCCAGATTCCGTCATAAAGTGGACCTGGAATGTAGAGAAACACCAGGACAAGATTTGGATGGGGAACGTGAATGCGGGGATGAACCTTCGTTTCATGGATGAACATTTCGTCCGCCCGCTGGTGAATATCTATTACGCATTGGGAAGGTTGAATTTACCCGTTTCTTGGGGGAACGACGGGAAGGGGGGCATTGATATCTTTCCTGCGAAAGAATCAACCCGGCTGGTGGCTTATAGCGGCGAGCGGGAGATGAAGAAGGGCGACATATTGCATTACCTTTTCGATATGCAAATCACGCCCGTTAAGCCGCTGGACTTGGAAAAACAGGCCACGGAACGTTTCTACCATTCGAATAGCGACCTCAGCGCTTCGTATATCCCGGAAGCCGAAAAGGCGGGGGCCAATCTCATCAACGTGCACCATAAGAAAGACATTTATCCCTTCATCAACTACCCGTATTACGATGAATCGACGCCAGACTTGAAGCGTTTCATCGAGCAGGCGCATGCCAAGGGCATAGGGGTACGTCTTTATTATACGACACGCGAACTCACGGTGAAGGTTCCAGAGCTTTGGGCATTGCGGAGCTTAGGCACGGAGGTGATTCATGAGGGACCCGGAAAAGATACCCGTACCTTGATTCATCCGAACGGGCCGAACGAATGGTTGAACCAGAATCTCACTACGCACTTCATCCCCGCCTGGTACAATGCCTTCCGCGAGGGTAAATATGCAGGTGATATGGATATTTCGGTCATTACCACGCCCGATTCGCGTTGGAATAATTATTACTTGGAGGGATTGCACTGGATGGTGAAGAACTTGGGAATCGACGGCATTTATATTGACGATAGCGCGCTTGACAGACAAACGCTCCAACGTGCCCGCCGCATCCTGGACAAAGACGGAAAACGGCGCACGATCGATATCCACTCGTGGAACCACATGAATCAGCACGCCGGCTATGCCAACTCACTCCATATCTATACCGAACTTTTGCCCTACGTCGACCGCACGTGGATAGGTGAGGGTTTTCGCGAAGATAATACGATGGATTTCTGGCTGGTCGAGATGTCGGGGATTCCCTTTGGCTTGCTCAGCGAGACGCTCGATGCCAAAAATCGTTTCCGGGGTATGATTTATGGCATGCTTCCCCGTTTGCCTTGGAGTGGAAACCCTGTGCCGCTCTGGGAGGTGTGGGATACGTTTGGCATGAAGGATGCTGAGATGCACGGCTATTGGGATCCGCAATGCCCGGTGAAAACCAATAATCCGGACATCCCTGCTACCGTTTATACGAATGGAAAACGGGCGTTGGTCGTCTTGGCCAATTGGACGGACCTTCCGCAACGTGCCCGGATTACCATCGACGAGCAAGCATTAGGTTTCCGCCCCACGAAATATACCTTGCCACAAATAGAGGACTTGCAATGGGGCAAGACGCTACGCGATTTCACGACGTGCGAACTGATGGGACGGGACGGAATCATCCTTCTCATCGAATAAAAGGACATCCCTGGGAAAAGATGCCTATGTTTCCGTCCGTTTTTCGTTATAATCGCTGACGAATATAACGAGAAACGGACGGAAACATAGGCGTCTTTTCTTTTACATATATTAATCCTCCATTGTCTTGCTTATTCCCCTTTTTGCTATACATTTGTACCATTCTAATATCAAATAAATAATACAATGAAAACGACTTTAGCATTATTGGCGGCTTCGTGCCTGCTCTCTTTTTCCCCTTGCGTCGAGGCGGAGAATAACATCACGATCGGAGTGATTCAATACGATTTGAGCGATATAGACAAAAGCTTTCAAGACTTGCGCAACCAAGGTTTCGGCTCTTGCGAAATCAATTATGGTGCCAACAAACTGACGAAAGCCTTTGCCGAGGAGGTGAAAGCCGCTTCCCAAAAATATAATATCAAAGTGACGACGCTGGTAGGCGTGCCTGGAAAAAATAATACGTGGAATTTTACGAAAGGACCTTCGACCATTGGCCTGGTCCCCGAAGAGGGTCGGGCGGAGAAGATCCAAAAATATCATGAGATGATTGATTTTTGCGCGTGGGCAGGTATCCCGGCGATGCATTCCCACTTTGGCTTTATCCCGGAAGATTGCGCTTCGACGCAATACAAAGACTTCATCCGCGTGATGCAGGACTTGGCCAATTATGCCAAAGAGCGGGGCGTGATGATTTATTTCGAAACCGGGCAGGAGACACCCATCACGCTGATTCGCGCCATTAAAGATATTGGCACGGGGAATGTCTTCGTGAATTGCGACCTCGCGAATTTATTAATGTATGGGAAGGCCAATTCGCTGGATGCCGTCAAGCTCTTCGGTCCGCTCATCAAAGAGTTTCATGCGAAGGATGGCAAGTATCCCGACCCGAACAATCCTTACGAATTAGGTGCGGAGGTGCCGATACCTACCGGCGATGTGAATTTCCCCGCCGTAATCCAGGAATTGAAACGGCAAGGATACGAAGGTGCCATTACGATTGAATGCGAGCTGAACGGCGCGCGTCATGACTATGTCGTAGAGACGCGGAAGTATTTGCAAGAGTTATTAGATAAAGAATAAGATATTAATCAAAAAAGCATTTTGAACCATGGAAATGAATCGAAGAAATTTCTTAAAGACATTGGGTGGCGTCGCTCTCTTTACGATTGTCCCGCGCCATGTGCTTGGGAAAGGCTATATTGCTCCCAGCGACCAGTTGACGAAAGGAATCATCGGCGTAGGAGGCATGGGACGCGGCCATGTGAACTATGGAGGTACGCGCCTCGTGGCTATTTGCGATGTCGACAAGAAGCATTTAGAATTAGGAAAGCAATTGGTAAAAGAGAAGATCGCGGCGTATCACGATTTCCGGGATTTGATTCTCGACCCGAACGTAGACATTGTGCACATCGCCACGCCTCCCCATTGGCATGGTATCATGTCGGTAGAAGCCGCCAAAGCGGGAAAAGACGTATGGTGCGAGAAGCCGATGACCCGTACGATTGGCGAAGGCAAGCGCGTGATGGAAGCGATGAAGCAATACGGACGTATCTTCCGCCTGAATACTTGGTTCCGCTTTACGGACCAGTTCTATGGCTTGGGCACGCCCGTAAAACCTTTGAAGAAATTGGTACAGAGCGGTCTTTTGGGTTGGCCTTTGAAGGTGACGATCAGCAAGCACACCGGATTCGACTGGAAATTCTATTGGGTCGGGAAAGAGTATTTGGAACCAGAGGCGATACCTTCCGAACTGGATTACGACCTTTGGTTGGGCCCGGCGCCTTACAAACCCTATAATGCACACCGTGTGCATCAAACTTTCCGCGGGTATTGGGATTATGATGCCGGCGGATTGGGCGATATGGGGCAGCATTACATCGACCCGGTGCAATATATCCTCGATAAAGATAACACCAGCCCCGTAAAGGTGGAAGTTGATGCGCCGCAACAACATCCTGACGCCGTGGGGACGTGGCGCTCCATAACCTACACCTACGAGGATGGTTGTCAAATCATCCTTTGGGGCGGAGACTATGGTGATCCGAATACTCCTTACATCGCAGGGCCTAAAGGGAACGTCTATAAGAATTTCGTGTGTGATATTCCGGATTGGGAAAAGAAACTCTCCGATTTTCCGGATCCGGAACCGCAAGAGACGGACTTTATCCAATGCGTCCGGACGCGCCAACCATTCACCCTCAACGAACGCAATGGTTTCCGCTCGGCCACAATCGTCAACCTGGGTGGCGTAGCCCTACGCTTGAATCGCACGTTGCATTTCGATCCCGTGAAGCTGGAATTCGTAGGCGATGAAGCCGCGAACCGTTTGTTGGACCAGCCGATGCGTGCGTCTTGGAATATCTGAACCCCTCATTAAAAACTTATAGAAAATCATCTTTTATGAAGAAAATATATATGACAATTGGTGCCTTCCTGCTTTGCGCCAGCATGGCAATGGCACAAGCTCCGGCAAACCGGACGGCGAAAACCATCGCGGCTGACGTGTTGGCGCAGATGCCGGCGCAAGAGCAACAGGCTTACGAGGATTTAATCGGACAGCTCTGCGGAGCGGGCGATGGGGCGGTCCAGACGCTCATCGGGATGATCAATGCACCCGGGAAGGGTAGCAACGCGCAAGTGGATTATGCGCTCAGTGGTCTTTCGCACTATGTGATGTCTGCGGGAAGGGAGCAGGCGCGTCTCACCGTCTCGAATGCCTATTGCCAGGCCTTGGAGCGCGTCACGGAGCGTGAGACGAAGGCTTTTCTGATCCGCCAACTGGAAATCATGGGTGGAGACGAGGCTGTGGAGACTTTGGCTGGCTTCCTGGGCGATGAATCGCTGAGCGGTCCGGCCGCGCGGGCTTTGTCGAGCATCGGCACGAAGCAAGCGGGCGCTGCGCTGGTGAGTTCGCTCAAGCGTCGCATGGGAACGCCGAAGACGCAACGGGATGCCATCAACGCGATAGGCGAAATGCAACCCGCGCAGGTGGTAGGTGCGGAACCTTTGCTCCTCACTTTTGTCGCGGAGGGGACAGAGCCCGGGTTGCGGATGGCGGCGCTCTATGCGCTGGGCCATGTCGGGAGCGAGTCCTCTTTGGAGACCTTGGCGGATGCAGCAGAGGCCGCCCATTTCACGATGGAACCTTCCGGGGCGAATGAAGCGTACATCCAACTGCTGAAGAAACTGGCTGCGGACGGCCGGACTGAGACCGTAGCGAAGGCCGCGAAGAATCTGCAAAAGCAAGCTACCAAGGCCGGTGCCCTCCAGTCTCGCGAGGCAGCATTGGAAATCCTCTTATCGCTCTCCGAACCGAAGGAGGCTACGAAACTGTTGCTCTCCGCGCTCAAAGATAAGGATAGAAATTACCGGAACGCCGCGCTCGATTACGCGTCCGCATTCGCCGATGAGGCTGCTTACATCGAAATCGCCAAGGCCATGATGAAATCCAAGCCCGAGGTGAAGGTGGATATCCTCAACTGGCTGGGCAGAGAGGCCAAAGACAAGCAAAAACATCCTATTCTGAAGGGATTGATGATCCGCTTCGACCTCCCGTTTGCCAGCGTCCTCCGCGACGAGCTGAATACGGAGGATTTTGCCGTCCGCCAGGCTGCCGTTTGGACCATGGTGAAGCTCGGCGACAAAGGTTTCATCCCGACGTTGGCCAATTTGCTGACCGACGACGACAAGCAGACCGTGCTCCTGGCACAGGACGCGCTCTTGGCCTTCCCCGGCAATATCGACGATGAGGTAGCGAAGGCTATCGGTAGGGCTTCGAGCGATGCGGGCAAAATCGCGGGCATCGAACTCCTCGCATGCCGCATGGCGGACTCGAAGGTGAATACCATCCTTGCGCAGCGGGAGAATCCCTCGCCGGCGGTGCGGGCGGCCGTGTATAAGGCGCTCCAGGACGTCGTGACGGCGCGCGATTTCGTCGAGATGTGCGGAATCCTCGAGTCGGAACCCGAGGGGGAAGTGCCTCACATGCAGGAAGCAGTCATCGGCTCCGTGCGCTCGATGCCGGAAGCGGAACAGGTGGAGACCGTCGTACGGCGCATGTACCAGGCGGGAGAGGCCAAGAAACACCTCTACTACCCCGTGCTCGCTTCGACCGGGCAGCAGCGCGCGCTGGATTTGATTCAAGAGGGCTGCGAAGGGACGGGCGCGTCCCGAGAGGCGGCTGTGCAGGCATTGCTGGCTTGGCCGGACATGCGGGCGGCCGATTTCCTCTATGCGATGGCGCAAGCGGGCGGCGCAGACGCGGAAAAATCATTGCAGCGATATGTGGAATTGGTCTCATCTGCCGAGATGACAAATGAGAATAAACTGCTTCGCCTCCGCAAGGCGATGGATATTGCCACGACGGATGCAGTCCGTAATTTAGTGCTCCAGGAAGTGCAGCAGACAGGTACGTTCCTCGCCCTCCTGTACGCCGGGGAGTTTTTGGAATCAGTACCGGTGCAGCAAGCGGCCGCCCAGGCGGTCATGAACATCGCACTGGCCCATCCCGCGTACACGGGGCAGAACGTGCGAGCACTGCTGGAGCGGACGGCCGAGGTCTTGAACAACCCGGATGCCTCCTATCAGCGGGAAGCCATCAAGAAACACTTGGCGGAGATGCCAGACGAGGTCGGATTCGTCCCCTTGTTTAACGGGAAAGACCTCTCGGGCTGGAAAGGGCTGGTCGAAAATCCCATTCTCCGGGCAAAAATGAAGCCGGCGCAGCTCGCGCAAGCCCAGAAACGGGCGGATGAGCAGATGCACAAGGATTGGCAGGTCGAGGATGGCTGCATTGTGTACGAAGGTACAGGTTTCAACAACCTCTGCACGGACAAGCAATACGGTGACTTCGAGCTGTACGTCGAGTGGATGCTCGACCCGGCCGGTCCGGATGCCGATGCGGGGATTTACCTCCGTGGGACACCGCAAGTCCAGATCTGGGACACGGCGCGCGTCAACGTCGGCGCACAGGTGGGTTCCGGGGGCTTGTACAACAACCAGCAGAATCCCAGTAAGCCGTCGCAGGTCGCCGATAACAAGCTCGGCGAATGGAATACCTTCTTCATCCGCATGGTGGGAGACCGCGTCACGGTCGATCTGAATGGCGTTCGCGTCGTGGACAACGTCATCCTCGAAAATTATTGGGACCGCGCGCAGCCCATTTTCCCCACCGAGCAGATCGAGCTCCAGGCGCATGGCAGTCGCTGTTCGTTCCGCAACCTGTACATCAAGGAGCTGCCTCGGAAGGAGCCGTTCCAGCTGTCGGACGAGGAGAAACGCGCCGGATTCCAGGTCTTGTTTGATGGCACGAACATGCACGCTTGGTGCGGCAACACGGGCGACTATATCCTTGAAGACGGCTGCATTTCCATGGTGCCGAGCCGTAGCTTCGGGGGAAATCTTTACACGAAAGCGGAATTTACCGACTTTGTGTACCGTTTTGAATTCCAGCTGACACCGGGCGCGAACAACGGCGTCGGGTTGCGGGCCCCGCTCGAAGGGGATGCGGCCTATGTGGGCATGGAGAGCCAGATTCTGGATTGCGAGCACCCGATCTATAGCAATATCACGCCGCTCCAGCACCATGGTTCCATCTACGGTATCCTCCCGGCCAACGAGAAGCACACCGAGGCGATGAAACCCGTCGGCGAGTGGAATTATGAGGAGATTGTCTGCAAAGGGGACTATGTGAAGGTCACGCTGAATGGGGTCGTCATCGTGGAGGGCAATCTGCGGGAAGCGACGCAACACGGAACGCCCGACGGGCAGGAGCACCCGGGGCTCTTCAACCGTAAGGGCCACATTGGCTTCCTCGGCCATGGTTCGCCCATCAAATTCCGGAACATCCGTATCCTTGAATTAAAATAACAGTCCATTAACTAACTAAAAAGGGCAATCGGCTTGGAAACTACGAACAGTTTCCGGCTGATTGTCCCTTTTTTTTGTCCTTTTTTCAGCGTTTATTCGCTGATTTCCCGAATCACTTTGGCTGGAACGCCGCCGACGATCGTATTGGCCGGCACATCCTTCGTGACCACAGCACCCGCCGCTACAATGGCATTGTCGCCTATCGTGACGCCGGGCAGAATCGTGGAGTTCGACCCGATCCACACGTTCTTGCCCACCTGTATCGGTTTTGGATAAGTATGCACGCGGTCTTTCGGCGCGATGCCATGGTTCAAGGTCGCGAACACCACGCCATGACCGATTTGCGTCCCATCACCGATAAAAACGCCCCCGTGGTCCTGAAAATGGCAACAAGCATTGATAAAAACATTTTCGCCCAGATGAATGTTCTTCCCAAAATCGGTATAAAAAGGCGGGAAGACGCGCAGTGTCTTGGGGACATCCCGTCCGAACAGGCGCGAGAGTAACCGGCGGTTTACGTTGGGCGTATGGTAGCTGCTATTCAACTCAAACGTGATGCGGCGTGCCTCCTCGGCCATTTCGTCCATGAATTGGTGGATTTCATCCGTCGAGAGCGGGAATCCCATCTTAGCATAGCCTAAAAATTCCTCTAATGTCATATTCTTCTTCCGTTTTTTAATTCATGCGACAAAGATATAACGATTTTATCGCTAACTTTGTACCCAAATTACAGATATTTTACCGGTTTAGGAATGCTTCCATCTGTTCATAGCGCGCATAGATATCGAGGACGTAATGCTGATTCGCACTATACGATTCCTCATCGCTCATCATCTCCTCTTCTACTTTCTGGAAGTTTCCGCAGAGCATCTCGTCCACCAACCCCGTGGCGTAGAGCCGACTGATTTGCGGCAGGAGCTCACGCGCTTTCAGGTCGAGCAATTCATACGTAATCATGCCAATCAGCACCCCATCGCAGCAGTAGCATTTCGGCAGGTTCGGCTCATAGAAGGCCAACAGCTTCGCAAACCAATCGATCACTTCTTTGCGGCGCGCCGGCTCTTCGAACGCCGTCCGGGCTACAATCCGCATCACATGGCAGCGGAAATAGTTGTATAGCCCCGGTGTCAGCATATATTCCATCAGCGCGTCGAGTTGGTGGTTGCCGACGAGGTAAAGCGTAGGTTCTAAAATTTCTTTTGCCAAATCTCCGAAATAGTATTCATAAAAGTTGTAATTTTGCTTCGCCACTTCCAGGAGGATCGGCAGACTCTCCGGATCTTTCAGCGCTCCGAGGAAAAAGAGGGCATGCATCAGCGGATTGGTGAGTGGTTCGTCGTACCGCTCGGGCGCGATGCCATCGGCCGAACGTCCCAGTTCGTAGAGGACGATGCGCTCCATGTCCTCGCGCAACTCGTCGTGCGGGAGCGAAAGAATCTGCTGGATTACCTCCTTGGGGAAGCTAGCTGCATGGTCCGCGCTGTAAAACAGCTCCTCGATTTCGCGATTTGCCAGATACAATTCCTGCGGATAGGGCGAATGCTGGTACGTATAGGCCTCCTCGGGCAGTTCCCGGCTCTTCCAGAGGGTTTTCATCCCTTGCAGGTAATTTTTTATCTCCTCTGGGTCCGCGTTTTCTGCCTCCGCATCCGGTTCCTCCCCATCTGCGTCCGCCGTACCGATATCGTAATCATATTCATCTGGATCGAGGTACTTTTCCATGATAGAAAGTTTGATTTTTCCAACAGTTTCATCCTCTTCTACCAAGAAATGCTTGCCCTCCCGTCCGAACTCATACTCTATTAGAGGAATATCCTCCGTATCCTCCTCGAGCACGTAGCGCGCCAGGGCGAAGTCCGCGCAAGGGATAAATCCCGCCTCTTCCGCAAAAGCGATAGCGCCGAAGATAATATTGTGCGCCTCTTCATACGAGATTTCCTCGAGCGAGAACTGCTCGGTATATTTCTGGATCTGTTGCTCATAATCCGTAGGCCCCAGACTATAAAAGACATGCGCGCGCGTTACGCCACAGCAAAATGTATCCACGCTATAGAATCCGAACGTATAATTCCCCCCTGCATGTTGCCTGACGACCAGCACGATAGCATAGCCCGCCGAAGGCCAATTCTTATTAACCAGGCATTTCACGATAGGCAGGTTCCTCGCCTTCTGTCTAATATACTGTTCAGGGGAGAGGGGCTTCCCCGCTTTTGTTTGTTTTTTCTTTTGTGCCATATTCCTCTTCTATTTAATTCATGATTCTTTTATTCGCAAAGGTAGTTACTTTTTCTTACATAAAAAAGAAATAACCGCTTTTTTTTCTGCTATTTTTTTCTTTTCTTAGGCATGAAATTTTTTCCTTCTTATCCTATTTATCTACAAAGTTCCTTCTACATAAGGCTGGAAAAGAAAAAGCACAGTGCAGCATGGTTTCCAGTAGCTGGAATAGGCTTTGCATGGTGCAAAATAAATTCCAGCCGATGGAAATGGCTCTGCAATATGCTTTCTATTTTCCAAAATTTGGGGAATTAATAATTTTTATGCTTAGCCTATTCCAGGAAATGGAAATAAATTCGTACCTTGCGCTACCTTTTTCCAGCCAGGAAATTGGAATCAAACCCAAAAAGTAAAAGAAGAATATGGAACATATTGATTATAAATTTACTCGGCACAACGCGCGTAATGCGCAGCATGTCTATTTCATGGAAGAAATCCTGGGCGCGGTCCCCGAATACTGGGCGGTGAAACTTGGATTCAACGAACCACGTGCGAAGTTAGCACATTTTTTCCAACAAGAGAAAGCCTGTTTCAACCGGCAACGCCGATTTATCCAAACAGACGACATGCTGAAGGCGGACAAACATCGCAACACGGTGTATCTCTTCTATAAAAAAATAACGAAAGTTTACCGCGATTATGGTACGGACGCGGAAAAAAAAGAGGCCGCGAAGAAGGTGTACTTCCTATTTCAGGACACGGGATGGGCCACCCGGCTGGATGATATGAGTAAAAGTGCAGTCTTCAGTGCCTTAGCGCGCGACCTTCAGAAAGAACCCTACGCCTCCGCCCTGCAGCTGCTCGGCCTGGAAAAAGCCTCCAAGGAACTGAATTCTGCCAACCAAACCTATCTCTCGCTCGTCACGAACCGGACAGCGCAGGCGCATTCGCGCTATATCGCCTCGAGCATGAAGGAGGAGCGCCCCCGAGTAGACCGCGCATTCGACATTCTGGCGCAGAGCATTAACGCCGTCTACCTGACCAACGAGCTACAAACAAAAAACGCAGAGGCGCGCATAGCGCTTCTGCGAATCATTAAGAATGTCAATAGGATTCTCCTCGCGTTCCGCCGTACTATCCGTTTGAACCTGCGCGGCGGGAAAGAGGACGAGGAAACCGATACAACGGCCAACGGATAGGCCGCGCCGGCTATTTCTGGACCTGTAGGAAGATATCCGATGCCTGCCGAGGGACGGCCTCCAGCAATTCGCGCTGGAACGTCACCGGAGCGGTCAGAAATTCCGGCAGATTGAAGGTCCGCGTAAACGTCTCATAAAAATGAGGGTCCTTTTGCGGAAGCAGGAAAGGCTTCGCGAATTGCCCTGCCGCCGTATCGAAATGAGCGATGAAAGGACGCGCCCAGAGACCATCCATACGCTTGCTGCTGAGGACGAGCCAGTTGCCCGACGACGACCAGGTGTGGAAGCTCTCCACGTCCGGACTGTTCAGCTCCTGCGCGGCGCGGAACTGACCCGTCCGCAAATCCATCAGATAAAGATCGCTCTCCGGGTGCCAAATCGAGAAATTCCCGTAGTCCGACAGCGTGAACAGCAGCCAGTTCCCATCCGGCGAAACGCGCGGAAACGAGACGCTCTTCCCCTCGCGCGAGGCGGCATAGAGACAACGCGGCTCACCAAAGGGCGCGCGGAGGTCGGACGCATCAAACGGGATGGCGCAGAGGTCGTACCGGAGGCTATCGAGCGGTGTAGCGCGCGTGTACGCATTCCCGCGGCAATAGAAGAGCGTGCGGCCGTCGGGCGACCAGGCGGGGAAGGTTTCCATCCCGTCCGCGCCGAAGAGGGCCGAATCTGTGTGGAGCACGTGAGTCTCGGTATCATAGACGCCCAAGTCCGCCGCAAGATCCGACACCTCGATCGGCTTTTGTCCCGTCGCGTGGAAAAACTGCTGTATCTCGTTCATCGAGAAGGCAATAAACCGTCCGCTCGGATCCCACGCCGCGTAGGTATTCCCGTGCGCCGCGCCCCGGGCCAACGACGCCACTTTCTCCACCTTTCCCCCCCGGCGGATGAGCGTCCCATTATCTTTTCCACGGACGTGCAGCATGAAATTCTCCGGATTTTGCCGCGCTACCGTGTGACAGTTCAGGCATTGCTTGCCGATGCGCCGGTTCTCCAAAATCGGCTCCACGCGGAAGCTGCTGAGGTCGCGCTGGTAGATGCCCATCTCGTTCCAGAGCTCGTAGCCCGGATACAGCAGGCGATAGGCCAGAAATGCATCCACGCTGTCCGGACTGACGTGATTTTGGATGTCGGCATATTGCGTCCAGCCATTTTCTTGTTTAACAAATATGCGGATGAAAAAGTTTTTCCCCTCGGCCTGTTGGAGCAGGGCGCGCCACCGGCGTTCGGGCACCACGACCTCCGGACGACTATCAGAAAGAGAGAAAAGGACCTCGTCGTCCACCCCGATTTCCGTGCGGAACGACGCGCCCGGCTCCTGGATATAAAAATTGGCCGGCGCGATGTTGACGGGGAAGGTAACGTTCGTATAATCAGGGAAAATACGGGGAATCTGCGGAGAAGTATGGTCTGCGTGGATTTCGCGCGGATGACAACCGGCCATCCCCAGCCATCCTGCCACGCACAGGGAGGCCAACGCGCTAATTCGTAATAATTTTATTGCCATAAGGACTTATGAAGTTTAAATAGTACCAATATGTTTTCCCGAACTCTTGGCGGAGCCGGTAGTTGTCTTTTTGCTGGAAAAGCTCATAGTAACGGGCAAAACGCTGCTCAGTCTGCGGACTGACCGCAAAGCCCGTGGCGGCAAACTGCTCCTCGCCGACGCCGAGCTTGTACATCAGCAGCGCCTCTTCGAAGATCGCGGGCATCGCGGGGTAGTCGAAGCGCTCCATCAGCGGAAGATGCTCGACGAAACGGACCACTTGGTTGCTCAAAAGAAGGTCACACATCAGATACTCAAACGCCATGCGGTTTTGCGGATCCTGCTCGCAGAGAAAGAGCAGCTCCGGACCGATATTCATCACATTCGCGAAACGCGCGGGCACCGTCTCGACACCCGAAAGCGCATTCTGGAGCCCCTCGACCTCGCCCGTGTACAACGCTGCTTCGAGCTTATCCGCCTCTTCGCGGTAAAAGAGCGACTGTTGCAGGAGCCTGATAAATTTGAGGGCCACTTGCGGCCTGTGGTTGACGATATTGTATCGCGCGAGGTTCAGGAGATGCGGGGCCGTCTCTCCCCAGACCACCATCGCCTCAAATTCCCACCGCTGCGCCTCGTTGATATAGCCGAGATCTTCGTAGAGGAAATGACCGTACTCGCTCTCGCGGCTATCGCTATTCCACGGGAAATAGAGGCCCTTGACGCCCAAGCGCTGCGGGTAGTCGAAGAGATGGTCGAGCAATTTCCCCTCGTGATAAAGCGCCAGATGACGAAAATAGAAGATGAGCGCATTGTTCGGGCGGCGGTCCAGGTATTGGCTGGTTTGCGCGAGGGCCTCTTCCCAGTTCTTTTCCTTCACCGCTTGTTCCGCTTTCAGCATACGGTGCTCGGCCATGTTATAGGAGTGGACAAAGAGGTAGAAAGCCGCAGCGGCATACACCGTCAAGACAGCGGGCGTGAGGATACGATGAATCCGCGGCGAAATGCTCCCCGACGGAAAGCGGACATGAAGACGCCGCCAAAGCAGACGCATCCAAAAATTCGCGAAAGCCAGCGCGAGCAACCCGATGAAGCAAGAAACGACCGGCACCAGACTATAATCCGCCGAGAGGGTCTGTAAAAAGAGGTACAAGGACGGAATCAGTGAGAGTTGCAAGAGATCGTCCCGCCCCGTGACCATCCGGATGTTCAGGTAACAAAGCCCGTAAATCGAAGCCAACATTCCCCCCAAGAGTGCACATCCCGCCCAAGGATAATAGAAGAACTGGATGACAAAATCGGTAAAATAGCTCATCCAGCCAGCAGTTTCTATCTGATGCTGGAAATATTGCGAAGAGAAAAGGAAAAGATGATGCTGCTCGTGGTAGAAAATGATGTGCGACAGAACGTCTGCGTAGAGGCTTGTGTAAATGAGAAAAAGGAGGAGCGTTAAGAAGAAAGGCAGTTTACGCTTCATGTGTGCGAGGTTTAAAAGAATCCGTGCCCCCAGACGAACGCCAGGGACACGGAACAAATAGATAGTGTAACAACGTTTATTAATTATATCCTGGATTCTGACCCAAACCTGGATTCAAATCCAATTCCGTTTGAGGAACAGGAAGCAGGTAGTTATGGTCTTCGTAACGGCTTCCTGTGAGCTTGATAGGATCACCCTCGTATAAAATGCAGCGTTTGCCACCATCTTCAGCCGGTGCATTCGGGTCGTCGACGATCTTGTAGCGCAGACCTTCAAAAGGAGCATTCAGCACTTCTTTCGCGATGCCCCAACGACGAATATCCCACGGACGCTTGCCACCCTCGAGGGCAAATTCCACACGCCATTCGTTGCGGATACGCTGACGGAGCGCGTCTTGCGTCGGACAATAAGTCGGCTTGCTCGCATCAGTGTTTTGCAAGTCCGGCATACCTACGCGGCGGCGCACTTGGTTCACGGCGTCGAAAGCGGAGGGATCCAGTGGAGAGAGCTCGTTCTTGGCCTCGGCATAGGTCAAGAGGACTTCCGCGTAACGGATCGTCACCCAGTCCTTACCCATTTCCCAGCCTGTAGAAACAGGGTCGATGCTCGGATCCAACCATTTTTGCTGGTAGTAACCTGTAGCGGTAGCGTCACCATGCTGGGCGATACCAGTATTGCCACTCGATTTCAACGGAGCGACCTTGATCGTTACGCCATACATCTCCTCACCATCATGCAGGATGTTGACTTCGCAACGCGGGTCGCGGTTGGCGAACGGGTTCTTCGGATCGTAGATTTTAGACTCGCTGATCGGTGCGCCCTCGATATCCTCGAATGCGTCCACCAGACTTTGCGTCGGATTCAAGCCTCCCCAGCCCAATGTCGGGAAACATTCCCAACCGATGAGGTAGTGTGTCTTGTTCGGCGCATTGTATTGTACGTATAGGATGAACTCATCGCAGCCATCGGCCACTTCCCAGAACAGCTCCTTATATTTTCCGGTGTTTTCTTTATCGTAGAGTTCATACCGGTTCATATCCATGACATTCTTTGCCTCCGTCATGGCTACTTCCCAATCGTTATAATAGAGGGCGGCTCTGGCTTTCATGGCCATGGCTGCGCCTTTCGTCACGCGGGCTGCATTGTCGGCATCCCATTCTTCGGGCAGGTAGGAAATCGCTACGTCGAAGTCCTCCATGACTTTTGCATAAACCTCTTCACGCGGCATACGGGTGATGTTGTCGACATCCGTTAATTCCAACGGCTTGTCGATGTAAGGAACCGCACCAAATTGACGAATCAATGTGAAGTAAATATACGCACGGAAGAAACGCGCTTGTCCTTCGATCTGCTTATAGGCTTCTTCACTCAATTCCATTTCTTGGATTTTTTCCAAAACCAAGTTGGCTTGGCGGATGTAGCTATATTCGCTTGACCAACTATAATCGGCCGGGTCGTAGATACCTTTCGATTGGTTGCCGGCCGCCCATTTGATACCGTGCACGGCATTATCCGAATTGATGTCTTCGTCGGTATCCCACGTCGGGAGGCATTCGTAAAGGTAGGATACGGCCATTTCCGCGTCGGTCTGGGTTTTCCAGAAACTGCCGTCTGAAAGCTCGTCTTGCGGATAGCGGTCTAAGAAATCGCTACACGAAGAGAAGGCTCCGAGCAACAGGATAGAAACAATATAGATGAAATTCTTTTTCATGACTTGTTATAATAATAGTTGTTGTGTGATTAGAATGAAACTTTTAATCCGATAGATACTTTCTTCACGTTTCCGTAAGACCATCCACGTTCGTTACCTTCTTCAGGATCCAAACCTCCGTCCAAACCTGTGAATGTAAGTAAGTTCTCACCTGTCAAGAATACTTTCGCCGACGCAATGTTGATCTTGCTCAGAAGTGTTTGCGGAATCGAATAACCTAACGTCAAGTTCTTCAAGCGGACGTAAGACGCATCTTGTACCCAGAAAGAAGAAGTCACGAAGTTTGTCTGGTCAGTTCGGGTAATACGCGGATAAGTCGCATCGTGGTTATCCGGCGTCCAGCGGTCTAAGTGGCGCTTCAAGGCCGTAGCTCCGTTGTAGAATGCATACGCGGCTTCTGCCACATAGTACCCATCTACATCGAATGCGCCTTGGAACAAACCAGACAAGTCGAAGTCCTTATACGTTACGCTGAAGTTGAAACCGCCTGTCCAGCTTGGGAAGTTCTTACCAATGACCGCACGGTCTCCATCCAACGTAATCTTGCCATCGCCATTCAAATCCTTGTATTTGATGTCGCCCAACTTTTCCGTACCTAAACGCTTCGGGCTATTGGCCAATTCTTCTTCCGTATCGAAGAATCCATCGGCTACGAGTCCGTAGTACGCATTGATTGGATAACCTTCCAAGTTCCACATCTTGTCGTTATCTGGATTAGCACCTTCCGTACCGCTCATGTTGGTGATTTGGTTCTTTACGTAGCTTACGTTCAAACCGAGTGAATAGCTCCAATCGCTATTGATGCGGTTATTGTGGAAGATATTCAAGTCGAAACCTTTGTTCTCTACGCTACCTGCGTTCTGGGCTGGTGCTTCCATACCGATAACGCCTTGGATGGGCAAGTAGAGCAACATGTCGTTGGTCTTCTTCTTATAAGCCGCCAATTCGAATCCGAGCATATTGTTCAAGAATCCGGCTTCCACGCCCACTTCGTAGTTCGTTACCGTAGCCCATTGCAAGTTGTTATTGACATAGCGGCTTTCGTAAGCTGTCGTGTAAAGCGAATTGTTGAACATTAACAAATGGTCTTCATCACTATACGCATACGTAGCAATAGCGGGATAAATATCATCGTCTTTCAACTCTTCGTTACCCGTACGTCCCCAACCGAAGCGGATCTTCAAGTTGCTCAACCAATCGGCATTGTCTTTGATAAAGGCTTCTTCCGACAAACGCCAACCTGCAGACAAGGCAGGGAATACACCCCAACGGTTATCTTTCGGGAAGCGGGAAGAGGCATCGCTTCGGAGGTTGAACTCGAAGAGGTACTTGCTGGCATAATCGTATTGGATACGTCCGAAGAAAGACATACGAGCCATTTCGTATCCTCCGTCTAAGTTCGTCTGGGAAGAGGCATCCAACGTATTCAATGATTCTTGCAATTCGTCATTACCGCCGCCTTTGCGCTCAGCTTCTGTATATTTGTAAGTATGTTCGTAGGATTCAAGACCTAACAAACCGCCAATCGTATGCTTGCCGAACGTCTTGTTGTAATTAATCAAGATTTGTCCGGTATAATAGTTATGGTTGTAGTACTTCTCATAACCTTCGCGTAAGCCGGAATCATATACGTTATCTCCCGAACCGTAAGTATAATGTGTTTTGAATCCGTCTTGGTTACGTTGGTAGTTACGGATAGAATAAACTCCCTTGATACTCAATTCTGGCAGGATGTTTACGGTTAAATAACCCGTCAAGTTGATTTCTTGGTCTGTAGTACGTTTAAAACCTGTGTTATTCGCTTGGACAGCAACTGGGTTGTCTTTTCCTTCGTAATTGAAACTTCCATCTTCGTTATAAATCGGGTCGGTCGGGAAATTACGGGTTACTCCTTGGAAGATGGTTGTATATCCTACCCAGCTGTCCTTTTGTACGCCACGATATCCAGAAGCATTCAATCCGAGGCTTATGTATTTGTTGATGTCTGCATTGACATTCATGCGGGCATTGTAACGCTTGTAGTTAATATCGTCGGTCAGACCATCTTGATTTGTATAACCGATAGAGGCGCTGTAAGCAGTCTTTTCTGAGCCACCCCGGATGGAGAGGTTGTGGATTTGCTCAAGGCCCGTCTTTTTGAATGCGGCGTCATACCAATCTGTGCTGGGAAGCGCGCCTGTCCGATACGCTTCGATATCGGCCTCGCTAAATGGCATCGGCGAATTTGGATTCTCATTATAGGTCGCCTCATTAAATAAGGTAGCAAATTCATACGCATTGACGTAATCACGCTTTGCCACGGGAGATGACCAAGATACCGTTCCGGAATAGCTTACTGTCGCCTTGTCTCCCTTTTTGCCCTGTTTCGTCGTAATCAAGATGACACCATTGGCGGCTTGCACACCGTAGATAGCAGCCGAAGCGGCATCCTTCAATACGGTAAACGATTCAATGTCTGATGGGTCGATGGCATTCATGGTACTCATCGAACCGGGGATTCCGTCGACAATCACCAGCGGGTCGGCGGCATTGATGGAGTTTTTACCACGGATCGTGATCGAGCCGGACTGGCTACCCGGCGCACCTGAGTTCTGGATGGCGGTCACACCCGGCAATTGCCCGGCAATGGCGGCCGAGATGCTCGACACGGGGCGTGTTTCCAATTTCTCTGAATCTACCGAAACGACCGAACCGGTCAAGTTCGCCTTCTTCTGCACGCCGTATCCGACTACGACGACTTCTTCCAATTGCTTGGAATCTTCCTTTAAGGTAATGATTAAGTCTTTGCCATTCCAAACGACTTCTTGCGTTTGATAGCCGATGTAAGAGATTACCAACGTCTCACCCTTTTCTACATCGGTGATGACATAATTACCATCCATGTCGGTAATTGTACCATTGGTTGTCCCTTTCACTTGAATCGAAGCGCCGATAATGGGATCGCCCAATTCATCTTTAACGATACCCTTACAAGCGGAATCTTGTTGAGTGGCATTTACCCCCCCCATTTTAACTAATGTTAACTCGGGAGCTGCAGAGGCAAGCCCTAAGGGAAGCCCCGACAGAAGGAGTAACAGGCCAATAGGTTTTACTGTGTTTACCATATCGCGTTGTTATAAATTTGGATAATAAAATTAGTATTTCATTCAGTAGGGTTAGTCTTCTTTTACCAACCGAGGTGCAAATGTATGAAGAATTATTTGATGTACAAAGAAAATTTATTAAACAATTTTGAGGCAATTTCCCTTTTGGGGCATTCGATATGCTTTCCCGTCTTATTTAGCGTGGGTTCGGGTTAAAAACGGGTAGGGGAAAATGGTGGATAGCTGGGGCGAAAAACGGGAAACCCGGCAGGGAAAAAACAGAGATGCTACGGATAAAAGTCTATCTTTAGGTTAAAGATATGTATCTTTAGGCTGCAGATATGTATCTTTAGGCTGCAGATATGTATCTTTAGGTTGCAGATATATATCTTTAGGCTAAAGATAGAGAATCAAACGGCACGTCGCAGACTTTTTCTCGTATGTTTCGAAGTTTTATAACTATATTTTTCCAAAGTGATTTGTATATCTCGTTTCCTTTGTCTAATTTTATCGCTCCTTAGATAGGGTATAAATTATAAATCTAACAATATGACAGTATTAGAACGATTTTTAGGATACGTGACGTTCGCTACGCAATCGAGCGAAACGTCGGGCATGACGCCCAGCACGCCTGGGCAACAAGTGTTTGCCGAAGCGTTGGTAAAAGAATTGGAAACGCTGGGATTGGAGGAAATTTCCATCGACGAACATGCGTATGTGATGGCTACGCTTCCCGCCAATACGGACGAGAAGGTGCCGACTATCGGTTTTATTTCGCACTTGGATACATCGCCCGACATGAAAGGCGAAGGCGTGAAGGCGCGCATCGTGCGCTATGAGGGCGGCGATATTGTATTGAACGAGGCAAATGATATCCGCCTCTCTCCGGCCATGTTCCCCGAAATGGCAGACTACGTAGGGCAGGAGTTGGTCGTGACGGATGGTACCACGCTCCTCGGTGCAGACGATAAAGCCGGCGTGGCAGCGATTGTTTCGGCCATGGAATACCTGAAGGCGCATCCGGAAATCAAGCATGGAAAGATTCGCATCGGGTTCACACCAGACGAGGAAATCGGCCAGGGCGCGGACCATTTCGACGTGGCCAAGTTCGGATGCGAATGGGCTTATACGGTCGATGGAGGTGCTATCGGCGAATTGGAATACGAAAACTTCAATGCCGCCTCGGCACAAGTGCTTTTCAAGGGGCTGAACGTGCATCCAGGTACGGCAAAAGACAAGATGGTGAACGCCGCGCTGCTGGCCGTAGAGTTCGCTTCATGGCTTCCCGCCGAAGCTCGTCCGGAGCATACGGATGGGTATGAAGGTTTCTTCCATCTGGTGGATATGGGCGGTTCGGTCGAAGAGGCTTCGCTGGGTTATATTATCCGGGACCATTCGCGCACATTGTTTGAAGAGAAGAAAGCGTTGTTGGCCGATTTGGTGGCTCGTATGAACGAAGCACATCCGAATAGTACGACCCTCATCGTACGCGACCAATATTACAACATGCGCGAGATAGTAGAACCGAAGCAACACATCGTGGATCTGGCATCGCAAGCCATGAAGGAGATAGGCGTAGCGCCGAAGATCCAACCCATCCGAGGCGGAACGGACGGCGCGCGGCTTTCGTTCATGGGACTTCCTTGCCCGAACCTCTTCACGGGCGGACATAATTTCCACGGACGGTATGAATACATTCCCGTCCCTTCGCTCGAAAAGGCGATGCAGACCGTGGCCAAGATTGCCGAACTGGCGGCTAAAGCATGAGACATATACATTATATAATATAGCAATCTAAATCGTGAAAGAATGAAAACAACTCCATTTACCGACGTGCACATCGCCTTAGGCGCTAAGATGCACGAATTTGCCGGCTATAATATGCCGATTGAATATTCCGGAATCATCGACGAGCACATGACCGTAGTGAACGGCGTGGGCGTGTTCGATGTCTCGCACATGGGCGAGTTCTGGGTAAAAGGACCGAAGGCATTGGATTTCATCCAGGCCATTACTTCCAACGACGCTTCCATCCTTCCGCTCGGCAAGGCGCAATATACGTGTTTCCCGAACGAACAGGGCGGTATCGTGGATGACTTGATCGTCTATCATTACGAGCCGGAGAAATACATGCTCGTGGTGAATGCCGCGAACATCGAAAAGGACTGGAATTGGTGCGTGAGCCATAACCCGATGGGCGCCGAGTTGGAGAATGCGTCTGACAACATCGCCCAGCTCGCCATTCAAGGGCCGAAAGCGCAAGAGGTATTGCAGAAGCTCACGCCGGTCGACCTCGCTTCTATTCCTTATTATGCCTTTACTACAGGCGAGTTTGCGGGATGCAAAAATGTCATCATCTCGAATACTGGCTATACAGGTGCGGGCGGCTTCGAACTTTACTTCTATCCGAGCGATGCGATGACCATTTGGAATGCGATCTTCGAAGCAGGAAAGCCGGAAGGCATCAAGCCGATCGGATTGGGTGCGCGCGATACGCTCCGCCTCGAAATGGGCTTCTGCCTGTATGGAAACGACCTCGACGATACGACGTCGCCCATCGAAGCCGGCCTGGGCTGGATTACGAAGTTCGTCGATGGCAAGAACTTTACCAACCGCGCGGAATTGGAACGCCAGAAGAAAGAGGGCGTGAGCCGCAAATTGTGCGCGTTCGAGATGGTCGATAAAGGAATTCCACGCCATGGTTATCCGATTGTAGACGCGGAAGGAAAGCAAATCGGTGTGGTGACGTCGGGTACGATGTCTCCCGTCTTGAAGAAAGGCATTGGCATGGGCTATGTCCAAACGCCGCTTTGGAAAGTTGGCACCGAGATTTACATCCAAGTGCGCAACCGGAACCTGAAGGCGCAAGTCGTAAAGGCTCCATTCCGTAAATAAGATTTACACACGGAGGCACAGCGACGCAGAGCAATTAATAATTAACAATGAACAATTAAAAGCTCCGTGTCTCTGTGTCTCCGTGTTTTTCTATGATTACATTATATAAAGGTATATGGAAAAGATAAGGTTTGGCATCGTCGGTACGAATTTCATTACCGATTGGGTCATCGCCGGGGCGCGCGAAGACGAACGCTTCGAATTGGCGGCCGTCTATTCCCGCACCCAAGAGCGGGCGGATGAGTTTGCGGCGAAATACCAGATTCCCCATACGTTTACTTCGTTGGAAGAGATGGCGAAGAGTCCGCTTATCGATGCGGTGTATATCGCTTCGCCCAATTTCCTGCACGCCTCGCAGAGCATCCTTTGCATGAAGCACGGGAAGCATGTCTTGTGCGAAAAGCCTTTGGCCTCGAATGCGCGGGAAGCACGGGAGATGGTCGAGGCGTCGAAGCAATATGGCGTAACCTTGATGGAGGCGATGAAGCCTACGTTGACGCCCAATTTCCTCGCCTTGCGGGAGGCGTTGCCGAAGGTCGGCACGGTGCGGCGTTATTTCTCGGCCTATTGCCAATACTCTTCGCGCTAAGACAAATTTAAGGAAGGCATTGTCTTGAATGCCTTTAACCCGGCCTATTCGAACGGGGCGATGATGGACATTGGCATCTATACGATTTACCCGATGGTCGTGCTCTTTGGCCGTCCACGTGCGATACAGGCATCGGGCTTTGTCCTGCATAGCGGTGTGGACGGGCAAGGCGCCGTGAACTTCGCATACGAAGGCATGAACGCTACCATCCTTTATTCAAAGATTGCAAACTCTTCGCTTCCTACGGAAATAGAGGGGGAAAGTGGGAATCTGATGGCGGACCGCATCAACCAAATCAACCGGGTGACGTGGCATCCGCGCCCCGCAGCAGCTTCGGGAAAAGGACCAGCGACTGAGGTTGTCGACCTCACCGTGCCCACTCCGCACGATGAATATTATTATGAAGTAGCCGAGTTCCTCGATTTGATCGCGGCAGGCAAGCGCGAATCGGCCATCAATAGCCATGCGAATTCCTTGATTACGATGGAAATCATCGACGAGGTGCGCCGCCAGTTGGGGGTCGTCTATCCGGCGGATGCGTCGCGTTAGTCGTTCGGCACGACCTCTACCGCGTACGTGGTAGCACCTCTACCGCGCTCGGGGCAGACCTTCTACCGCGTACGTGGTAGCATCTCTACCGCGTACGTGGTAGCATCTCTACCGCGCTCGGGGCAGACCTTCTACCGCGTGGCTGGTAGCTTAGCGTTTGATGAGGACGGTTATCTTCAGGGCTAAGTCGAAGAATACCATTTTCGGGTTGACGTTTTGGGTGATGTGCTGCTCGGCCTTGTCCAGCTCTTCCATCAGGTCGAAGACGTTGCGCTCGTTGACGAAAGGGGAGAAGCGGATGGCAAACGTGGCTTCGTCGCGGTTCATGTAGTTGAGTTCGGGCGCTTGGAAACGATAGACGAAGTTCTCGCGGACGAGGCGCTGGCAATAGGCGAGGAAGTTCTTCTGCTTTTCCCGTCCGATAGAGGCGAGCAGGTCGGCTTGTTCCTTCATCGCCTTCACGTTCCTTGCCCACGAATTGCGCATAATCTGTTTGAATTGCTCGAGGAAGAACTGCGTTTCCTCGTTTACACTGATGGCTTCGACTGCCTTTAGGAAATTCCCATTCGCCAGATGCGCTACATATTTCGCGTCTTCAGGCACGAGGCCGAAGCGGGTTTCCAGCGCATGTGCCATGTCTTCGGGCAGAATGGCGGGGATGTTGAGCCGCTGGGCGCGCGATTGGATCGTCCCCAATACCATATCCGGCGTTTCCGATACCATGAGGATGACGGTCTTGGCGGGCGGCTCTTCGATGACTTTGAGGAGTTTGTTGGCGCACGTCGGGTGGAGCTTCTCCGGCATCCAGACCAGCAAGACGCGGTATTCCGCTTCGTATATCTTGAGGCTGAGCTTATGCACAATCTCGTCGCTCTCCTTCGAGTAGATTAGGGCTTGCGAATTACCGGCCTCCATGGCGTCGAGCCATTCATCCAATCCGAAATAGGTATGTTCTTGCAGGAACGCACGCCATTCGGGAAGGTAATCATCACAAATCTCCTTCTTCCGCTCCTTCTTGGCGACGATGGGAAAGACAAAGTGGAGGTCGGGATGCGCCAAGGCATCGTATTTCAGGCACGAAGGACAATGCCCGCACGCATCCGTCTCGCTTCGTTCGGTGCAATTCAGGTATTGGGCATAAGCCAGTGCCAAGGCAAACGAACCCGTTCCGCCCCGCTCGGTGAAGAGTTGCGCATGGGGCACAACTCCTGAACGGGCGGACTCAATCAAATGCCGTTTGATGGCTTCCTGGCCAATAATGTCCCTGAAATACATCCTTCTTCCCGTCTTTTAACGCAAGCGGTCCAACGAGCGTACCAATACTTCATCCGCCCCGATATTGCGGATGGCCAAATAGTCCAATATCAAGCAGACGAGCGGAAGCCCGAGTGCGATCTTGAGTGAATAGTTCATCTCCTCGTCTCCTGCGCCAATCGTACTCATATAATAAATGAACAGGCCATAGAAGCCTATCATCAGCAACCCGTTGAAGACACTCAGCCGGATTTGCAGGATACGTTTCCGATAGAGGAAGATCGTCACCATGGCAATCAAGGCGATCACCGCCGAAAGGACAAACAATCCCCACGTAGGGAAGAGCAATTCCGGCTTTTCGGTCAAGGTAGTCGAGATGCCGGTAGCATCAAACGTGCAGACTTGTTCTCCGATCATCAGCGTAGCCAAGGGAGAGAATAGGGTGATAACCATTAAGATGACAATAGCCAATAAGTATAATGTCTGTACTCTTTGTATCATATCGCAATCAATGTATTATATAAAAAAGAGAAGGCACAAAGACAAGAAGCCTAAAACGCTATGTCTCCGTGCCTCCGCTATGTCAAAAAACTTATTTAATTGTTGAAGTTATTCTTCTCCTTGGCCGGATTGCGGAAGTAAACCTTCCCATCTTCGTATTCTTTCGCCGCGATGAGGGTTGGCTTCGGCAACTTTTCATAGTAGCGAGAGATCTCAATCTGTTCGCGGTTCTCGAACACTTCTTCCAAGTTATCGTTATACGAAGCGAACTCCTGCAATTTCTTTTCCAGGTCTTGCTTCATCTCGACGCTGATCTGGTTCGCACGTTTGGCGATAATAGCTACCGTTTCGTAGATATTGCCCGTATCGGCGCAGAGTTTCATCAAATCGCGTGTGACCGTGTTGGACGGCGCGTTTGTCTTTCTGTAATCCATACTTTCTTTATTATTTATTAATTCGATTTAATACGTATTTGTGATTCGTTTGTTCGCATATTCGAAATACTTTTGGGCTTCCTTCAGGTATTGGCCTTCGGGATATTCGTTCGTGTAGTTGTAATACTCGTCTACCACGTCGCGATAACGCCCTTGCAATTTCTCGTCCACACTCACCCGCGCCAATTCGTATCTCGAACGGAGCATAATGATCATGAACTCTTCGCGGTATTTGGAATAGGGATAATTCTTCAGCGCATTCTCTGCCGTAATCACGGCCGAGAGGTAATTGTTTCCCATATACGTGCCGAGGTTGAAGTAGAGCTTCGTGGCGAGCAATTCCTTCAATGCCAGCTTTTCCTGCAATTCGAAAAGGATGCGTTGCGCTTCGGGCGCCCGTTCGCTCTGCGGGTAATAATCGAGGTAAAGCTGTAACTGCTCGATGGCCTTGTAGGTTTGCGACTGATCCAGCTTAGGATCAGGCGAATCCAGATAAAGGCCATAACCCGAATAGTAGCGGGAAAGCTCTGTGTATTCCCCCTTCGGATACGTTTTGTAGTAATTCTCGAAATACTGGGAGGCCGTTTGGTAATCCTCTTGTCCATAGTAACTTTGGGCAAGCAAATAAAGGGATTCTTCCGCGTAGGCCGTACCTTTAAAGATTGGAACCAATTCATCCAACAACGTCGCCGACTTGGAGTATTGCTTTGCGTTGAAATACTTCTTCGCGTAGGAATACTTCAATTCATAGTCTGTGCTTTTCAATATCTTGTTATATTCTCCACAAGAAGAGAGGGAAAACAAGACAGCCGCACTCATCATCCAAAATAATACAATCTTTTTCATCCAATCAACTTGTACGTTTAGCGTGCAAATTTAGGAATAATTCTTAGAGTAAAAAAGGTTTCGCCTAAAAAAGTCTGAAATACGCCTCTGATTCTTCTTTTCGACGGCGTGAAAACTTCCTTTCTTCGTTATCTTTTCTACACGCATCGTCGATATTTCTATATCTTTAGTCTAAAGATAAACAAATATCGTCGATATTTGTACAAACATCGACGATACGTGCGGAAAGGATAACGGGAAACAAAAGTTTTCCTCCCTATTGGTTGGCTTTTCGGAAGCTATCAATCGGATTTGCATTCGCCGCGTGCCAGCTTTGATAAAAGACCGTCAGGAAGGAAATCAGCAAGCAAACCGCGCCAGCTCCTATGAAAATGAACGGGTTCAACGCGATGCGGTAGCTATAATCCGCCAGCCAATCACTCATAAAATAGTAGGCGACGGGCACCGCGAGGAAGAAGGCGAAGACGACATACATCAGGAATGTCTTCACCAACTGGGTAAGGATTTGCCGATTGTCCGACCCGAACACCTTCCTCACGGCCACTTCCAACGAGCGTTGCTGGATGAAATAGGTCGACATCGCCAAGAGACCGAGCAGGGAGATCAGTATGGCTACGAATGTAAAGACACCGACGATCTTCGCGAGGCGGATTTGGGATTGGAAGCTCTGCTCTACCGTATCGTCCAGGAATTTACCTTGCAGAAGTAGGCCGCCGGTCAGGTTGCTATATATCTGTTCGATTTCTTTTACTGTCTCATACGGATTTCCCTGGATTTCCACCAAAGCCACACCGACGTAATCTTCCGGTTTCATGAAATGGAGCATGACGGGAGAGACTTTCGACAAGACATTCCCTTCGTGGAAATCGGAGATAACGCCGGCGATGGAGATGTTTTCTCCTCCGATATTCGCACTGGGAGCATTTATCGGGAGGTTCATCTCGCGCATGGCTGCTTCGTTCAGGTAGTATTTCGGGTCGGCCAAGTGGTTGTCCTGCTTCATGTGGAGTCCTAATATATCGAAGGTAGTGCGGTCCATGTGGTACATTTGGAAACTGATGTTGTGCTGGACGCCACCATCTTCATACACTGTTGTGTTGTTGTAATTACTATAGAAGGGGACTTGCATCGCCTTTCCTACTCGCGAAACGCCACCTAATGCGCTCACTTGGTTGACAAATGCCTGTGCGTTGCTTTGGTTCGACAATCTCAGTTCGGCTACGTAGAGGCTCTTCGTGTTATATCCTAATGGTGCTTTTATTAGATGGTTGATTTGAAGAATCATGACCAACGAACAGGTTAGCATCACGATGGTAATAAAGTTCTGGAACGTGATGAAGACTTTGCTATAGGTCATCTTTGTTTTGGTGCGAAATGTGCCGCGTACGACATCAATGGGTTGCACTTTCGAAATAACAGAAGCTGGAAGCCAACCTGAAATACACCCCAAAAGTACAATAAAGAGTATAATAGCTCCGATAGTGATAGGTGAAGCCAAGACCGAAAGGTCTAATTGCGTCCGAAGCAAATCATTGGCAAGGGGTGCGAAGTAGAAGGAAAAGAAGATAGCCAACAACATCGCCATCGTACACATTAAGACAGATTCAGACATCAACCGCCAAAAGAGTTCAGAGCGGCTTGAGCCCAACAAACGCCGTGTTGCCATCTCTTTCGCTCGAAATCCCGCTTGTGCTACGGTTAGGTTGATGTAATTAAGCATGGCAAAGAGCAATATCACGATGCCGACTGACATTAAAATAAGTACGAAGCGTTTGTCGCCGCCATGGAGCATGTAGCTGTTCCATCCGGAGAAGTAGAAGTCAGTCAGCTTCTCGATGCGCATGTCTTTGGCAGTTCCCTGTTCGTAGGGCCAGAAGAAGGTCTTATACCAAGCCAACACATCGTCGGCGCGTTGGCGGAAGTCGGTCTCTTTATGTGTTAAGACGAACGTGACCGCTCCTGCCATATTTGCTAATCCATTTCCAAACGATAAGCTCCAATTGTAGTTAGGCGCTTCTTTGATAGAAAGGATGACGTCAGCTTTCGGGAGGCTGGTCGTGTGGAGGTTTTCCATCACGCCGCTAATCACGTAACGGAATGTATCTACTGCCAACGAACGCCCGACCACATCTTCCGTCCCATACAGTTTGCGGGCGAAGCTTTGGCTCACCACCGCGTTCGACGATGCAACCAATACTTGCTTCGGGTCTCCTTGCAGCAAACGGAACGAGAAGAAATCGAAGAAGGTGGAGTCTGCACACAATAGGTTGGCATTCACACTGCGGTTATCTCCCTTTACGCCCAGTTGAGAACCATATCCTACGTCGACGATGCGGCACGTCTTCTCGATTTCTGGGTAACGTGCCTCCAGACGTGGTGCCATGCTATACCCGTTCTCTACCGAGTTGGTCCCTACAATATAAATCCGGTCTTTATTCTCATGGAATCGGTCCGTAGAGAACTCCTGCCAAGTATAGACACCGATTAATAATACAAACATAAGTGATACGGAGAGTCCAAAGAGGTCGATCGCCGTATAACCTTTGTTCCGGCTGAGGAACTTGAGGTAAGTCTTCCAATTACTAATTATATTCATGACGTGATGATTTTACTGGTTCTTATTTCGGAAACTTTCAATGGGGTTCGCATTCGCCGCCTTCCAGCTCTGGTAAAAGACGGTGAGAAACGAGATAAGGAGGCAGAACAGGCCTGCCCCTATGAAAATGAACGGATTCAACGCGATGCGGTAGCTATAATCCGCCAGCCAATCGCTCATGAAATAGTAAGCGACGGGCACTGCCAAGAAGAAGGCGAAGACGACATACATCAGGAATGTCTTCACCAACTGGGTAAGGATTTGCCGATTGTCCGACCCAAACACCTTCCTTACGGCCACTTCTAACGAGCGTTGCTGGATGAAGTAAGTGGACATCGCCAAGAGGCCGAGCAGAGAGATCAGTACGGCGACGAAGGTAAAGACGCCGACGATCTTCGCGAGGCGGATTTGGGATTGGAAGCTATTCTGTAGCTCTTGGTCGTAGAAATTACCCATTAACTCCAAGCCGCCAGTCAGGTCACTATACACTTTCTTGATTTGGTCGACCGTCTCATAAGCGTCGCCCTGAATATCGACCAAGAACATCCAGGCTTCTTCATCCGGTTTGAGGAAACGGAACATCACAGGAGCAATGCGAGCGGTGATATTGCCTTCACGGAAATCTGAGATGACGCCTGCGATGGTGAAGGAAAGCATGCCTACGTTTCGTCTTTCTACTGTAAATTCCATTGCGTCGGGCGGAAGGTTCATTTGTCGCAAGGCTTCTTCGTTGAGATACCATTCCGGATTGGCGAGGTGGTTGTCCCGTATCATTTGCAATCCTAACAGTTCGAAGCACGTTGGGTCCATTGGGTATTGCTGGAAACTGATATTGCGTTTAATGCCACCATCGTCGTAATAGGTCGTTTGGTTATTGCTTCCCAGCAAGGGTAATCCTTGCGAACGGCCGACTGCACGGACTCCACTCAGCGAAAGCAGCTTGTCTTTAAAGGTTTGTTGCTGGGATGTTGACAAGGCGTGAAGATAAATGTAATAACGTCCTTTTGTCTCGTATCCGACCGGTGCATGAATCATGTGTGTAATTTGTAATACCATGACTAGTGAACAAGCTAACATGACGATGGTAATGAAGTTCTGGAACGTAATGAAGACTTTACTAAACACCATCTTTGTCTTTACTCTTAACGTCCCGCGCACCACTTCGATCGGTTTGGCATTTGAAATGACCGTGGCCGGCAACCAACCGGAAATACCGCCTACGATAAAGACAAACAGCAACACCGCTCCCAGCCAAAGGGGCGAGAAAAGTATCGACAAGTCCAACCGGGTTTCTAATAAGTCGTTGGCGAAGGGTTCTAACAAGAAGGCGAACATCATCGCAATGCCCCAAGCCAAGAGACACATCATAACCGATTCGGACATTAATCGCCAGAACAGTTCTGCGCGGGTTGAACCGAGCAATCGTCGTGTTGCCATTTCTTTGGCACGGAATCCGGCTTGGGCGACGGTCAGATTAATATAGTTCAGCACTGCGAATATAAGAATCAGGATACCGACCGACATCAGCACCATTACAAAGCGGCGGTCGCCATTCTGCAATGGCCAGTTAGCTCCCCAACCCGAGAAATAGTAATCTTCCAGCGTCTCCATGTGCACCTCTTTCCAGATACCGCGTTCGTATGGCCAGAAGAAGGTCGAAAACCATTCCTTGATATCATTGGCCCGCTGCTTGAAGTCTGCGCCTTCGTGTACCAGGACGGCGCAGGTCGTTCCGCCAGCATTCCCCATTTGGTCTGGCGCCAAGGAGGGATTGAACGGTTTGATCATACGCCACGTAAGGATGATATCGGTTTCCGGAAAGGCCGTGTGTTTGAAATCTTCGACCACGCCACTGACGGTGAAGTGCAGCGTATCAATCGCGAAATTACGCCCCAAGACGTCGTCTGTTCCATACATCTTGCGGGCAAACGATTCAGACACGACTGCGCTCGACGTAGGTACCAGCGCGTTCTTTGGGTCGCCCTGCAAAAGGCGGAAAGAGAATACATCGAAGAATGTAGAGTCGGCAAACATTACGTCTGCGTTCAGGTTTGTCCCATCCGATTCGACCGGCATGCCCGTCCATTGCCCAATCACCATCGGGCATACCTTTTCAATCTCCGGATAACGCTCCTTCATCATGTAGGGAATGGCGGCACCCATTACAGGTTGCATTTCTTGGCCGACCAAATAAATCCTGTCTTTCTTCTCTTGGAATTTATCCGTAGACAACTCTTGCCAGGTATAGACGGCAATAAATAACACAAACATCAGCGAGACCGAGAGTCCAAACAGGTCGATCGCTGTATAACCTTTGTTCCGGCTAAGGAACTTCATATATGTCTTCCAATTCGATATTACGTTCATTGTTTCTTCTTTTTAGTATATGACTTGTTTCTTATTTACGTTTGTTCTTTTCCCTTCCCAGCGCGGTCCTTTCGATGGACAGCGGGTGATGGGTTTCTTGGACAGCGGCTGTCCTGTTTCCTCGTCAGCAGCTGTCCTTCTTCGACATCAGCAGCTGTCCTATTTCCTTATCAGCCGCTGTTCCCGGAGCAGGTCAGCTCGGTTGTGGAAATAGAACAGCGCTGTTGTCTGAAGAGAACAGGGCTGTCCTCCGTTTGTTCAGCCCTGCCTGGGGAATACATCTGCGCTGTTCTCATTCCGTCTTCAAGCTGTTCGATGGATTTTCATACGCTATTCGGTGTACATTATAACTGGAAACCGCGAGAATGACGGCGTGAACAAGCAGCATGCCGCCTATGAAAATATACCACGACAGCGGTACTTTCTCGGAGAACTGGAGCTGCCATGCTTCGGCCACCTTCCAGGCAATCGCGATGCCCAAGAGGGAAGCGGGGAGCGCCATCCGCACGACGTCGCGAAGGAAAAGGCATTGCACGTCGGTCATTAGCGCGCCGTGGATGCGGCGGATGGCTATCTCCTTGCGGCGACGGTTTACCTCGTCCGTCGTATAGCCCATCAGGCCGATGACCACGATCGCAAGTGTCACGAATCCGCCCACCAGCACAGCGTCGCGGAAGTTGCGCGTGTCTTCATACATCGCCTGCATGTCGCTCTTGTAGGAGTAGACGTGCACGTCTTTCGTCGGGAGCAGGCGGGCGAGGAGGTCGTTCGTCTTCTGCATCGCTTCGGGCGTGAGGCGGTGATACTTTATCAAGAGTTGCCCCCAGATGTTACCTGCCGCATTGTAGAACGTGGTCGGGGCGAAGAAGAGGGCGATGGGGCGGTCGTCCGCCTCGGCGATGCTGCCGATGCGGTAATCCTCGAAGACGCCGCAGATGGTTTGCGCCCGGTTATTGTAGCCGTTGTGCGAAGTGACGCAGACTTGTCGGCCGATGGGGCTGCCCGTCCAACCGGCGGTGCGCTCCATGTATTCCACGAAGCGGCGGCTCACCATGATCTCCTCGTCCGGCCCCAACTCCGGGTTGAAGGCGCGGCCCTCGACGATGGGAATCTCCATGAGGTCGAAGAAACCGGGACCGACGTAAAACTGGTCGGCGCAGTTGAAGAGCTCACGGTCCGAACCGGGCAGCATCACGTTGTCGCCCGACGAGCCCCGCATGGGCAAATCCGTGGCAAAGGTGACTTGCGCCACCTCGGCCAGCCGCTCCAGTTCCGGCATCAGGATTTGCCGCGCCGTCGTGTCGCTGGACAGAGCCTCCAATGGGATGTAGGCTAAGTTCTCGTACACGTAGCCCGGGTCGTCGTTCGTCATGCGGTGGTATTGCTTATTAATAATGAATAAGAGGATGACGAGGAACGTGGCCGCCGTAAACTGGATGAAGAGCAACGCCAACTTCCAGATGCGGCGCGATTCGCGGTAGCTTCGAAACGCCGCCGCGACCGGAATGCGGGCATAAAGCGAGCCGGGAAGCAACCCCGTCAGCAGCAACACGCCCAGGCAGACCGCCAAGAGGATAAGCATGCTCCGGCTGAAAAGCAACGCCCCGATCGGCACGCCCAGCAGGTGCGAAATGAAATCCTGGAACGTCACCAGCAGGCAGAAGGCAATGAACAAGGCAATCACGACATGCACGAATGCCTCGGCAAAAACCAGCCCATGGATGTTCCCCACCGACGCGCCATAGCACTTACGCACCGCTACCTCCTTGCTCCGCCCGACGACGGACGACACCGTAATAAGGATGTAGTTCATCACCGCCACGAATATCAGGGCGAAGGCGATGAGCGAAAGCATCAGGATCATGCTCTGCACGTTCTCGTTCCGTTCGTGCTCGCCCTGCATCGTCTGGAATTCATAGCTCAGTTCTACGCCCGCCTCCTGCAGTTCCTCCGTCGGGAGATACGTTTCGATGAATTGGGGAATTTGTGCTTCCAGCTGCGCAATGGATACGCCTTCGTGGAGCTTCACCAAACCGACGTAACGGTCGTTGCCGACGAGGTTCATCGAACCGTCCCACGTGAAATGCTTGATAGAGGGCATCGAGATGTAGATATCATATTTATACGAACTATTCTCCGGATACCGCTCGTAAACGCCGCCGATGGTCAGGACCGCCTTCTCGTTTCCATCGAACGAGAAGGTCCGCCCCACGACGTCGCCGCCCATCCTCTCCGCCAGCTCATCTGAAACCATCACGTACATCGGACGGCTCAATGCCTCCTTGGCATCGCCCTGCAAGATGGGGCGCGGGAGGACGTCGAACAGGTTGCTATCTGTCAAGGCGACATAAGCGGCTTTCAGCTTCTTCTGGCTTTCCGTCAGCGTGAAGGTCGCATCCGCACCCAATGCCGTAAAACGGGTAGCGGCTTCGATTTCGGGCATCATCTCTTTCATATAGACCGTGACGCCGCCCGCTACATGCGGATAAGGTTTCAGTTGCCCGTTCATCAGGAACTTCTCGTAGATGCGGTACACCCGGTCGCCTTCGGGATAAAAGTCGTCGAACGACTGCTCGAAGCACGCCTTGGCGATCAGAACCAGCCCGACGGCCAGTCCGATCGCGAGGGACGCAATCTTCATTACGTTGTGGCGGCCCTTCTGCCCGAGCGAACGCACCGCCATTTGTATATTGTTTGCCATATTATTTTGTATTTTATGGGAAGGAGTTAGAGAAGTTAGGGGGAGTTAGAGGAGTTAAAGCCGATACCTTTAGGTTATGAACTCAATACATTTGGCTTTAACTCCTATAACTTCTATAACTCCTTAACTCCTACGACCTACTATTCTAATACCAACACTTCATTGTCCTTATAGGCTTCGTAGCTGGAGACGATGACCCGCTCGCCCGGCTCCAAGCCTTCAAGTATCTCGTAGTATTGCGGATTCTGCCGTCCGATCTTGATTTGCCGGCGATAGGCTTTCTTGCCATCCGGGTCGAGGACGAATACCCAGTTGCCGCCCGTGCTTTGGAAGAAGGTGCCTTTCGGGATGATGAGGCTCTCGGTCGGTTGTCCCAGTTCCAAGTTGATGTAATAAGTCTGGCCGGTGCGGATGTTGTCCGGACGTTCGCCCGTAAAGACAAAGTCGGTGCGGAACTTGCCCTCGCGCACTTCGGGATAAACCTTGCGGACGGTCAGGGCGAATTGTTGCCCTTGGCGGTCGAACGAGGCGGAAAGTCCCGGCTTTACGCGGTCGATGTAGTGCTCGTCGATCATGGCTTCAATCTTATAGTCCGAGAGGTCGTTCACCTGTCCAATCATCGAACCAGCCATGATATTCTGCCCCAAGACGACATCCAACAGACCCAGCTCGCCGTCTATCTTCGAACGGACGTTGAGGTTCTCTTTCCGTTGGTGGATGAGCTGGATATTCTTACGCATGTTCGCCAAGCTGAACTCCATCTCTTCCATCTGGATGCCGCGCGAGAGGGAATCCTGGTAGAGGCGTTGCACAACCAGGTCATACTTGCGGGCCGCCAGTTCGTAGTCCTCTTTGGCCTGGAGGTATTCCTCTTTGGCGACAAGTTCTTCCTCGTAGAGTTGCTTGTATTGCTCGTATTTACGTTTGGCGCGCGACATGTCCATGGCGTATTGCGCCCGCTCCGTCTCGTTGTTGAGCTTATCTTGCTCCATCGTCACCTGCGTATTGCGGAGGAGGTTCTGCTTCTCGGCCAATTCGGCTTCGGCGTTCAGGATTTCGAGGTCGAGGTTCGAGTTTGAGAGGCGGACAATCACGTCGCCTTTCTTTACCTGCGCGCCCTCTTCGACGACTTTCTCCTGGACGATGCCGCCCTCTTCCGGACTAAGCTGGACTACGGTAATGGGTTGTACCTGCCCGTCGACGCGGACAAAGTCGTTGAACATCTCTTTCTTCACGTCGCCAATGCTCAATCCCCTTTCTTCCACCTTCAAGGTCGATGCATGATTGCCAAAGATTACACTGATTAAAATCACGAGAAACAACGCGCCACCAATGATATACGGAATATGTTTCTTCTGAATGCCTTTCTTCTTTTCTAACTGAATATCCATAATATTTTGAGTTTATGAGTTTACGAGTTTTTACTTATTCATTTTTAATTATTAATTCAATAAAGCGGCTTCCCTTTATAATAATCCACCAGCTTGCATTTGATAATATACATCAGCTTCTTCTGGAGCAAGTCCGCGCGGGAAGTGAGCAACGTCGCCGAACTGGTGCGCACGTCTATCGGACTCATCAATCCTTCTTCGTATTTCCGGCTGGTGACTTGGTAAGCCAGTGCATCGGACTTTACCTTCTTCTGCATTTGAATCGTCTCTTTGGCATAACCTCGTCTGTCTAACACCGATTGCTCGACGGCAGTGCGGAGCTGGCGGAGTACTTCCGTCTTCGTCTCCTGGGCAATCCGCAGGTTGTTGCGGCTCCGGCGGAGATTGGTAATCTTGCTTAACCCATTAAACAACGGGAAACTGAGTGAGAATTGGAAGTATTCGCTCCGGTTGTTTCGGAATTGTTCGCCAAAAGGAAGCGCCTCGGCATCGCCCGTTAAGGACTTATAATAATTGGTCGTCACGCCTGCCGAGAAGGAAATCGACGGAAGCAACGCACCCTTATAGATGCGGTATTGGTATTTCGCCTCCTTCAACTGGAAATCCGCTTGGAGGGCGGTCGGGTTGTTCGCACTGGCGTAATCGAATATCTCGGATACGCTTTCCGCTTCGGGGAGGATCTGGAGGTCGGGTACGACGGTATCGACCTGCAGCACGCTATCCGCCGGATAGTTCATCGACTCTTTGAGCTGCACCATCGCGGTGTTGTAGAGATTTTGCTGGTGCGTCAAGTTATAATCATCCGTAGCCACTTGTGCTTCAAACTCGGCCACGTCCGCCTGGCTCTTTAGTCCTAATTCCGCTTGACGCTGGGTTTGGCGAAGCGTCAACTGGCTTTCGGCCAATTTCTCTTCGGCCATGCGGATCGTCCCTAAGTAATAGACCGTATTCATATAATACTCCATGGTTTTCATGGCCAAGTCGTCTTTCGCCTTCTGCACGTCGTTCAAGCCCATGCGGCGGTTCGATTTCGCCATCAGCCATTGGTTGATTAATTGTCCGCCCGTGAAGACCGGAATGCTGAACGAAATCCCGTAGTCATTATTAAATGTCGATACGTTATTATAGGTATTCGTGGCCGGGTCGATCGAACGTCCGTAGCTATTCGACGTGCCGATGCTCGTGCCTACCGACGGGAAGAAGGAGGCAATGGCCGCGTCCCGCTCCGCCTTATACGTATTCGCCGTATGGATTTGCTTCTTTACCGAAGGTGCGTTCTCGACGGCATAACGCATACAATCGTCGAGTGTCCAAACCTTTTCCTCTTGTGCCCGCGCCCCGGCAGAGGCAAGCAGGCCGACCGAAAATACTGTTGTTAGAATGATATGTTTCATATTCCAATTATTTTTTTCTACTAAAAAACATGCAAATATCGTGCCAAACAGGTTAATGTGTTGTTATGTAGAAGTATAACACTCCTTAACTTTTAGAAAAGTGTCAAATTTTTTGACACCACTGTCCAATTTTTTGACACTTTTCCTCCCGAAGGAAAGATAAAAACACGGGAGGAAAACTTCCGGGCACGCCGGGAAAAGTTCAGTAGATAACGGGGAAATCTACACGTATCGTCGATGTTTACATAAATATCGTCGGTATTTGTGTATCTTTAGGCTAAAGATAAAGAAATATCGACGATACGTGAAGAAAGGATAGGCAGGATGGAAAGTTTTCACCGGGCATTTCGAACTTTACTTCAGAAGTATTCAAGTATTCCGGCTTGTATCGTCCGGACTCTCGCCGTTTTTTTGTAAATTTGAACCCAAATTAAACAGAAATGAAGGTAAAGGATTATCATATTATATTGGCATCCAATTCGCCCCGTCGGCGGGAGTTGCTTGCGGGTTTGGATGTGGAGTTTGAAGTGTGGGTTATCCCTGGGTTGGAAGAACATTATCCGTCGTCGCTCCCGGCCGAGGAGATTCCGGTTTTCCTCGCCAAGCAAAAGGCGGAGGCTTATACGAAGTTAATGCACGAACGGACGCTTTTGATTACGGCCGATACCATCGTGTGGAACCAAGGTGAAGTGATTGGGAAACCGAAAGATAGGGGAGAGGCGATCCGGATGCTCCAATCGTTGCGCGGACATGCGCACGAGGTCATCACGGGTGTATGCCTTACGACACGGGAAAGGCAAAAGTCGTTTGCGGTCACCTCGACCGTCCATTTCGCCCCGCTCTCCGACGAAGAGATTGTTTATTACGTAGACCATTATAAACCATTCGACAAAGCAGGTGCGTATGGCATTCAGGAATGGATTGGTTACGTGGGCGTCGAGCGCATCGAAGGGAGCTTTTACAACGTGATGGGGCTTCCGGTGCAACGCTTATATCAGGAATTAAAGACGTTTTAATTATTCTTTAAATAAATAGCTATACGATGAAAAGCATGTTAGTAATCCTCGCCGCGGCATTTACGCTTTCTGCCCAGGCGCAAAGGGAAGCTTCGGTGCGCATTTATCCGGAGCAGGGAAAGCAGGTGATAGATAAGAACATTTACGGACAATTTGCCGAGCATCTCGGTTCGTGTATTTATGGCGGACTTTGGGTCGGGCCGGAGAGCGACATCCCGAACGTGCAAGGTTATCGGACGGATGTATTGGAGGCATTGAAGAAGCTACAAGTGCCGGTGCTTCGCTGGCCGGGCGGATGTTTTGCCGATGAATACCATTGGATGGACGGCATTGGCCCGAAGGAAAACCGTCCGCGCATGGTCAATAACAATTGGGGCGGTACGGTGGAAGACAATAGCTTCGGGACGCACGAGTTCCTGAACCTCTGCGAACTCATCGGATGCGAGCCATACGTGAGCTTGAATGTGGGAAGCGGTACGGTCGAGGAAATGGCGAAATGGGTCGAATACATGACCGCTGAGGACGGCCCTATGGCAAAACTCCGCCAGGAAAACGGACGCGAGAAGCCTTGGAAAGTGAAATACATCGGTGTGGGCAACGAAAGCTGGGGATGCGGCGGAAGCATGCGTCCGGAATACTATGCGGATTTATACCGTCGTTATGCCACGTATTGCCGGAACTACAACGGGAACCAGCTCTTCAAAGTGGCCAGCGGGGCGAGCGATTACGATTATAATTGGACAAAAACGTTGATGCAACAGGTTGGAAACCGGATGCATGGCCTTTCCCTGCATTATTATACGGTGTTGGGTTGGGACGGAAGCAAAGGTTCCGCTACGGACTTTACGGATGAAGATTATTATTGGGCGTTGGGCAAGTGCCTGGAAATCGAGCCCGTGATGCGAAAGCATATCCAAATTATGGATGAATACGACCCTAAAAAGCAAATTGCACTCTTAGTGGACGAATGGGGCACTTGGTGGGACGAAGAACCGGGTACTATTCAAGGGCATCTTTATCAGCAGAACACCTTGCGGGATGCTTTTGTGGCCGCTTTGACGCTCAACGTGTTCCATAAATATACAGACCGTGTGCGGATGACGAATATTGCCCAAATTGCCAACGTCCTCCAAGCCATGGTGCTGACCGACGGCGATAAGATGCTGCTTACCCCGACTTATCATGTATTCGAAATGTATAAAGTACACCAAAATGCAACCTATTTGCCTTTGGATGTGATATGCGATAAGATGGAAGTGCGTGATAATCGAGAGATTCCCATGCTGAGTGTCTCTGCCTCGCGCGATGAAGCAGGGAAAATACATATCAGTTTGGCCAACGTGGATTTGAAACAAAGCGAAACGGTTTGTATAGATGTCTCAAACCTTCGGTTAAAGACTATAAATGGACGCATCTTGACGGCTCCTGAAATACAGTCACACAATACTTTCGAGCATCCCGACGTCGTAAAACCCATTCCTTTTGACGACTTCCAGTTGAAAGAGGGTAAGCTGCAAGTCCGGATGCCAGCCAAATCCATCATTGTATTGGAAATAAATGCCCAATGAACATAAAAAAGGCGGGGTTTCCCGAAGGAAACCTCCGCCCGGAGTATGGCATATTAGTATGAAAACGTTTTATGCTTCTACGCCCCAATCTTCAGCAGCTAAGCGTTTGTAGCTCTTAAGACGCCATTTAGCGTTCTCTTCAGCTGCCGCAAAGAGTTCAGCTGCCTCTGTCGGATATTGCTTCATGACAGAAGCGAAACGAACTTCACCCTTCAAGTAATCTTGGAACTTGCTCCAATCCGGTTCTTTGCTATCGAGCGTGAACGGATTCTTACCTTCAGCTTCGAGTGTCGGGTTGTAACGCCACAAGTGCCAGTAACCGCATTCTACAGCTGCCTTCTCTTCTGCCTGGCTCTTGCCCATACCTTTCTTCAAACCGTGGTTGATACAAGGTGCGTAAGCAATGATCAGAGATGGACCGTCGTATGCTTCTGCCTCGCGCAATGCCTTAAGCGTTTGAGCTTGGTCGGCACCCATGGCAATCTGAGCTACATATACATAACCGTAAGTAGTAGCCATCAAACCAAGGTCTTTCTTGCGTACGCGCTTACCAGAAGCGGCGAACTTAGCGATAGCACCCAGCGGAGTAGCCTTTGAGGACTGACCACCTGTATTTGAATAAACCTCTGTATCGAGTACAAGGATGTTTACGTTCTTACCCGATGCGATTACATGATCCAAACCACCGTAACCGATATCGTAAGAAGCACCATCACCACCGATAATCCATTGTGAACGTTTAACGAGGAATTGAGACAAACCAGCGATTGTAGCGCAAGCCGGACATTTATCTTTTGCTGCTTCTACCATCGGGATAATCTGTTCAGCCAATTCTTTCGTCTTGTCAGCATCGTTCTGGTTCTCAATCCAAGCCTGGAATACTTCTTTGTATTCAGCCGGCGTACCTTCGTTGGCAACAGCCTGTTCCATAGCAGCCTGGATGCGAGCACGCATCTTTTCGTTAGCTAATTCCATACCTAAACCGAACTCGCAGAAGTCCTCGAACAAAGAGTTTGCCCATGCCGGACCATGACCCTTCTCGTTTGTAGTATAAGGAGTAGAAGGTACAGAACCTGAATAGATAGAAGAACAACCTGTTGCATTCGATACCATCTGACGATCGCCAAAGAGTTGAGAAATCAACTTCACATACGGAGTCTCACCACAGCCTGAGCAAGCACCTGAGAACTCAAACAACGGAGTAGCGAACTGAGAGTTCTTCACGTTCGACTTCACGTCTACCAAGTTCTGTTTGCTCTTCACGTTGTTCACGCAGAAGTCCCAATTAGCAGCTTCGCCTAACTGACCTTCCAACGGAACCATCGACAATGCCTTGTTGCCCTTGAAGCCCGGACATACATCTGCACAGTTACCACAACCCAAGCAATCCATCACGTCTACCTGCATACGGAAGACCATGCCCTTCATAGCAGCCGGAGCTTTAACGGCTAATGTAGCAAATGCCGGTGCATTCTTTTGTTCTTCTTCATCCAATACGAACGGGCGGATAGCTGCGTGAGGACATACATACGCACACTGGTTACACTGGATACAGTTCTCACTATTCCAAACCGGAACAAAAGCAGCTACACCACGCTTTTCATATTTAGCAGTTCCTTGATACCAAGTACCATCTTCAATACCCTTGAATGCAGATACCGGAAGCAAGTCGCCATCCTGTGCATTGATCGGACGAACTACTTCATTGATAAATGCCGGATCATTGTTAGCCGCCGGAGCTTCAACTTCCAAGTTAGCCCATGTCGGATCAACGGTTAATTGATGATATTCACCACCGCGGTCAACGGCTGCATAGTTCTTGTTCACTACATCTTCACCCTTCTTGCCATAAGACTTCACGATGAACTTCTTCATCTGTTCTACGGCCAAATCAACCGGGATAACACCTGTGATACGGAAGAATGCTGACTGGAGGATTGTGTTTGTACGGTTACCTAAACCTATCTCCTGAGCAATCTTTGTAGCATTGATATAATAAACGGAAATATTATTTTGTGCGAAATATTTCTTTACCTTGTTCGGCAAGTTCTTAGCCAACTCTTCGCCTTCCCAAATCGTATTCAGCAAGAAAGTGCCATTCTTACGCAAACCACGTGTTACATCATACATATGCAGGTAAGCCTGAACGTGGCAAGCTACGAAGTTCGGTGTATTTACCAAGTAAGTCGAACGGATCGGATGATCACCGAAGCGCAAGTGTGAGCAAGTGAAACCACCTGACTTCTTCGAGTCGTATGCGAAGTATGCCTGGCAATATTTGTTCGTATTATCACCGATAATCTTCACAGAGTTCTTGTTAGCACCTACTGTACCATCAGCACCCAAGCCATAGAACTTAGCTTCGAACATACCATCGGCATCCAATTCGATTTCTTCTTTCTTAGGCAGAGAAGTGAAAGTAACATCATCTACAATACCGATAGAGAACTGGTTCTTCGGCATCGGGAGAGACAAGTTTTCGTAAACCGCCAAGATTTGTGCCGGAGTCGTATCCTTCGAACCTAAACCATAGCGTCCACCTACAATCAGCGGAGCATCCTCTACGCCATAGAAGCAATCCTTTACGTCCAAGTAAAGCGGTTCGCCATTTGCACCCGGTTCTTTCGTACGATCCAATACGGCAATACGTTTAGCCGTCTTAGGTACAGCAGCCAAGAAATGTTTAGCTGAGAACGGACGATACAAGTGGACAGCCACCAAACCTACCTTTTCGCCCTTTGCCATCAAGTAGTCGATTGTCTCGCGGATAGCTTCCGTTACAGAACCCATGGCGATAATTACTCGGTCAGCATCTTCTGCTCCGTAATAATCGAACAAACCATACTTGCGGCCTGTAATCTTCGAGATTTCGTTCATATATTCTTCTACGATAGCCGGAACTTTCTCGTAGAACGAGTTAGCTGCTTCACGATGCTGGAAGAAGTGGTCCGGGTTTTCAGCCATACCACGGGCAACCGGCTTCATCGGATTCAAGGCACGTGCACGGAAATCTGCCAATGCTTCTTGGTCGATGAGCGGAGCCAAGTCTTCGTTATCCAACTTTTCAATCTTCTGGATTTCGTGAGAAGTACGGAATCCGTCGAAGAAGTTGATGAACGGCACGCGTGATTTCAATGTAGCCAAGTGAGCTACCCCTGCCAAATCCATCACCTCCTGAACCGAACCTTCGCACAACATGGCGAAACCTGTCTGGCGGCAAGACATCACATCCTGATGGTCTCCAAAGATACACAAAGCGTGTGAAGCCAACGTACGCGCTGATACATGGAATACGCAAGGAAGCAATTCGCCCGCAATCTTATACATATTCGGAATCATCAGCAATAAGCCTTGAGATGCCGTATAAGTCGTGGTCAGAGCACCTGCCTGCAACGAACCATGAACGGCACCAGCCGCACCACCTTCTGATTGCATTTCTTGTACCATAACTGTCTCGCCGAAGATATTCTTACGGCCAGCAGCAGCCCATTCGTCTACATGTTCAGCCATCGTAGACGACGGTGTGATAGGATAAATCGCAGCTACTTCGCTAAACATATAAGATATGTGCGCCGCAGCCTCATTACCATCACATGTGATAAATTTCTTTTCTTTTGTCATAGATCTATAAACTATTAGTATGTTTGATACTTTGTTTTCAATATAAAAAACCGAATAGCCAAAGCGGAATCACATGCCCTTCGCCCGACTCCAGTTCGTCGACGGCATAATACATATCGGCCGAGCCTTTGAATTTCGGGTTCGTTTCGATGCGGAAATTATAAGCATCGTTCACCCAAAAGTGTGCATTCTTCCGCCCCTCGTGCAAGATGTTGTCTTTTTGCACTTGATTGAAAAAGAACGTTTCGCATGCTACGCCTATGTCTACCTTATCGACTGGGCTGATGGGATACATCAAGTTTGAATTATACATGTATATCTTGGCCGGCTTCTTCGGAAAATCCTCTCCCGCTGGATAAAGCATATTCACCAGTCGCGCGTCTTTCAGATACTTGATGTAATTCATCACCGTTGCCCGCGAAGTTTCAATCTCTTTGCTTAGCTGGCTTACATTGGGCGAACAAGGCGAACTGATCGCCAGGAGGTAAAGCAATCTACGCAACTTGGGCAAATAGGTTTGCTCGATTTGTTTGATGTACAAGACATCGACTTCGAGCATCATATTCATCGTCTTCAGCAAATTCTCGGAAAAGTTTCTCTTCTCTAAGAAAAACGGATAAAAGCCATGATGCAAATAGTTGTGGAAATAATCCAACGGGCGTACCTTCGTACAAATCTCTTTGGCTATCTCTTCGTGCCGCTCGATAATGTCTTGAAACTTGTAAGAAGGAAAATGGTTTTCCGACAACATATTCAAGTATTCGCGAAACGAAAAGCCGCGCAAGTTGTACGACACTACTTTTCCCGCCAAGTCCGGGTCGTCTTTCAATCGCATGACCGACGAACCGGAAAACACAATCCGCAAATCGGGCAGTTGCTCATAGCAATAACGCAATTCTTTCGACCAGCCGGAGTATTTGAAAACTTGGTCGATAAGCAACACCCGTCCGCCTTTCGCGCTGAACTCGGTGGCAAAATCCATCAACGTACGCTCCGTAAAATAGAAATGGTTTAAGTTCACATACAAGCATTCCCGGTTATCCGCCCCAAAAGCTTCGCGAGCATAATCCAAGAGGAAAGTCGTCTTTCCCACTCCGCGCGACCCTTTGATGCCAATCAACCGGTCGTCCCAATTGATTTCGTCCATCAATTCGCGGCGCACCAAGGGATGCAGATGCTCAATCAGATACTTATGTGTGCGAAAAAAGGATTCCACTTGCCTTTCCTATTTTATCATTGCCTTATGTGGGGCAAAGATACGCATCTTCTCCTAAATTGCAAAGCAGAGATTACAATTTAACGTGAAAAATTGAGAAGTAGATGGTGAATATTACCTTATAAAGTAATCATTCTGTATATTTTTCGTATTTTTGCACCATATAAAAGGTAGTAATATGGCAAAAGCAAAATATGAATTGTAAGTTTTTTGACCTATGAGTGCAACCGATTTGTTTCGTGAAACCCTTGCTTCCATCCCACGGGATGTGACCAAGCAAGTGGATTGGTCTTTCAGGATTGCCGATAAAATTGATGCGAGGTTGAAAGAACTCGGCATGACACAAAAAGAATTTGCCCGGAAAGTGGAAAAGACGGAACCCGAAGTATCGCGTTGGTTGGGTGGTACCCATAATTTTACGCTTCGGACGTTAGCCAAAATCTCTTCCGTGTTGGGCGAGGATTTGATTCGAATATAACTATAACCCCTTCCGATTATAGTTATATTCCATTTTAATTATAGTTATATTCTTTTCCGATTCTCGTTATGTTTGGAAAAGGAGATAACGGAGGGTGTTATTTTAATAGGTCGGGGCGGAGGCGGGCGGTCCGCTCGTGCGCTTGCTGGAGTCGCCATTCTTCGATCTTTCGTTGGTGGCCGGAGAGGAGGACGTCGGGGACTTTCCATCCGTTATAGTCGGCCGGCCGGGTGTAGACGGGCGGTGCGAGGAGGTTGTCTTGGAAAGAATCGGAGAGGGCACTTTGTTCATCGCCTATCACGCCGGGTATCAACCGCACGATAGCATCCGAGATGACCGCAGCCGCCAGTTCTCCTCCTGTAAGGACATAATCGCCAATCGATATCTCCTTTGTAATCAGATGCTCGCGGATGCGGTAATCCACTCCTTTGTAATGCCCGCAAAGGATAATTAAGTTGTTTAAGAGCGACATGCTATTGGCCATGGGCTGGTCGAACGTCTCGCCATCGGGCGAGGTAAAGATCACTTCATCATACGTCCGTTCGCTTTTCAATGCCGTGATAGCCCGGTCGATGGGTTCGATTTGCATCACCATGCCCGCCTCGCCTCCAAACGGGTAATCGTCCACGCGCCGCCATTTATTGGTGGTGTAATCGCGTAGGTTGTGTAGGTGTATTTCTGCTAATCCCTTGTCTTGCGCCCGCTTAAGAATCGAACAATGGATCATTCCTTCAATCATTTCGGGCAAAACCGTAAGTATGTCTATGCGCATTTTCTTTACTTGTCAATTCGTTTGAGTTTCTTTTTCAAAAGCAATTGGCCATCGAACGTATAATAATAGATGTCGTTCACGTTGCCCAAGACGATGAGTTGCTCCTTGACGGCATCCACCAGATAACCGGCCACTTCGATCTCGTCCGGCTGGGTGATTTGGCAAATGAAATCCCCCTCGCGGTTGAAGCGGTACAATGTCTTTTGGCTTACGACGAAGAGGTTTTCGCCCTCCTCGTGCATGTCGTGCGCGTCTTGGATAGGAAATCCTTCAGCCGTCAATGGCTTTTCCGCATCCTCCTTGCCTGTATTATGATAATGGTAAAGGAATACGCCGCCAACCACCAGCACCAGTGTCAAAATCCACCAACTTGCCTTTCTCATACGTTTGCTTTTTATTTCTCTTTTAAAGAACGGGGAAAGCGGAGGTTTATTTTATCCTCGGAAGATTTATTTCCGAAGAAGATATTTTTTAAGTACTTTTGCACAGGAAAAAACGAAGGATTGAAGATGAAAGTATGTATAGCGGAAAAGCCAAGCGTAGCGCGTGAGATTGCGGAAGTGCTGGGAGCGACCCAGCGGAAGGATGGATATATCGAAGGAAACGGATACCAAGTGACGTGGACCTTCGGCCATCTGTGTACCCTCAAAGAGCCGCACGATTACACGCCAAACTGGAAAGCATGGAGCCTCGCGTCGCTTCCTATGGTGCCGCCCCGCTTTGGTATCAAGCTCATTAGTAATCCGACGTACGAACAACAATTCAAGGTCATCGAAAGCCTGATGCAACAGGCCGAGATGATTATCAATTGCGGAGATGCGGGGCAAGAGGGCGAGCTTATCCAACGCTGGGTGATGCAAAAGGCTGGGGCGAAATGTCCCGTCTACCGCCTTTGGATTTCTTCGCTGACTGAAGAGGCGATCCGCGAAGGGTTCCGCCAGTTGAAGGAGCAGTCCGAGTTCAACCGTTTGTACGAGGCGGGACTTTCCCGTGCGATAGGGGATTGGCTCCTCGGCATGAACGCCACCCGCCTCTATACACTCCGCTACGGGCAAAACCGGCAAGTGCTTTCCATCGGACGCGTACAAACACCGACGCTCGCCCTCATCGTCAATCGCCAGGCGGAGATCGATAACTTCAAGCCCGAACCCTATTGGGAGTTGAAGACTATCTACCGGAATACGACCTTCTCGGCCACGAAGGGCAAGTTTACGAAGAAGGAAGAGGGCGAGGCTTTCCTCGAAAGCGTGAAGCAGGCGGACTTTACCGTGACGGACATCTCCGAGAAGAAGGGAAAGGAATATGCTCCTCGTCTGTTCGATTTGACTTCCCTCCAAGTAGAATGCAATAAGAAATACGCCTTTACCGCCGACGATACGCTAAAGCTCATCCAATCGCTTTACGAAAAGAAGGTGACGACCTATCCGCGCGTCGATACTACTTTCTTGAGCGAAGATATTTACCCGAAAGTACCTGCCACGCTCAAAGGTTTGGTCAATTATACGGAGCTGGTGCAACCGCTCCTCGAGAAGAAACTGCCGAAGAGCAAGCGCGTGTTCGATAATACGAAGGTGACCGACCACCACGCCATTATCCCGACCGGCGTCCCTGCCCGCGGATTGAGTGATAATGAGATGAAAGTGTACGACCTGGTGGCGCGTCGCTTCATCGCCGCCTTTTATCCGGATTGCGAGATATCGACTACCACGGTCTTGGGCAAGGTGGAGAAGGTAGAATTTAAGGTGACGGGAAAGCAAATCCTCAAGCCTGGTTGGCGGGTTGTCTTCGGGGCAGAGGCGAAAGACGAGGAGGCGAATCCGCAAGAAGAGAATGCCGTCCTTCCGGATTTTACGAAAGGGGAGAGCGGTCCGCACCAACCCATCTTGAAAGAGACTTGGACCACGCCGCCCAAACCCTACACCGAAGCTACTCTGCTCCGCGCCATGGAGACGGCCGGCAAGCTGGTAGACAACGATGAGTTGCGCGACGCCCTGAAGGAGAACGGTATCGGTCGCCCCTCGACGCGCGCCGCCATCATCGAAACCCTCTTCAAGCGCAATTACATCCGTAAGGAGCGTAAGAGCCTGTATCCTACTGCTACGGGCAAGGAGCTCATCGGTACAATTCACGAAGAGCTCTTAAAGAGCGCCGAACTGACCGGACTTTGGGAGAAGAAGCTGCGCCAAATCGAACGGGGTACCTACGAAGCGCGTACCTTCCTCGAGGAGTTGAAGCAGATGGTGAACCAAATCGTCCTCAACGTCCTCTCGGATTCGACCGCCCGCCGCATCACCATCGAAACGAAGCCGGAAGAGAAACCGGCCGAAAAGAAAGAGAAGAAGGAGCGCAAACCCCGCAAGCCCCGCGCCCCGAAACTCGTCTGTCCACTATGCAAGAAGGGAACTATCCTGCGCGGCAAGACGGCCTACGGCTGTTCGGAGTATAAGAACGGCTGCACCTTCCGCCTGGATTATGCCACCTATGGCGCCGACCTTACGGACGAGCAATTGGGGAAAGTTCTTCAGAACTATCGATGATAATTGTACATTATTATATTGTGATACCCATTTCTTTTAGTGCAGCGTTCAGGTCGCAGAATCTAACGCCCATTGCATTACACGCATCTGGGATTTTTACACGTTTTTTGCTAAAAGGGTTCGGCGTTTCATAGGTCACCAAAGTAAGATCTTTAGCAGCAGCTGTAGCTACAATGAAAGCGTCGGCAACTGTTGCAAATTCTTGTCGAGCAGTATCATTGAACATCGTATTGTTTTGTGCCCAGTTCTGCGTTTCTGCATATTTATCCAACACTTCTTCATCTATTGCGAAATAGAATGAATCTGAAGCGTTATCATGTATCCATGTGGTCAATTCGTCGTTGCCTTTGTCTATTTCTTCCTTTACTTTTATACAAGAATAGACTTGTCCGGAGTTTATTATTTCAGTCATTCGCCTCCAAAAAGTAGGCCATATCTCCATGGGCATCTCATTTTTAGACCGGATAAATATGTTAGTGTCGAATATATAAGCCATACGCATTAAATATTATTAGTCATGAAGTGTTGGTACGTATTGCCATGCAGACCCGTTAATCGGTAGGCTTCTGTATAACTTAGCTGTCGATTATTTACCGCATTACGTATATGGATAGCAAACAACCGCCCTACGCGCTTTACACTTGTCTGGTAAAAATCGCCTCTACCGCTTTTCTTTTGGATAGGAATAGGCCTTTTTCTATACTCTAACCAAAATGTTCGGTAGTCGTTGTCGGAAAGCATGCCTAAATCATGCGCTCTGCGCGCTATGACAATTTCGCTTACCTTGAATCTGCGGGATATGTATTTTATATCTCCATTCCAAATTTCATGCAATACAGTAGCTGGGACAAGAAATTCAGCAGCGACTCTGTCGCAATAGGTTTCTATCACATCTTGGCTTGTGGTTTCTTCTCCAGCATGTCCTGCGCTAACGCCAAGCATCAGATGGGCTGCTTCATGTATCAGCGTGAATAATTGTGCGGACTTGCTATCTGTACTGTTTACAAAGATATATGGAGCCGTCTTGCTTGCCAATGCAAATCCACGGCATTCGCTTACTTGCAAAGGGCGGTGTGTGTTATTGCCAACTACGCCGTTATAAGCTAAGAAAATACCTGCCTCTTCCATCTGCTTGGTAAGCATACTTACGGCTGCATCTGCATTTAATAGGCTGAATGCCCACCTTGGCTCCAGTTTCAATGCCTTCCGAAGCATAAAAACAGTCTCACCGATAGGCATTTTTAGTTGCGCTGTACCCACCAATTGGCATGTGTCAATATCATTTTCTTCCAAATATTCTTCCAACCAATCCTGTCGGCTTCGTACATGCATGATCGTATCATATACATTCAAGTTAAAATGGTCGGACTTTACCGTGTCTCCCCTAAACATAGGGAAAGGGATATTTTCCATAGGCGCTTCTTGAAGAAATAGGTAGCCGAAAGGAACATGAAATTTGTTTGCAAACTGCTGTAATTGAATTACCGTGGGCTTCTTTTCTCCAGACAACCAACCCGCCAATGCCGGAATAGCCTTACTGGCTTCTTCTTCATTGCTCCCTGCCCGCCGGATTGCCCATCTAAGCATTTCAGGTCGTATGTTATTAACTCGGGTTATTGCCATAGATACATCCTTTTTGCTTTTTTCATACGGCAAAAATACCTTTTTATTTTCAATAATCAATCATCCTCCTTGCTTTTTCTTATTCCTACTCACCCCTTCCCCTCGCGCGCGTACATATTATTATATATAGGTTATTATATATAGGTAGGGAATGTATGGGGTGAAAGGAAACGTATAAGTAAGACTACATCGGTTTACCTGCGATTCGCGTTAGAAACGCTACAAATGTACGTATTCTTTTCTTAAAAACAAGCATGAATTTGAAAAAAAAATCACTGCAGGGGTATTTTTTTTCTTCACCCCCGTTTTTTTATATCAAATGCAATGCCATTTTAACGCTGCAAATGTTAAAAACCGGGCCTGATAATCCTAAAGCAGAGATTAGTCTTACTTAGACTACGTCAAAACGACAAAAAACGCAAGAGGCTAACCTACTGATTCCGTTACAACAAAAGAGAAAGAACATATATTTATAAACACAATAAAGAATTATTTATGCCAAACAAGACAACAAATTCCATTTGTTTGCTATTAGTGGCTACTGCGTTAAGCATTACAGGTAATGTGTATGCAGAAATAGCCCCGGCAAATCCGAGTGCCCTCCGTGCTCAGCAGGACGGTACAGTGACGGGAAATGTGGTGGATGCTTACGGTCCAGTCATCGGCGCATCTGTAATCATCAAAGGTACTACCAACGGTAACATTACCGACATGGACGGTAACTTTACCCTGGAAGGTGTGAAGAATGGCGATGTCATTCAAATCTCTTACGTCGGATACACGACTCAGGAAATTGTGTACAACGGTCAGCCCTCTATCAACGTAACACTCTCTGAAGACTCCGAGCAATTGGAAGAACTCGTGGTAACAGCCTTGGGTATGAAGCGTTCCGAGAAGTCGTTGGGTTACGCCATGACCGAATTGAAGAGCGACGAGTTGAACACCAACTTGATCAACCCGGTATCGGCTTTGCAAGGTAAAGTAGCCGGTGTCGAGATCGCCGGTTCAGATGGTGGTATGTTCGGTTCTACGAAGATCCAAATCCGTGGTGCTTCTACCTTGGGTAAGAACAACCAGCCTATCTACGTGGTCGATGGTGTCATCTTGTCGAACGACATCAAGGAAGGTAACCCGGACTGGGATTCCAACCCTAACGACTACGGTAATGAATTGAAGAACTTGAACCCGGATGACTTTGAATCGGTATCTGTCCTGAAAGGTGCAGCCGCTACCGCCCTCTACGGTTCACGTGGTTTGAACGGTGCCGTCGTGATTACGACCAAGAGCGGTAAAGCCGGACAAGGTTTAGGCATCAATTTCTCGCAGACTATTGGTATCGATGCCATCACGCAAACGCCTTCTTTCCAAAATGAATTTGGTAACGGTATAATGGCGGGTAATGTAAATTATGGAGAGACCGATGCCAATGGAAACTATTACATTTACGATAACTTACATCAATATCCAACCAACACCAATGGTCAGTTCTCTTTGTTGAATGACCAAGGCGTATCTTGGGGTCCTGCTTTCGATGGTCGTGATGTAGAATACTACGACGGTACGATTCGTCCGTATGAAGCTGTAAAGAACAACTTCAAGAAAGCATTCAACAAGGGATTCAACACAAATACCAATATTGCGATTAGTGGTGGTAACGAAAAGACTACGTTCTATACCTCTTTATCTTACAAACATGCCAATGGTACGACGCCGAACAACTCGTTCGACCGTATTTCTTTCTTAGGAAAAGCTACGCATAAGATTACAGACAAGGTGCAAATTGATGCCAGCATGTCGTTTGCGAACTCGATGCCGCGTAACTCACCGATTAATATGGGGGAAAACTTCGCCAGCGGCGTATGGGGACGTTCGTATGATCCTTCTACGGCACGTGATAAATACAAAGGCGCACACGGTGGTGCTGCAAGTTCTTCTTACGGAGATGAATGGGGCAATATGCCGGGCGTAAGCACTTGGTGGAGTATCTTCGAAAACGATTACCGCCAGAAAGAGACTTCAGTTCGTCCAACTGTGAAATTGAATGTGGATTTGACCGATTGGTTGAAGTTTAATGTAGAAGGTAACTATAATTACTACTATACCCGTTATGAAAGTAAGCAATTGGGTTCAGGTTATGCCAATGAAGGTGGTTATTATGGTATTAGCCAGACAACGAAAGAACAGACCAACTTGAACGCCAATTTTATGTGGAACAAGACTTGGGGTGATTGGACATTGACCGGATTCCTTCGTGGTGAATACTACCAGAACTTCCAGCAAGCACAATCCATGAATACAGTGGATGGCTTGATTGTACCTGGACAATACTTTATTGCAAACTCAAAGAGTACACCTTCTTATACTGCTGCTATTCAAAATCATAAGAAGATGCTTTCAGTAGCCTTCCAAGTGGGAGCCAGCTGGAAAGACCAAATCTTCGTGGATGTAACAGGACGTAACGACTGGTCGTCAGCCTTGGTTTATACCGACACACATGGTACATATTCTTACTTTTATCCATCAGTCAATGGATCTTGGTTGATTTCATCTACGTTCCGCGACCAATTGCCAGATTGGATCTCCTTCGCGAAGATTCGTGGATCATGGGCACAGGTAGGTAACGATACGGATCCGTACATTATCAATACAGCATACGGTATCAACACTTCTACTTTGAACGGTACGAATTATTATGGAATGTCAGTTGATAGCAAGATGTATGATCAGAATTTGAAACCGGAGCGCAAGAATGCATGGGAAATCGGTTTGGACTGGCGTTTCTTGAACAACCGTATCGGATTAGACGCTACTTATTATAAGGAAAATACGAAGAACCAGATTATGACCATCTCCGTTCCTTCAGTTTCGGGTATCAGCAGCCAGTTAGTCAATGCCGGTAATATTCAAAACCAAGGTATCGAATTGGCGTTGAATACGACTCCGATTGAAACAAAAGACTGGACTTGGGATTTGAACTTCACTTGGACTAAGAATATGAACAAGATTATTGAGTTGCATCCAAACGTTGCTGATTATATTCCTTTGGCTGGTGATGTAACTTATGGTAACTATCGTATTGGTTCTGTTGCCAAAGTAGGTGAAGCTTACGGTACCTTGATGTCTGATAGTTATGTGAAGATTGATGAATCTTCCGGCTTGCCGATGTTGGTTTGGACCGACTCACAGCGTCGTGCCCATTTGCTCCGTAACGAATCCGAAATCGTAGAATTAGGTTCGATGGTGCCGGACTTCTTGGGTTCTGTGAATACGTCGTTGAGTTATAAGAACTGGACGTTAAGCGTGGCATTGGATATGCGCTTTGGTGGTTATGTCGCTACATATAATGGTCGTTACGGTACTGCGTATGGCTTTATGGAAACCTCTTTGGATGGCCAACCAGGACACGGTGGTATTTCTTGGACATCTAACTACGATGGTAAGACTTACGAAGATGGTGTAATTCCGCAGGGTATTATTCCTTCGGGTACACAAATCACGCAGCCGAACGGTTCTGTTTACACGGTAGGTTCGGGCGGCGTTTCTACTGCCGGTGAATCTTATCAGGAATTGATAGACAAAGGCATGATTGAGCCGACCCACGCATCAGCTTGGACCTATCGTAACAATGCGTGGACTATGGCCGGACGTGATTATGGTGTTGTAAACGATGCTTGGTTCGAAAAATTGAACTACATTGCGTTGCGTGATATCTCTTTGAGTTATCGTTTACCAAGTAGTGCTTGTCAAAAGATTAAAGCTAAGAACTTGATGTTGACATTCAATGCACACAACTTGGGCTATTTGTTGAACTCACTGCCTAACAATATCAATCCGGAATCTGTGTCTGGTACGGCTGCTGCCGAGTTCCGTATCCGTTCGTTGACGGGTGTAACCTCCAGCTTCTCGTTGACAGTAAACGTAGGATTCTAAACAATTTAATAGTATAAACGCATAAACAGAATTATCAGATATGAAAAAATATCAGTTAATCCCAGCTGCCCTTTTGTTAGCAGGCGCAACCCTTTTCACAACCGGTTGCCGGGATGATTTTGCAGAAACGAACACAAACCCAAGTTCTCTTTCTGAGGGTAACGTCGGGTATTTGTTCTCACAAGGTGTGTTGGAGTTCGACCCGTCGGACTACACCTACTGGTTCTACAATGCCAACCAGATTTACCAGTGGATGCAAGTCTTGGTATCTACGGGTGGCGTGACTTCCCTCGTTCATGAAGGAGGTGCAGGTACCGGTGGTTCCATTGATGTATTGAAATACTTGAACGAAATCAAGTATGTACGTTCGCAAATGCCGGAAGAAGAGGCTGCGGCGTACGCTCAGTATGAAGCTGCTATGGACGTGTTGTGTGTTTACATGGGTATTTTTGATACTGACTTTATCGGCGATATCCCGTATACGGAAGCTGCCCAAGCATTGCATGGCGGTACATTGACGCCGAAGTATGACCGTGTAGCTGATTTGTATGATTTGTGGTTGAATAACTTGGATGCCGATATTGCAGCATTTACTACAGCCACTGACCAAAGCTTCGAAGGGACACAAGATCCTGTATATAGTGGACAAGCAGATAAATGGGCAAAACTTGCCAATTCGCTGAAATTGAAGATTGCGGCTCGTTTGATTTCACAAGACCGCGCTCGTGCCCTCCAGATTGCACAGGATGTGGCAAACGCTTCTTGTGGTGTATTGGATGGGGAGAGTGATGATTTCTTCTTCAATAAGGCAAGTTATAATTCTTCTAGCGAAGATTATGTATACCACTGGAATAATGGTATTTTGCAAAGCGTAGGTGCTTCACAACCTATCATCGACTTGATGGTACGCAATCGCGACCCGCGTGTACGTTTCATTTTCCAGAAGAACGAATGGAACTCCCGCGTAGTACAGCAGTTCATTGATGCTGACCGTACAGATGATATTCCATCTTATATCATGGCCAATATCAATTTGGATGCCAACGGCGATTTCGAATCTTGGAAAGCACCGGGTGAACCTTGGGTACGTTACTACGGTCTGCCTTTGGCATTCAATGCCGGACAGCAAGCCGGTACGTATGGAGATTGGTTCAACTACGATACCCAATGTTTGTACGACAACAGCCGCGCCGCATACTATCCTTTCTCTCGTTTCCAAGATGAACAGGTATATGGACGTATCGACTTTACATTGCCGACAGCAGTAGGTGATCCGATTATCCAGGATACAGACAATATGCCTTGGTTTGGTAAATATATGACTACATCTGAAGTCAACCTCTATTTGGCAGAGTTTGCCCTGTTGGGTGCAGCATTACCTCAATCCGCTCAAGCATACTATGATAAAGCTTTGCGCGCTTCTGTAGAAGAGTATGACCGGATGGCAAGTTTGAACCGCATCCCATATTATGGTACAACTTACAGTTATGATCCGAATGAAGTTGCTATTGATTTGAAAGCTGGTGAAATCGACGAAATGATGTCACACGAAGAATATCAACTGACGGGCGATGTGGCTTCCGACTTGGAAAAGGTCTACATCCAGCAAATCTTGAACTTCATGGAATTACCGGTAGAAGTTTGGGTAACTTGCCGTCGTTCGGGCGTGCCTAAGTTGGATTCGGATATCTGGCAGCGTGTAGACTATGCCGCAAACGGTTTGCCTACAGTTACCATTCCGCGTCGTACAGCTCTCTCAGCTCCAGCTCCTACAGACTTGATGTATGAAATAGAGCTTGCAGCATACGAAGCACAAGGTTATAGCATTGGTTCTGCAAACAACATCCTGAATACAGAACGTGTATGGCAAGACCAAGGTGCACCGCAGTATGGTGAAGGTCCTCAATTATAATCCCATTGATTATATATTGAATATCTCTTATATAAAGCCGGGGGCGAAAGCCCTCGGCGATAACAACAAAACTTATATAGATGCTTTGGTCGGCATCTATATAACTACCGGGGAAACCCAAAGCGCTCTTTATTTCAAGAATAAATACTGAAACTATTTGAATGTACTTTATCGTGGCATTCTCTCGACGTCATCCCGACCGCAGTGGAGGGATCTTTCGGCAAGCTCGAGATGACGTGTGGGCGTCCGGAGACCCTTCGACTTCGCTCAGGGTGACGTAGAAGTAAAACAGGGTGACGGTAAGTATAAGACAAATAGGATGACGTAAATAGAGAAACAAACGACAATAGAGACAACATACAACAAACAAAATAACAATAAATTGTTTCTAATCCCTGATATAGTGGATTCGACAGAAGAATGCTTACTTTGGCTGCAGGGATTGCACCCCGTAAGCTGTTATGAAATGTGTTTTTAGAGGGGGCGGAATACGCATCCCGTCCCCTTCTTTCCAAGCACGGCGGGGAAGCATTCTTTTGTGGAATTCCCTTTGTCTGAGGAGGAGTTTTGACAGGTATAGGAAGTGTCCCCGACACTTTCCATAAGTGCTACCGACACTTCTTATAAGTGTCTCCAACACTTCCCATAAGTGTCCCTGACACTTCCCATAAGTATCCCCGACACTTCCTATAAGTGTCAGTGACACTTCCCATACCTGTCGGAGACACTTCCTATACCTATCAGAAACAATAATTTGCGAGATCAGTAATAAGAGTATAAACATCTAAAAATTAAGGATATGCCAGTATTCAAGGCCATTTACAAGAAAATGACAGAATTGTGGTATCCGCAAGCTGTCACGGTAGGTCCAACCGTTACAATGGACGAATTGTGTAAGCAAGTCGCCATGATGACGACGGTCAGTATGCCAGATGCAAGGGCGGCGATCGAAGCCATGGGCATGGTGATGAGTGGTTTTATGAACTCAGGCCGTAGCGTACAAGTCGACGGGCTGGGTACGTTCTACTACACCTGCATTGCGACAGGGCAAGGTGTGAAGACTGAGAAAGAGGTGAGCGCGAAGCAAATCACGGGTACGCGCGTTCGCTTTATTCCCGAATCGAGCCGGAAGGGTAATATTGTGAGACGTACCCTGATCAGCGAAGATTTGGTATGGACGAATATTAAGGATATTAGTTCGCTGGACGGTACGCGCGTTACTTCGAGCTTTACCGGCATCACGTGTGGCGCGACGGGGCAGACGAACGGGCACCTGAAGCGCGGCGCCATTGCTTTTGCCAATGGTATTGGCATTGAATGCAAGGACGCGACGGGCGAAGGGTTTGGCAAGGGCTATTTGCGGAACGAGTTTGAGGTGGACGAGGAACTTGAAATCAGGTTGTCGACCAACGATTCGCTGGTTTTCGTCGTGCCCATCGATTTGGCAGAGGGCAACTATACGCTCCGCATCGAGACCTATATGGGCGAGAACGGCAAGTTGCAAACCGAACCGCGCACCATCGAGTATCCAAGTCCTTTGGTATTGGAATAAATATAGATTTAAAAGATAGATATCTACCTAAAAAGGCCGCAGGGATGCGCCCGAGTAGATGTGTTTATTTATAAAATTAACTTTCTGGGCGGCTCCAGGTGTGGGGCCGCCTTTTTTCTGATAAGAAAAGAACTTCTTTTCCGGGAAGATATACTATCCTACGTCGTGCTTTAACACTTGCAAAATGAAATAAGTTCGTACATCTTTATTGTTCGCTTCTCCAAAACTTGTATCTTTGCATTTAGTCGAATCAAATAAATCATTTGTATGGAAACAACGGTATTTAATCCTACGCAGCAGCATTTGCTGAAACTGTTTGCACATGATAATAGCGAAGCATTTGCCCGTGAAATTCAAACTGTCCTGATGCGTCATTTCCAAGAGAAGCTTGACCGCGAAGCTGACCGTCTTTGGGACGAAGGCATACTCGACCAAGCGAAGCTCGATGCTATACGGACAGAGGATTTGCATCAAAAGCATTGAAGAAATGGCGAAATTGGTACTTGATACAAATAGCCTCATCCAATGTATTTCTAGTCGGAGCCGATATCACGAGTTGTGGCTATCTTTTCTTGATGGCCGCAACCAGCTCTGCGTCACCAATGAAATATTAGAGGAATACGAGGAAATTCTTGAGCGAAAGGCAAGTCATGACTTTGCTATCCTTGCTATTAATATCATTCTGAATAATCCAAATACCTTTTTTGTTATACCTTATTATCATTTCAACTTGATAGAGTCAGATCCGGATGATAACAAGTTTGTTGATTGTGCAGTTGCAGCCAATGCGAAATTCATTGTAACGGAAGATAGGCACTTTGATGCGGTGAAACGATGTCCCTTTCCAAAGCTTGAAATTATTGGGTTGGATGATTTTTGGCAAACGATGCGATAATAAATGACTAATAATTGTATGGAAACAACGGCATTTAATCCTATGCAGTATTTACAAGAGATGCTTGACCGCGAAGCCGACCGTCTTTGGGACGAAGCCTTCAGAAGTTAAAAAAGGGGAATGTGATTCGGCCGAGGTGACGTGAAGAGACCCTTCGACTGCGCTCAGGGTGACGTGAGTGTGTACCCTGGATGACGTGAAGAGATGCTTCGACTTCGCTTAGCATGATGTGGAATAGTAGAACCGGCCTAACGCAAGAGGCGTGAAGCAAATTAGGGTGTGGAGCGTGAAGAAATCTCGGTGTTTGAGCGAAGCGAGTTTTCCGAGATTTTAGCGGAACGCCCCAATTTGTAGCCTCTGGAGTGTAAGCCTTGATTTTTTGGTTCTTTTTGATCAAGCAAAAAGAACGAATGCAAACTTATCGGCGCAACAGAGCGTAACGAAGGACGAAGAGCCAGTGTTTGAGCCGGAGCTCGAGCCGGCGTCCCCATTTGCGTTCGCGCCAACTACCATAGATACGGTGCACGCCGAAGGCATCGGGGTGATGCTCGTAGCGGTTGGCGGGCGAGAGGTGATAGGTGGGATAGAGAGTCAGTCCGTCGAGGTGCTGCTCGGTATCCCGGTTTTCGAGGCCGAACCCGCGTGCCACGTCCCGCATTACGTAGGGCGAAATGGTCATATCGAACGAGCCATCTTCTTTGACAAACGGACGGGAAGCGTAATAGGCATAGACCTGGCGGCAGAACTCATTGCCCGCCTCGCCCATAAAGAATGCGGCTTGCAGGCCCCATTGGCGCTGCTCGCGGTTCAGCCGTTCGTGGAACGTCGCACAGCCGTGCTCGGGGATGAACTCGTCGAACCGTTTCCGCAAGAAGATATCGCTATCCATATACAATCCTCCCTCTTGGTAGACGGCATAGAAACGGACGGCATCGGCGGCAAACGCCCACTTCTTGGCGGCCAATGCTTCGTTGATGTAACGGCAACCGATGGCTTCCGCCGCTTTCCGGTCCCACACGCGGATGCGCCAATCCGGTAATATGCGCTTCCAGCTATCCAGGCAGACCTGGATCTCGACCGGATACGATTCGCCGCTAAACCAACATAAATGAATTACTTTCGGTATCATACAATAGCTTTAATACGCAAAGGGCACACAGATGACACAGATTTGACAGATGACCACAGATTTTATGGGGGCTAACGCAGTCCCTTCTTTTTTCTTTTAATAAAAGATCTGCGGTCATCTGTCAAATCTGTGTCATCTGTGTGCCCTTGATTGCTTTAAGGCGATTACTTAATCATATCGAATCCCGTATACGGAACCAACGCCTTCGGGATGCGGATGCCTTCCGGAGTTTGGTTGTTCTCCAAGAGGGCGGCAACGATGCGGGGCAGGGCCAAGGCGCTGCCGTTCAACGTATGGCAGAGCTGGATCTTCTTGTTCGCATCGCGGTACCGGCATTTCAGGCGGTTGGCCTGGTAGGTATCGAAGTTGGATACGGAGCTGACCTCCAACCAACGCTTCTGCGCTTCCGAATAGACTTCGAAGTCGTAGCAGATGGCCGAGGTGAAACTCATATCGCCACCGCAAAGGCGCAGGATGCGGTAGGGGAGTTCCAGCTTCACGAGCAAGCCTTCCACGTGGTCCAGCATCTCTTGGTGAGACGTGCGGGAATGTTCCGGCGTATCAATCCGTACCAATTCCACCTTCGAGAACTCGTGCAGGCGGTTCAAGCCGCGGACATCCTTCCCGTACGAACCGGCCTCGCGACGGAAACATTCCGTATAGGCGCAGTTCTTGATGGGGAGTTGCTTCTCGTCGAGGATGACGTCGCGGTAGATATTCGTCACGGGCACTTCCGCCGTCGGGATCAAGTATAAATCATCTAAATTACAATGGTACATTTGTCCCTCTTTGTCGGGAAGCTGGCCGGTACCATAACCCGAAGCGGCATTGACCACGGTCGGCGGCATGACCTCCAGATAACCCGAAGCGCGTGCCTCGTCGAGGAAGAAGTTGATCAAGGCGCGTTGCAAGCGGGCCCCCTGTCCGATATATACCGGGAAACCGGCGCCGGTGATCTTCACGCCCAGGTCGAAGTCGATCAGGTTGTACTTCTTGGCCAATTCCCAGTGGGGGAGGGCATCCTTGGGAAGCTCCGTTTCCATACCGCCCATCTTCACCACGAGGTTATCTTCGGCGCCTACGCCTTCCGGCACTTCGTCGTAGGGGACGTTCGGGATGGTGTACAAGAGGTTCTGCAGGTCTTCGGCCGCTTTATCCATTTCGGCTTGGAGCGTCTTGTTGGCCTCCTTGATTTCCGATACTTGTTGCTTGGCAGCTTCCGCCTCGTCTTTCTTACCCTCTTTCATGAATCCGCCGATCGACTTGGAGATGCGGTTCACTTCCGAGAGGTTCTTATCCAACACGTTTTGCGTGCTGCGTCTTTTCTTATCCAGTTCGAGTACTTGCTCGATTGTCTCTTTCGCATTTTGGAAATGCTTCTTTTCCAGACCTGCAATCACCTGCTCGGTCTGTTCTGTTATCATTTTAAGCGTCAACATATAGCTTGTTGTTTTACTTTTATTCTATTATGGGTGCAAAGGTAAGAGAAAATGGATAAACTCGTTCACTTTTCCCCGGCATTTTATTTCACTCTTCCGCCACACATCCACGTCCGGAGGTAGTAAGGCTCGCTTAGGCTGCTGACCATCACGCCCTTCGACGTACTGGTATGGATGAATTTCCCGTTTTTTAGGTAGATGCCTACGTGGTTCGGGCGTTTCTTCCTTCCGCGTCCGGTATAGAAGAAGACCAAATCTCCTTCGCGGAGTTTCCCGCGCCGGATGCGTTTGCAATTCTTCTTCAGCATATCGGCGGCCGAGCGTTCCAGCTTCTTCCTATATATATTCTTATAGACGATGGTCACGAAGCCGGAGCAATCCACGCCCCGCTTCGACATCCCGCCCAGCCGGTGCGGGACGCCCAGCCAACGTGCCCCTTCGTTGTAGAGGAAGATATTGTCTTCCGGCGTAATCTTCACCCCGTAGAGCCGCCCCAGTTCGCGCGGTCCTTTGAAGTCGTCGGGCAGGACGATCCGTTCCATCTTCCGGCTTCCGCAAGCGGGAAGCAGCAGGGCGAGGAGAAGGGCGCAAAGGGCGGTCAGGAAGTTCCTTCGTCTCATACAAACATCATTTGCCTGCCAGCGAGGAGGTGATCTTGGCCAATTCCTTCATCAATTGCTTTTGCCCCGCCGACTTGTCTCCATAAACGCAAGGCCCCGTGACGCATCCGCCTTCGCACGCCATGACTTCGACGAATTGTGCCGGCACTTTCCCCGTCTTGGCATAGGCCCGGAGGAGGGAGACGTTCTTCTTGTTCAGGTTGGCGATTTGGATGGCGTTCACGTCTTGCTTGTCTCCCAAGCAGACCTTGACCGCATTCACCACGCCGCCCGTTTGGGCAAAACCATGTGCCTCGCGCGAGGAGGTGAAGGCCATCTCGTAGGGCTCGACGGTATCGAGGTTGATTTCCATGCCCGTAAAGATGGAGGCGATCTCCTCGAAGGTGAGGGTATAATCCACGCAAGGGTCGTTCTTCACCTCTTTCCGCTTCGCCACGCAGGGACCGACGAAGACGACCTTCGCCTTCGGATACTGCTCCTTGGCGATCCGCGAAGCGTAATACATGGGCGAACCGGTCGAGGAGACATATTTCTTCATATCGGGGATATGCTTTTGTACCAATTGGATATAGGAAGGGCAGCAACTGGTCGTCATGAAAGGCTGGCCTTCGTGGAGCTTCTCGACCAATTCGGCGGCCTCGCGCCGGGTCGTCTCCATCGCCCCTTGGGCTACCTCTAAGATATCGGTAAAGCCAATCTGCTTCAATGCGCCATACACTTGCTCTTTAGGTGCTCCGAATTGCGCCAAGATGGAAGGAGCCACGATGGCCACCACCTGTTCCCCGCGCCGGATGCTCTGCAGGATGTCGAACACTTGGGAGATTTCGAAGATTGCGCCGAAGGGGCACGCGTTGATGCACTTCCCGCAATAGATGCACTTCGACTCGTCGATGTGCTCCACGCCGTATTCGTCTTTGCTGATGGCCTTCACGGGGCACACCTCTTCGCACGGGATCGGGATATATACAATTGCATGGTACGGGCAGCTCTGGTGGCATTTTCCGCAACTGATGCAGGTGTCGTGGTCGATTTCCGCCTGTCCGTTCTTCTTGAAATGGATGGCGTCTTTCGGGCAATTCATATAACAACTCCGCGCCACGCAACCCCGGCACAGGTTCGTAATCTCATAATTCACCTGCACGCACGAAGAGCACGCTTCGTCTATCACGCACATTAGGTTCTCTTTGGCGTTTTCCCGTCGCTCCAACGCTTGCTTGGCGTAGGCCGAGAGCGGCGTGAGTTCATCCTCTTCGTCGTTCATGTCAAATCCTAAAAGAGGCAACATCTTATATTTCAATACGGCCCGCTCCTTGTGGATACAACAACGCCCTTTGGGTTTCGAGCGTCGCGGACTCATTTTGATAGGGACCCGGTCGATTTCGCTTTCCAACCTTCCCTCGTGCCATAGTTTCACTAAATTCGCCAACAATCCATGGCGCACAATCATTACATTGTTCGTAAAAGCCATTTATCCTCTTTTTAATGGGTTATTTAAGGCTACAAAGATACGAATCTTTTCGGACGAAGCCACCCTTTTGCCCGACATAAAAACAAAAACCTGCCGGGAAAACGGAAAAGCCCCGGGAGGAAAACTTCGAGAGGTACCGATCCAATCTCTATCTTTAACTTGCAGATATATATCTTTAGGTTGAAGATATGCATCTTTAGGCTGCAGATATGTATCTTTAGCCTAAAGATAGAGATTAGATCGGTACCTCTCGAAGTTTTCCTCGGAGCTTAAGGAAGTTTAGCTCTTAATATCCCTTGTTTTGCTCCAGGTTGCTGTTCGCGTTGAGGTCGGATGCTGGGATGGGGAACAGGTTATAGTCCGCGCTGATGCCCTTGCCGTTCCGTTCGCCGGCCTTCCAATCCCAGAGGTATTGGGCGCTGGTGAAATAGCCGTAGCGGATGAGGTCGGTGCGGCGTTGCCCTTCGAAGTAGAACTCGCGGGCTTTTTCGTCCAGGATGTCGTCGAGCGTCAAGGGAGCGGAAAGCTCATCGGCATGGGCGCGCCGGCGCAACGTGTTGATGGCTTCCCGTGCTTCTTCGGCATTACCCCCGTTGCGCAGGATGGCTTCGGCTTTCGTCAGATAAGCTTCAGCCAAGCGGAAGAAAGGTACGTCCGTATCGACCCACGTCGCATCATGTGCCGGTTGCCCATCTGAACGGATGTTGGTCCATTTGGCAATGGAAAGCCCTTGCTTGAAGGTATAAGGATCGTCGATGGCCAACGTACGCGCATCGTTTTCCGACCCCGAGAAGAAGAGGGCGCGGTCGTCTCCGGCTTGTTGGGCCATTTCGTTCTCGTCAACCTGCAACGGTACTTCTGTTTCCTGCTCGAAGAACTTCATGACCAATGCCTCCCGGGCGCGGACGCCACCCCAGCCTTCTGATGTGCCCCAAGGCGTCATGCCGCTGGTGTGCGTAGCGGCTATCGCGAATTGGGCCGCCCCATACGAGCGGGATTGTGCCCCGTCGAGGCGGAGTGGAAGGATAATCTCTTGCATGGCCTCCGTGTTCTCGTCGTTATCCGCCATAAAGAGTTCAGAATAGGTATCACATAAATCATATCCTGAAGCAATTACTCGGTCGGCATACGCGATGGCATCGCTCCAACGCGGCGTGCCGGTATAGACTTCCGCATTCAAATAGAGGCGGGAAAGCAGCATCCAGACGCAGGCCTTGTCCACTTGCCCGAACAGGCCGGCGCGGGCGTCTACCAAGTCGGGTTCCACCTCCAGCAATTCTGTTTCCAAGAAATCGAACAGGTCTTTTTGTTGGATTTGCGGAGGCGTTTCCGAAGAGACGCTGGTGACGAAAGGCGGGTTCCCGAAGGCGTCTAACAGATAATAGTAGTTCAACGCACGGATGAAGCGGATCTCAGCCCGTTGGCGGAGCGTGTTCTCGTCGGACAGGCTTTCCGTCTCGTCCAGGAAATGGTTGCACAAGGTGACGTCGAACATCAAGCGGGCATAGAAACCTTCCAACGCCAAATTGGAATCGCCCCAACCCATCTGGAAGAGGTCGGGAATGCCCGGGTCGCTCCACGAGCAGATCACCTCGTCGGTCGGATACTCATAAAGCGTGAGGATCATGCGGTAGAAAGGCGTGTTGGTTCCTTCTTCCGTCCCGGCTATATCGCTATTGCCGGCCGCCCCTTCCTGCCCGGTGAGGCTTAACGTGGCATATACTTTGGCATATACTTCGTCTTGATTAAAACTTCCGCTGATTTGCGGATTAATCGGACTTATGTCCAAATCGTTCGTACAGGAACCTACGCTACAAGCAATGGCAAAAGCCAAGGTAGGCAATAGGGATTTATAATTGTATCGTATCATAATTGTAATTGTTTTTATGTGTGTTTACCATTAAAATTGAAGACTTAAACCCATAAGGAAGGTGATAGGACGCGGGTAGAAGCTATTGTCGATGCCCGGCGTGTCGGCCGAAGATTGCACTTCGGGGTCGAGACCTTCGTAGGGCGTGATGACGAATGGGTTCTGTACTGTCGCATAAACACGTCCGTTGATGCCTTGGTAACCGTTTGTCTTGAATAGCTCTTGGAAAGAATACCCTAACGTGATGTTGTCGCACCGCAGGAACGAGGCTTTCTGGATAAAGTAATCCGACATGAAATAGTTTCCTACGCCACTAAAACCCAACGCAATCGATTGCTTCGGGAGATTGGAATAGAATCCAGACGTAGACCAAATGCCGGTCTGGCTACTATTGGAGCGGTCGGCCAGCACATCGTTGTACACATAATTCCCGAAGCTGGCACGGAGGGCGAAGCTAAAGTCCCAGTTCTTGTAGGTCATCTTCGAGGAAAGCCCCATCAAGACGTCTGCCGTCGGTTTCTTGTAGATATAGCGGTCGTTATCGTTGAGGATGCCATCGCCGTTCCGGTCTACAAACTCGTTCTCGATAGGTTGCCCGTTCTCATCGTATACCTGTTCGTAGACATAGAAGGAAGAAGCTGGATAACCCACCTTGTGGGCTTGGATAGTTGCGCCCGTACCTGCCGAGATGCCTCCTGTAGCCACGTAATAATCCGGGTCGTCTCCGCCGGTTAGCTTGGTGATCTTGTTGCTGTTCCACGTTACGTTGTAGCCTAAGTCCCACGTAAAGTCGTTCGTCACGATGGGTTTGGTATCGATTGAGAATTCAATACCTTGGTTCCGGAGTGAACCGATATTGCTTACCAACATATTGCTGAAGTTCGTGCCCAAAGGAATCTTGACTGTATTGATCAAGTCGTTCGTCTCACGATAATAGTAATCAAGCGTGCCGCTGATGCGTCCGTTCAAGAAACCAAAGTCGAAGCCGGCGTTCCAAGTCGTTGTTTCTTCCCATTTCAGATTTGGATTGTAGGCGTTCGGACGGGAAGTCGCGAGGAATTGGTCACCTATCGGATAGTAAGCGAAGTTCTTATTCGAGGTATAAAGCGGCATATAGGGGAAATCTTGTGTATTACCTAAGTTCTGCTGGCCAGTAATACCCCAACCGAGGCGAAGTTTCAAGTCTGAAAGGAAATCCGCTTCTTGTAAGAACGCCTCTTCTTTCATTTTCCAACCTAAAGCGAAGGATGGAAATGTTCCCCATCGGTTTCCATCCTCGCCTGAGAAGCGGGAGGTGCCATCTTGCCTTAATGTAGCCGTCAGAAGATACTTATTATATAATGTATAGTTGATGCGTCCAAAGTAAGAAAGCAAAGTACTATGATAGCCATACTCGGTACTTTTGCGTGTCTTCTCGTCGTAAGACTCGCCGGTAGTGGGGACGGTTCCTTTTCCGAGTTCATATCCTGTGCGATGGAAGTGCTGCTCTTCGGTACCGACCATGACGTCCAATACATGGTTCCCTTCGGCAAACTCTTTGAAGTATTGCAAATAGGCGCTGCCCGAGAGGTTATACTTGTATTCATACGCCGTGCCATTCCATCCGTAATAGTTATTCGGATAAGAATAGGGCGAGATGATAGTCGTTTGTCGTCCTTCTGAATAATCGCCACCTAAATTAGCATGAATGCGCAAATCCGGAAGGAAATGGAACTTGTAGTCTACTTCGATATTTCCAATAAAGCTCTTCGACTTGGCACGGTCGTCTTTCTGGTCGAGCAGGGCGACGGGATTTTGCGGAGCCAATGAATTCTTCGTGAGCCCCCAATTCGGGTCGTTGAAGCCGGCTGGCACGCTCCATTGGTAATAACCTCCGAATTCTTTCGTCCCATCTTGTACCGGACGTGTCGGATCCATTGAGATAGCAGAACCAACAACGGCGCCATCGGCATAGCGGTTCCAAGCCACCATGCTCTTGGCATTGATGTTAAACTTCAAGTAATTATCGAAGAATGCCGGGGCCAAGTTGACCGATGCCGTGAAGCGTTCGAAGTTCGACGTGCGGATGATACCATTCTGGTTTGTATAGCTTAGTGAGACGCGATAGGGCATGCGCTTCAATCCGCCTGTAATCGCGATGTTATGGTCGTGGCTTACGGCCGTATGGTACACTTCGTCTTGCCAGTCTGTATTGGCTGTGCCCAATGTATAAGGCAAAGATCCATTGAAGAGCTGGTTTACATAGTCGCGATACTCGTCTCCGGTCATAATGTCGTACTTTTTGAATAGCTTTCCAAACGAGACATTCCCGTCGTAGCTTACCTTCGGGGCCGCTCCCGCGTTTCCTTTCTTCGTGGTAATGATGATGACGCCATTCGATGCACGCGAACCGTAAATGGCCGTGGCCGATGCATCTTTCAGGACAGTAAAGGTTTCGATATCGTTCGGGTTCACCAGCGAAAGGGCATTCGACATACCTTTAATGCCGTCATTATCCATGGCCAATCCGTCGATGACTATCAGCGGGTCGTTCGATGCATTCAACGAAGAGCCTCCACGGATACGGATCGTAGCACCTGCGCCGGGCGTACCACCCGTTGAAACTACATTCACACCCGCGATCTTTCCCGTTATCATATCTTGTGGCGAAGTGGTGATACCTTTGCTTATCTTGTCTGGTTTAATGGCTGTTACCGAGCCAGTCGCATCTTCCTTTTTTACTTGCCCGTAACCAATGACCACGATTTCGCCTAAGAGTTCAGAGTCTTCACGTAAGGTTACGTTCATCGTAGCCGAGGCGGGCAGTTCTTGGGCCGTATACCCAATGTAAGAGATTTCAATCACGTCGCCTTCGCGCGCTTCCAACTGGAAATTACCGTCCAGGTCGGTAATCGTCCCGTTCGTGGTTCCTTTTACTAAGACGTTGGCACCGATGATCGGAATGCCAGCTTCGTCTTTCACGACTCCCTTTACGTTTATCGTTTGGGCAAACGCTTCTGTCGCAAAAAAGGTACAGGCGACGAAGGGGAGCATCATGCTTTGTAAGAAATTTGTCTTCATGTTTTATCTCGAATTTAAAGTCAGATAATGACCTGTTTATTTGTTTCTTTTTCTTTCTCTGCGGGGAATGTTTATTTGGTGCCTATGGAAAGTTGGAAAGATAACTATGGAAACTTCCTTTCTTGCCTATCTATTCTCCAAATATCGTCGATGTTTGTACACGTATCGACGATGTTTGTATAAATATCGACGATATTTGTACATTCGCCGACGATACTTAAAGAATAGTTAACTGCCAAACAAACTTTTCTCGCCTCTTTTTAGAGTTTATACTGGGGCTTTTCCATTTTTCGCTGCCTATGCCTCTTTAGTCTTTAATCTTCAGATTCTTCAAACCCTTTAATTCGGATTTGTCTTTCACGGCTTTGAGGCTGATGGCATAACCTCCACCCACGGCCGCGCGCAGGCTCATTTTCGTCTTGCTCGTTACGATGCCTTTGCGGATCGTATAGGCTTGCGGGTTGGTTTCCCAATGCGCGTCTTTCGCATCGGCATAAACCGTGGCGATGTACTTCTTGTCGGGGTCGAGGAAGTCGAACGTCAGGTCGGAATGGTGCCCATTGTATCCGGCGGTGCATCCTACGAACCAATCGTCTGAACCCTTCGCGTGGCGGGCAATGGTGATGTATTCGCCCGGTTCGGCCTCCAAGTATTTGCTTTCCGACCAGTCGATAGCCACATCTTCAATGAATTGGAAAGCGTCCATGAAGCGTTCGTAGTTCTCCGGGATGTCTGCCGCCATCTGGAGCGGGCTGTACATCGTCACGTAGAGCGCTAATTGACGGGCGATTGTAGTACGTGCTTTCGAATGGTTATTCGGGTTCATTTGGCTGCAATCCGTTTCGAAGATGCCCGGTGTATAATCCATCGGACCACCGATAAGGCGGGTAAAAGGAAGGATCGTCGTATGATTGACGTGATTGCCTCCAAAGGATTCATACTCGGTACCGCGAGCCGATTCGTTTCCAATCAAGTTCGGGTAGGTGCGGCAAAGTCCGGTCGGGCGGACAGCCTCGTGGGCATTTACCATGAGTTTATAGTCGGCCGCCTTTTGTACGGCGTAGAGGTAATGGTTCACCATCCATTGTCCGTAATGATGTTCTCCACGCGGAATGATATTGCCTACGTATCCGCTCTTCACGGCTGTATAGCCATTGTCTACCATAAATTGATACGCCTTGTCCATGTGCCGCTCGTAGTTGCGCACCGAGGAGGATGTCTCGTGGTGCATAATCATTTCGATACCTTTACCGGCGGCGTAGCGGTGAATCTCTTGCACGTCGAAGTCTGGATAAGGTGTTACGAAATCGAATACATAATCCTTGCTCTTTCCAAACCAATCTTCCCAGCCTTGGTTCCATCCCTCAACCAAGACACCATCAAAGCCATGCTTTGCGGCAAAGTCGATGTATCGCTTTACGTTTGCCGTGTTGGCCGAATGTTTTCCGTTCGGTTTGGTTTGGGAGTAATCCGTAATGCCGAGTTTCACGCTATATACGTCGTCGGTATAAGCCCACGTGCCTTTGTTCGTAATCATGTCCCACCATACGCCGACATATTTCACTGGGTGAATCCACGAGGGGTCGGCTATCTTGCACGGTTCGTTTAAATTTAATGTGATGCGGGAGGCCAAGATATCGCGGGCATCATCGTTTACGATAATTGTACGCCAAGGCGATTGGCAAGGCGTTTGCATATAGCCTTTATCTCCTTGTGCATCCGGAGTCAACCACGATTCGAATACCATATTCCTATCGTCCAAGTTCAGATGCATGCATGAGTAATCGACTAAAGCCGCCTCGTGCAGGTTGATATACAAGCCATCGTCTGTTTTCATCATTAATGCTGTTTGTACACCCGTTGGAGAAAATACGGTTTGCGAAGAATTAGGTGTTACGGCTTCCTTCATCTTTTCGCGGATTTCCGACAGGTGGGATGTCGTATAATCATATTCTTGCGTGTCATAATCGCCTGGGATCCAGAAAGCAGTATGGTCGCCCGTCATGGCAAATTGCGAATGTTCTTCCTTAATTACGAAATAATTGAGGTTCTTTTGTTGTGGAAATTCATAGCGGAACCCCAATCCATCATTAAAGAGGCGGAAGCGGATGACTATCGAACGGTCGTTTGCTGGTTGATTCAAGGTAACGGCCATCTCTTTGTAATGATTTCGAATCACGCTCTCTTCTCCCCAGACAGGACGCCAAGTTTCGTCGGTTTCCGATGTCTTTACCTCTTTTACTTCAAATCCGCTATAAAGGTTTGTTTTCATGTCGAGCACGTTTGCATTGCCTTCGTGTTTTCCGAAGTCTGCAAAGTCAGTACGGTCTTCCTCACTTTCCCGTTTCAATTCTAAGCCCAGTTTGCTGGGTTTGATGACTTCCTTTTGTTTGTATGCCAATTCATACGTAGGAGCACCTTCCTTATCTAATTGGAAGGTCATTTCTAAATTGCCATTCGGCGAACTTAATTTTTGTTGCGCATTTGCCACGAATGCGAGGCAGAGAGATGCGATTAGCAAAATGTTTCGTTTCATATTATTTATTCTTTAATGGTATTAAAATACGACCTCAAAACTGTCCGTTTCGCTTCTATGCTTTGGACGTTGCAAAAGTAGCGGGTTTGTAATATGTTTTCTCCGGACAAGAATGAAAATATAAATGATTTGAAGCTTTATTTGTTTGTAAATAAGTAATATGTCTTCTTTTAATGCCTCTCAAAATATAAACGTATATGAGATTTTTGCCTGTCTGCTTTTCTTCTTTTTCAATACTATTTTGTATCTTTGTCCACACATAAATTAGAAATCAATCATGAAAAATGCAATCTTTATCCTCTTATCATTGTTCCTTTCCATGAGAGCATGCCCCTCTTTGCTCGCTGATGAAAAAGAAAACGAAGAGATACTAAAACAACTGGATGCTGCCATTGCCCAAAAAGAAGAATATATCCTCGAAAAGGAATCTCGTTTAAATCGATTGCGATTATGCCTGAAATCGGAAACGAATCCAACGATAAAGTATCAGCTTTATAACGATATTTTTAATGAGTATCTGCATTATCAGACAGATTCCGCCTTGTATTATGTGAACGAGAAGCAGAAGCTCCTTCTTGTTCTGGGGCGGCCGGAATTAGAAAATGAGATCCGTATCAATCGGGCTGAAGTTTTAGGTTTGATGGGCATGTATCCCGATGCGTGGACACAGCTAAGGGCAATAAAGAGGGAAGAATTGGACGAGCGGTTGCTTTCTTATTACTATCATACATTTCGAGCTTATTATGATTGGGTGGCTGATTATGCAACCAACCAAGCGGAAAAGGTGAGATATGTGAAGAAAGCGGAGACTTATCGAGATTCGATTATCCTCCAGACACCGCATCAGGCAAATCTTGAGATCGTACGGGCTGAAAGTTTCATTGCTAAAGGCGAACTGGATTCTGCATTAGTCCAGTTGGAGAAAGCATTGCAAAAGATACCAGAAGGACGCCAGCGAGGTTTTGTCTATTATACCTTTTCGGAGGTTTATCAAGCACAGGGGAATGTACAAAAGGAAGTTTATTATCTTGCCCTCACTGCTATTAGTGATTTGGAGCATGCCGTCCGAGAATATGCGGCGTTGCAAAAGTTGGCGAATTTGATGTATCAAATAAATGATCTCGACCGGGCGTATTTCTATTTGAATTGTTCTTTAGATGATGCCAATGCATGCAACTCCCGTTTGCGTTTTATTGAAGTTTCCCAGTTCTTCCACGTCATCGACCAAGCTTATAAGGCACAGGAAGAGAAAGAACGAAAGATATCGCAAGCCTTCCTTATCAGTGTTAGCATCCTTTCTCTTTTCTTGTTGGCAGCTATCTTCTATCTTTATCGAAACATGAAAAAGCTATCGGCTATGCGAAAAGATTTGAGCAAAACGAACCTCCAATTACAAAAGACAAACGAAGCATTAAGCGAAACGGGAAAGATTAAAGAAGTTTACATTGCCCGTTATCTGGATAGATGCATTGAATATTTGGATAAATTGGATACGTATCGCCGTTCGTTGGCAAAACTGGCCATGGCTTCCCGTATGGAGGAATTGATGAAAACGATCAAGTCCGAACAATTCATACGCGACGAGCGGAAACGGTTCTACGATGATTTCGACAAGTCATTCTTGACTCTCTTTCCGCATTTTATTGATTCTTTCAATGCTTTATTAATCGAAGATGCCCGCATACAACCCAAACAAGGAGAATGGTTGACCACCGAGCTACGCATCTTTGCTCTTATTCGTTTAGGAATTTCTGATAGCAAACAGATTGCGCATTTTTTAGGTTATTCTCTTGCGACGATTTATAATTATCGTAGTAAAATAAGGAATAAAGCATTGGTGGATAAAGAGACTTTTGAATTACGGGTAATGGAACTAAGTTAAGGGTTTCGTGAACGTGGAAGTTCCGCATGAGAATCTTCCACGTTCAAAATAATTCCTTATAAATTCACCTTTAGATTATCCAGCATCGTAGCCGTCTTCTGGCGTGCTTCATCGGTATTTCCCGCACGAGCCAATAAGACACCCATGCGTCGGTGGCCATGGACTTCCGGTTTTCCGAACAAGCGGAGTTGCGTGTCGGGTTGCTCCAGTACTTTATCCAGGTTACCGAAGCTGGTTTGTGTGCTATCGCCTTCTACTACGATGGCACGCGAAGCTCCCGGACCGAGCAGGCGAATCTCCGGAATGGGCAATCCTAATACGGCACGGGCGTGGAGTGCGAATTGCGAAAGGTCTTGCGTGATCATTGTCACCATGCCCGTATCGTGCGGCCGTGGTGAAACTTCGTTGAAGATTACCTCGTCGCCTTTGACGAACAGTTCAACGCCGAAAATACCTCGTCCACCCAGCGCATCGGTAATCTTTCGGGCGATTTCACGCGCTTTTTCTTTGGCGGCAGGACTCATTGCTTGCGGTTGCCAAGATTCGCGATAGTCTCCATTCTTTTGTACATGGCCGACGGGTTCGAGGAATGAAGTGCCTCCAATATGGCGTACGGTGAGTTGTGTGATTTCATAATCGAAATCGATAAAGCCTTCGACAATGACTTTGCCTGCTCCCGCACGTCCTTCTTCTTGGGCGCAGTGCCATGCCGCATCGATTTCTTCCTCCTTGCGGATGATGCTTTGTCCGTGCCCGCTCGAACTCATGATGGGTTTTACGACGCAAGGGATGCCAATCTCGCGGATAGCTGCTCGGAATTCCTCTTCAGTCGACACAAAACGATAAGGAGAAGTGGGCAATCCCAACTCTTCGGCAGCCAAGCGGCGGATTCCTTCACGATTCATCGTGAGCCACGTAGCCTTTGCCGTAGGAATGACGTGATAACCTTCTTGTTCCAATTCGACCAATGTAGAGGTGGCAATGGCTTCTACTTCCGGTACGATATAGTCCGGTTTTTCTTTTTCGATAATCTCACGCAATGCCTTGCCGTCGAGCATCGAAAGTACATACGAACGGTCTGCCACTTGCATGGCGGGCGCATGGGCGTATTTATCCAATGCAATGACTTCCACGCCGTAGCGTTGCAGTTCGATGACAAATTCCTTTCCTAATTCACCGCTACCGCAAAGGACTACTTTCGTGGCGGTAGGCGATAGAGGGGTTCCTATTGTTACCATGATGTTTTTATTTTTTAGGTTCATATAATTCTGTGAGTAATTTCCAGTCCTCGGAAAAAGCCCTGCAGTTGTTGCAAAGTGGTTGGTCCTTGTTCCTGTTTCATTTTGCGACGCTGTATTTTCTGGGATATTGGAAAAGGATGGCGAGCGCAGCGGCCAATCCCAACAGATAAGGATAATAAAGGTATTGCATAATAGCAATGGGCGACGTGGCACCTAATCCGGCTGCCATCAAGATTTGAGCTCCGTATGGAATGATGCCCTGCACGAAGCATGAAAAGATATCGAGCAAACTGGCGCTACGGCGCGGGTCGATGTGGAAGCGTGTGGCGATGTCTTTCGCAATGGGACCGGACATGATGAGGGCAATCGTATTATTGGCCGTACAGAGATTGGCGAAACAGACCAAGCCCGCGATACTGGTTTCCGCACCGCGAGGGGAGTTGATGCGGGCCGTCAACTTACGGATAATCCATTCGATACCGCCATTATAGCGGATCATCTCCAGCATGCCGCCGGCCAGAAGCGTGACGATAATAAGTTCCCCCATGCCGATTATACCATTTCCCATCGCCGCATTCCAAGCCCAGATATCGAATGTCCCGGTAAACAATCCCGTAAGGCCGGAAAGCAAAATGCCTACTACCAATACGAGCATCACGTTCATCCCCGCTACGGCTGTAATAAGAACGACCAAGTAGGGAAGCACCTTGACCCATTCGATGCTTTCGGGCTGATAGGTTTCATTTACACCGAGGCCGGATATAATATATAATAAGGTAACGACCAGGGCGGCAGGCAAAGCGATGCGGAAGTTTACTTTGAATTTGTCTTGCATTTCGCATCCTTGTGTACGGGTAGCAACAATCGTAGTGTCGGAAATGAACGAGAGGTTGTCGCCAAACATGGCGCCACTCACGACTACTCCTAACATCAATGCGTCGGGCATTCCTGCCTTTTCTGCAATCCCGACGGCTACGGGTGCCAATGCAACAATCGTTCCTACCGATGTCCCTACCGAAATTGAAATAAAACAAGCCGCGATGAATATTCCAGCCGCTAATAAATTCCCCGGAAGAAAAGACATGGTAAGGTTGACCGTCGCATCTACTGCTCCCATCTCTTTCGCCGTTTGGGCAAAAGCTCCGGCAAGAATAAAGATGATGATCATAAGCATGATGTTGCTATTCGCCGCGCCTCGGCAAAACTGCTCGATGCGATTATTCAAAGGGCCTCCTTTCGAGATAGCGATGGCCACAATCGAAGAGATGACGAACGCTACCGTAATAGGCATCTTATAGAAGTCGCCCGCCATGCAGGAAACGGCTAAATAGGAAAGCAAAAATACACCCAACGGGAGCAATGCCCAAGCGTTAGGTGTATGTTCGATGGCTTTTTGTTTGCGATTCTCCATGCCTTTCCTTTTTGTGTTAGAATGAGAAGCGGAGCGCGATACGGAATCCACCTTTTTTAATACCTGGATTGTCCAGATAGGTGAGGCGGCGATAATAATCCACGCGGAGGATCTTGAAGATGTTCTCCAATCCGACGCTCGCTTCGAGATAAGGCGTATTGCTCATCATCAAGGTGCCTTCAGGAAGTTGGTAAAGACCTGATGTCAGTGTCGGATTATTCTTGTCTGTCAATCCGCCATAGAAACCACTAAAGGATACCACTTCGCGGAGCTTTAACCATTTAATACCCGGAATACGATTCAATATCCAACCTTTTAAATAGTAGGTAAGATAGAATGAAACGTATTGGTCGGTAACGAATTCCATTGCGTTCATCATATTGAAGGCTTCCGGTTGGATGGTGAGCGATTGGTTCGTATTGGGGAGAATCAATAACGGGAAAGGTACTTTGTCCCACACTTTCCCTGCCTTCACCAACGCATCAATATGTCCAAACGAAGAGAGCCAGATACGTTTCTCTGCACTCACTTCGGTGTGATTGTAAGTATAATCACCTCCTAAACCTTTGAATCCAAATTGATGGGATACCTTAAATACAGGCGCATCCTTCGAGAGGTTGAAGGGTGATTCGCGTCCGGCACGTCCATTATAAGCTCGTTCGCCCGGAGCATAGCGGAGTTGCACACCCAGTTCCGTCTTGTCGAACGAGGGGATATGAGTCAACGAACCATCTTCATTCATCAAATCGTAACTCAATGTACCGGCCGCTTCGTTATTTTCATGCCGGATCCAACCCATAAAGGAGAGGTTGTTCAGCCAATCCTTCTCGTATTGGAGCATCGTCTTGCGGATGTATTGCATGTGCGTCACCGGTGTTCCCGTCTTGATTGCTACGAACATGTTATCCTTGCTGGTGTAGAGGAAATCTTGTCCAGGCGTATATACGTCATATTCGTGGGTAAGCGAGAGGTTATTGCGCGGAAATTCTCCCGAATGGTATTCTTTCTTCGTAAAACTATGGGTCAGTCGGGCATTATATTTGAACTTTCTATCCGAGACGCCATACGCTACATAACCATCCGCAAACCAACGGGGATTGAGATTGGCGGTTGTCATTCCTCCGACACGCATACGGAACCCCTCCAAATCGTTCGAACTGAAGGTCGTATTCATCGGACCGAAATCGAACTTGCTGCTCGAACGGTCTTTTCCTGTCGGGATATAACCGGAAATCAATATCTCAGCTGTCTTGATAATCACATTGAATACGGGTACTTTACGCATCTGTGCCAAGAGGTCGTCGAGCGCACTTTCCTTTTCTTTGAGCGGAATGTGCCGGTGTTGTATCCAGAAAGAGTCGGGTTGCAGGGTAGCTTGCTCGATGATATGGTTCTTCCCCAAGAGGTCGAACACCGAATCCCGATTGGCCACCTCGAATTGGTAATTCTCATAACTTCGGTAGTTGTGGGCGTAAAACTCTTGCGTCCCGTCGATGATATAGAAGTTAATATAGGTGTTTTCCGTATCCAATACCCAGGTGCTGTCTGGCATTTGCTTAAATTCTTGGTCGATGCGGAGCTTGTCCACAAAGTTCAAGTTGATATGGGCAGGCACGTTGAGGGTGAATTTCTTCAATGCATAGTTTCCGTCCAGCGTAATGTAGAGGCGGCCGGTAAATCCATAACTCTCGCTATTGACTGGTACGAATGCCAAATCCACACAGGGCGTCCCTTTCACATCGACCGTATCCATGATATAATACTTGTAATAGGCTACGGCCAGCGTCGAAGAGAGCGGACTTACGAAACGGTTCAAAAGGATATTGATGTTATTGTCGAAGATATTAATACCTTGGAATATCTCATCCAGATTGGCGCTAATGCCTCCTTCGTCCAAGGTCTTGTCTACGCCTTGCATCCGTTTGGCTTTGACGATAATCTTTTCCGACTTGGGTTTCTTGCGGTAATACCGGTCGGCCAACGTTTCGCGGACGGAGAGCGTCAAGATGGGCTTGCCGTTGAACTCCGACGTATCGAGGTAGTTCTTGATGAAGTTGAACTTTCGCGTGAACTTATTCTTATCCAAATTCGGGCTAAAGTTGTCCAACGCAAGGCTTAGCTTTTCGTAGCTCTCCACTTGGTATTCCTCTTTCGCTTCGATGCGGTTGGCATCTTTATGTTCGATGACCTTCTTGATCAATTCTACCGCTGGATTGTCTTTGCGCGAGTACCTTTCCCGCTTCGGCTTTACGACGACTTCCGTCAATTCATACGAAGTCGGACGGAGTTCTACCACGAGGTTCGCGTTCGTCCTTCCTGCCTTCAGCTTGATTGTTTTATCTACATATCCCAATGAAGAGACGACGATTTCCGTATATCCTTTGCTGTTTTGCAAAGAGAAAGCCCCGTTGTCGTCCGTCATCGCGCCAATGGTCGAGTTCTTGAAGAGAATCGATACATAAGGCAATACCTCTCCGCTGATAGAATCTTTGACGGTACCCGAAGCCGAGGTGATGGATTGTCCGTAAGAGGTAGTATAAAAACTGGTTATTGCTAAAAGTAAAACCAGCCAACAGCTAAATCGAAATGTTCTAATCATTGACTGTACAATTTGCACATTAAAAACTGAAGTGCAAAAGTAGTTCTTTTACCTGTTGGGAAGCGTAAACGGCCTATTAATAATCTTTAATCGTCCGGCCAACAACTCCTTTTAAAGCACAAAAGGAGACATTTAGGACAATAATCGGACGATTTCTTCAAGTCGGGAGGCATCGATGGCGTCGAACGTCCGTAGGCAATCGCTATCAATATCCAATACACCGACGATTTGGCCTTCGTGCACCACGGGCACTACGATTTCCGATTTCGACTCCGAGCTGCAAGCAATATGCCCGGGAAATTGCTCGACATCCTCCACCACAATCGTCCGTCCTTCCGCCCAAGCCGTTCCGCAAACGCCTTTTCCCCGGCGGATGCGCGTACAAGCTACCGGACCTTGGAACGGTCCCAATACCAACTCCTCGCCCACAACCCGGTAAAAGCCTACCCAAAAGAAGCCAAACGCTTGCTTGAGGGCGGCAGAAAGGTTTGCCATATTCGCCACTTCGTCCGCTTCCGACCCGACAAGCGCGGCGAGTTGCGGCATTAACTCCTTGTATTTCTCTTCCTTGTCCGCTTCGGGGCGGACGTAAATCGTTTCAGTCATCGCGTACATTATTTATATAGGTAGGCAAAGATACGCATTTTTCTTTCAATACTTCTACGGAATGAATCAAACCCCGTTATTATTTATTCATTATTATCAATCTGCTTGATAACCCGGCACGGATTGCCTACCGCTACACAATTAGCCGGAATCGAACGGGTTACGACGCTCCCTGCCCCGATGACGCTATTCCTTCCAATCGTCACGCCCGGCAAGATAATCGCTCCTCCGCCGATCCATACGCCGTCTTCTATCCGGACGGGTAGGGCATACGTGCGGCATATTTCCTGTCCTTCCTTCCAATCATCTACCATCCGTTCGCGCACCTGGGTGGAATGGGTGGCGGTGTATATCTGCACGTTCGAAGCAATCAATACATTATTGCCTATGTCAATGCGGTTATTGTCTACGAATGTGCAGTTCATATTGATGATAACCTTATCTCCCACAAAGATATGTTTCCCGCATTCGCAATGGAAATCAATGTCTACATGCACGCCTTTGCCCATGCTTCCGAACATTTCGCGTAACAACTCCTGCCGGCGTCCGCTTTCCGCCAAATCCGTGGCGTTGAATTCCCGCAAAAGACGCTTTGTCCGCAAAATCATTTCCAGAATCTTCGGGTCTTCGCTTCCGATGAAAGGTTCGCCCGCCATGCATTTTTCGTATTCTGTTTTCATACGTGTTATCCTGTTAATCCGCCGACAAAGTTAGGGCATATTTTTAAGAAGGCAATGCGAAACAAGGAGGAAAAAACAGGAAGTCCCGGCGGAAAACCGCTTGCACTCCGTCCTAAACTTCCAGAACTAACGGGAAAATCTCTATCTTTAGGCTGCAGATATATATCTTTAGCTTGAAGATATGTATCTTTAACCTGCAGATATGTATCTTTAGGCTAAAGATAGAGATTTTCTCGTATGTTCTGCACTTTTTGGTAGGGAGGTGGCCGGTTTTTGAAAGGATTTTATTACTTTTGCGGCGCAAATGTGAACCGAAAAGAAGGAGAAGGCGATGGCATTAAGGCGATTTGGCGTTTCGTTGGAAGACGAGTTGTTGGCGGCGCTCGACCAATATGTGTCGGCGAACGGCTTTCCGAACCGCTCGCAAGCTATCCGTTTCCTGATTGAAAAGAACGTGGCGGAGCAGAAATGGCAATGCAACCACATCGTGGCCGGTACGATCATCCTCATGTACGACCAGGTGAAGCGGGAAATAGCTTCGAAGGTGTCGCTCATCGAGCAGGGGTATCAGGACGTGGTGCTCTCTTCTTCGCAGTATTTTATCAATAAGAATTTCTGTTTGCATATTGCCACCGTGATGGGCGAAGCGCGCCGGCTGACCGAATTGTCGGACAAGCTGACCACGATCAAAGGCATCAAACATGGCAAACTGGTAATGAGCCGTGCCGATTGAGCCTTATTTTTTTGCCCGGCGGGTAGCACGAATTAGGAAATAAGTAGCACGACATCCTATATAATTAAAGGTATGAAAAGAAGAAATGTAATTTTGGGATGCGCTTTGTGGGCGGTCTCTTGGGCGATGGCAGAGACGCCTTTGGAAGTAGATAGTATTATTCAGTTGAATAGCGTGGTGGTGTCGGCCAACCGCATCGAAGTGAACCGGAGCAGTGTCCCGCTGACCATCTCGGTGATCGACCGCGAGCGGATCGAAAGCAGTAGTGAGTCCGCGCTTTTGCCGGTGCTTTCCGAGCAGGTGCCGGGGTTGTTCGTCACCGAGAAGGGCATCACGGGGTTTGGTGTCTCGACCGGTGCAGCTGGAAACATTAACATCCGCGGTGTGGGCGGAGGCAACAAGGTGTTGGTCCTCTTCGATGGGCAACCGCAATGGGCGGGCCTCTTTGGCCATGCCTTGCCGGACACCTACGTGGCTTCCGACGTGGAGAAGGTGGAAGTCATCCGCGGACCGGGTTCGTTGCTCTATGGTTCGAATGCGATGGGCGGGGTCATCAACATCATTACCCGCCGGCACCGCGAGCAGGGACGCCGGACGCAAGCCCGTCTCATGTATGGCTCGTACAACACGCAGAAGTATATGGTGAACAATGGATATAACATCGGGAACTTCAGCAGCTTCGTCTCCATCAACCACGACCGTACGGATGGGCATCGCCCGAACTCCGACTTCTGGATCACCAATGGCTTTGCCAACTTGGGTTATCGCTTTAACGACCGGTATAAGGTGACGGGAGACATCAGCTTGGCGAAGTACAAATTCCAAAACCCCGGCGAGACGTTCGACCCGATATTCGACAACAAGATGGATATCTTCCGAGGTACAAGCTCCTTGGGCGTGGAAAACAATTACGAGAAGGCGAGCGGTGCCCTCCGCGTCTTTTATAATTGGGGAAACCACCGGATAAATGATGGCTATCATGCCGGAGAACAACCGCAGACGTACCTCTTCCGCTCGACGGACCATAACGTGGGCGTCCAGCTCTACGAGTCGTTCCGTCTTTTCGAAGGTAATAACTTCACCGTGGGTATCGATTATAAGAATTGGGGAGGCCATGCCTGGAACGACAATAACGATGGCACGCGGACGGAAACCATCGACAAGTCGGTGAGCGAGACCGCCGCCTACGTCATCATGCAGCAGGACTTCTTCGAGATGCTGGGCGTGAATGCAGGCGTCCGCTACGAGCACAATAGCATGTTCGGGGGCGAATGGGTGCCGCAAGCCGGGTTGACGTTCCGCCCCTTCGAGGGAAATGTCTGGAAAGCCTCCCTCTCGAAAGGATTCCGTAGCCCGAACATCCGCGAATTATATATGTATATGCCCGCCAACCCCGACTTGGAGCCGGAAAGCATGATGAATTATGAAATCTCCGTAGGGCAGACCTTCCTTGAGGGGCGATTGAATGCGGAGCTGACCGCCTTCTTTATCGACGGGAAAGACATGATCCGCGTGGCGCAGGTAGAGGGCCGTCCGCTGAACGTCAATACCGGTTCGTTTACTAACAAGGGCATCGAGGCCGAGGTGAATTACCAGATACTGAAGAACCTCTCTTTCCATACGAATTATAGCTACCTGCACCAGAGCGACCCCATCGCCGGCGCGCCGGAGCATAAGTTCTATGCCGGGGCGACGTATGCGCCAGGGCGTTTCACGTTCCACCTCGCCCTCCAGTCCGTCTTTGGCCTCTATACGGACGAAGCCTGCACAAAGACGGAGGATTACACCGTCCTGAATGCCCGCGCCGCCTACCATTTCGGAGCCACGCGCGACAAGGGCCTGGATCTGTTCCTGAAAGGTGAGAACCTGACCGCTACCCGCTACCAGATCAACGACGGCTTCCCGATGCCGAAAGCCATCTTCATGGGCGGAATCGACGTGACGTTCTGAGCGAAACCCTCGCGCAGTCCTGTGCGAGACCTTCGCGCAGAGCTGCACGAGACCTTCGCACAGGGTTGCACGAGACTTTCGTGCAGAGCTGCTCGACGCTCTCGTGCAGTTCTGCTCTAAGGTGTAGAGCAACCCTGCTCAGGAGGTCTGAGCAGTATTGTTCAGCTTGTCTGAATAGGATTGTTCAGGAGGTCTGAATAGGGCTATTCAGGGTGTCTGAATAGAAAGAGTGTGATTAAGCGTGAAAAAGAGAGGGAAAGTCCGTTATTTATTGTATATTTGCCCCCAATAACAGAAAACGTATATAAATAATGTATAAGAAACTTTTATGGATGGGCGTCGTGTCCGGGGCATTGCTTGTAGCAAGCGCATGCACAAATACGGCGCAACAGGGGCAGATGGCGGAGATAAACATTATCCCGGAGCCGAAATCGATGCAAGTATCGAATGGCGCGTTCACGCTGGAAGACGGAATGACGATTGGGTATTCGGATGATTCGCTCCGTCCGGCCGCGGAATATCTGGCGATGATGCTGAGCCGCCCGACCGGATATCAGTTCCTTTTGCAGGAAGGGGAAGGGGCGGCGATCCAACTCTCGTTGGCTGCCGAATCCGCTACGAAAGAAGGTAGCTATGTACTGCAAGTCGAGAAGGGGAAAGTGCATGTCTCTTCTTCGAATTATGCCGGCGTGATTGCGGGAATCGAAACGATCCGCCAATTGCTTCCGGCCGAGATTGAATCGAAGCGCACGTTGGAAGGCGAGACGTGGGCCATGCCGGCTGTATCGATTACGGATGAGCCCCGCTTCGGTTGGCGCGGTTTGATGCTCGACGTTTCCCGCCATTTCTATACGAAAGAGGAGGTCAAAGAGTTGCTAGACTTGATGGCGCTCTACAAGCTGAACAAGTTCCATTGGCACCTGACGGACGATCAAGGATGGCGCATCGAAATCAAGAAGTATCCTTTATTGACCGAGAAAGGGGCTTGGCGTACGTTCAATTCGCAAGACCGCGAATGTATGCGCCGGGCCAAGGCGGAACATAATCCCGACTTCGAGATCCCGGAAGAGAAGCTGAAGATCGTGCAGGGCGATACGCTCTATGGCGGTTTCTATACGCAAGAGGATATCAAGGACGTGGTCCACTATGCGGCGGTGCGTGGCATCGACGTGATACCTGAAGTGGATATGCCGGGACACATGCTGGCGGCGGTGAGCAACTATGCCGGGGTCTCTTGTTTCCGCGAGACGGGTTGGGGATCGATGTTCTCTTCACCCGTTTGTCCAGGAAAGGAGAGCGCGCTGGAGTTCTGCAAGAATGTCTACGCCGAAATCTTCCCGCTCTTTCCCTATAAATACGTGCATTTAGGAGCGGACGAAGTGGAAAAGACCAACTGGAAGAAATGCCCCGATTGCCAAAAACGAATGAAGGACAACGGACTGAAGACGGAAGAAGAGCTTCAATCCTGGTTCGTCCATCAGATGGAAGATTATTTCAATGCGAATGGCAAGGAGCTGATCGGTTGGGACGAGATTATCGAAGGAGGATTGTCGGAGACAGCTACGGTCATGTGGTGGCGGAATTGGAATCCGGAAGCGGTACCTACGGCTACGGCGCAGGGCAATCCGGTGATTTGTTGCCCCAATGCCTATTTCTACCTCGATTATGCGCAGGATAAATACTCCGTATATAATATATATGAATATACGTTGGTACCGGATTCGCTCAGCGAGGCCCAGCAGGTGTTGGTATTGGGCGTGCAAGGGAATACGTGGTGCGAGTGGATTCCTTCCCGCGAACGGATGCAATATATGGTCTTCCCCCGGGCGTTGGCCATTGCGGAGTTGGGATGGAGCGACCCGGCTCAATGTTATTGGGACGACTTCGAACGGCGCATGATTGGGCAATTTTCCCGTCTGGGTATCTTGGATGTGAACTACCGGATGCCCGACTTGCTTGGGTTCCATCGGACGAATGCCTTCGTAGGCGAGACGGATGTCGAGATTATTTCGCCCGACCCCAGCGTCGAAATCCATTATACGACCGATGGAAGCGTGCCGACGCTCGAATCTCCAGCCTATACCGCTCCGATAAAGATTACGGAATCGACCGATTTCATCTTCCGTTCTTTCCGTCCGAATGGCAAAGCAGGGGATTTGTTCCGCACCTCTTACTTGAAGCAGGAATATGCCCCCGCGGTAGAAGCTTCGCCCGAAAATACCGGATTGAAGGCTTTCTGGCATGAATGCAAGGTGAATAAATGCGCGGATATCGACCAATATCCCGTGAAAGCCTCTTACGAGATTGCCAATGTGGGGATACCTCAGGGCGTGAAAGGGGATATCGGTTTGGTTATCAAAGGGTATTTTAATGCGCCGCAGGATGGAATTTATTCGTTTGTCCTGCTTTCAGACGATGGAAGCGTATTGAAGGTGGACGATGCGGTGGTGGTCGACAACGACGGCCCGCACTCTCCGCAAGAAATCTCCGGGCAACGCGCCTTGGCGAAAGGGCTCCATCCGATTGAAATCCGCTATTTCGACAACAATGGCGGTACGCTGAAGTTGGAAATCCTCGACCCGTCTGGCAAACTGATGCCTTACACCGAGGGAATTTATGCCTATGAATGAAAACGATTCTCGTTATAATCCCGGGCGATTCTCGTTATAATCGGAAAGGAAGATAGGCATAAACGCCGGAAAGGCTGGATAAGTGCTTTTTTTATAGATTTTTTGGTGCAATAGGTTGGTAATACAAAAATATTTCCTACCTTTGCACCCCGTAAGCGGATGGAAACATCCCTTTCAAGGCAAAAGCTGGCTTTCTGTTCGTGATGCTAGTTCAGGGAAAAGGCGGATGCAATGAGTTAATATGAATCATTACATGTAATAAAAAGAAGATAGAGATGTCTAAGATTTGTCAAATTACCGGAAAAAAAGCAATGGTTGGCAACAACGTTTCGCATTCGAAGAGAAGAACGAAGCGTAAATTCGATGTCAATCTGTTTACAAAGAAGTTCTATTGGGTAGAAGAAGATTGCTGGGTTAGCTTACGAATTTCTGCAGCAGGCTTGCGTACGATTAACAAATTGGGCTTGGATGCAGCGATTAAGAAAGCAGCAGAAAAAGGGTATTTAAACGCATAATCGAGGAGGATTTAAGCAATGGCAAAGAAAGCAAAAGGAAACAGAGTACAGGTGATTTTGGAATGTACTGAACACAAAGACAGCGGTATGCCGGGTACTTCTCGTTATATCACTACCAAGAACAGAAAGAACACTACACAGCGTTTGGAATTGATGAAATACAATCCGATTCTGAAACGAATGACTTTACACAAAGAAATTAAATAAGAGGAGATTAAACAATGGCAAAGAAAGCAGTTGCAACATTTAAGAAAGGTGATGGACGTACTTTCTCGAAAGTGATCAAGATGGTAAAGTCTCCGAAGACGGGTGCTTACATCTTCCAAGAGGAAATGGTTCCGAATGAAGCTGTAAAAGACTACTTTACGAAATAAGTTGTTGGTGCATATCATAAAGAAGGCTCTTTTCTGAAAAAGGAAAGGGCTTTTTTTGTATTTTGTATTGAATAAATCCTTAACTTTGTCCGGCAAGACGAAAAGCGGCGGGTGTTTGCTTTCGGGTTGCTTGGACGTTTGAATTTAAACTATAAAATAGATAACATTATGAAATTTGTCGTTTCGTGTACGGCGTTATCATCTCGCTTGCAATCGGTAAGTAAGGTGATTGCTTCAAAGAATTCATTACCTATATTGGATAATTTCTTGTTTGAATTGGAAGGGGAGGTGTTAACGATTACGGCGGCTGATGCTGAGACGCGTTTGGTTACGACCGTAAATGTGATGAATGCCCAAGGGGAAGGAAAGTTTGCCCTGTCTGCCAAGAATATCTTGGACCCTTTGAAAGAGTTGCCCGAACAACCTTTGACCTTCGATATCAATGATGATAATTTGGAGACATTTATCTATTTCCAAAATGGTAAGTATAATTTCATCGGAGCTAAGGGCGATACTTATCCGCAACAGAAGCCGTTAGGCGAACAGGCGGTATCTATTTCGATGGAGAGCAAGACGTTGTTGAGCGGCATCAACCGTTCGTTGTTTGCTACGGCCGATGATGAGCTTCGTCCGGTCATGAACGGAGTTTACTTTGATATCCAACCGGAGAATCTGACCTTCGTGGCTTCCGACGGACGGAAGCTGGTACGCTTGCGCAATCTTGCGGTAAAAGCTCCGGAGCGTGCTTCGTTTATCTTGCCGAAGAAGCCGGCTACTTTATTGAAGACGATTTTGGCGAAGGACGAAGGCATGGTGACAATCCGCTTTGATGAAAACAACGCGCATCTGGTTTGCGAGAATTTCGAGATGGTTTGCCGCTTGATTGAAGGACGTTACCCGAACTACAATAGCGTGATTCCGCAAGAGAATCCATACAAGGTGACGATCGACCGCCTTTCTTTCCTCACGGCCTTGAAGCGTGTATCGGTCTTTTCGCAAGCAAGCAGTTTGATTAAGTTGCAATTGCATCCGGATTCGGTGACGATCTTCGCGCAGGATATCGATTTTTCTATTTCGGCAGAAGAACGTATCCCGTGCCAGTTCAACGGGCCGGAGTTTAGTATTGGTTTTAATGCCACTTACTTGATTGAGATTTTGAGCAATATCGGTTCGGAAGAAATTATATTCGAATTGGCCGACCCGTCGCGTGCCGGTGTGATTATCCCGGCAGAGAATGAGGAAAACGAGGACTTATTGACCTTGTTGATGCCCATGATGTTGAACGATTAAAAGAGGGACGTCATGCAATTGAATTTGAAGAACCCGTTGATGTTCTTTGATTTGGAAACAACGGGCATCAATGTATCGAAAGACCGCATCATCGAGATTTCCTATCTGAAGGTATTTCCAAACGGAAAAGAAGAATCGAAAACGATGCGTGTGAATCCGGAAATGCCGATTCCGGCCGCATCTACGGCTATCCATGGCATTACGGACGAGGACGTGAAAGATTGCCCTACGTTCAAAGAAATTGCCAAATCGCTGGCTGCTCAAATCGAGGGTTGCGATTTGGCGGGGTACAATTCGAATCGTTTTGATATTCCTTTGCTGGCCGAAGAATTCCTTCGGGCAGGCGTGGACATCGACTTGAACCGTCGGAAGTTTGTTGATGTGCAAACCATATTCTACAAGATGGAGCAACGCACGCTTTCGGCTGCTTATAAGTTCTATTGCAACAAAAGCTTGGAGAATGCGCATACGGCGGCGGCCGATACGTTGGCTACTTATGAAGTTCTAAAGGCGCAACTCGACCGCTATCCGGAGTTGAAGAACGATGTCAAATTCCTTTCCGAATTCTCCAGTTTTACGAACAACGTAGATTTTGCAGGCCGCATGATCTATAACGACGAAGGGAAAGAGGTGTTCAATTTCGGGAAGTTCAAAGGACGTTTGGTCGAAGAGGTATTGCGCATCGAGCCTTCTTATTACCATTGGATGATGGACGGAGACTTTGCCTTGAACACAAAGCAGAAACTAACAGAAATCAGATTAAGAGCTTTAAATACAAAACATTCATGAACAACTTTGAATTTGCCAATCCGGTAAAAATTGTTTTTGGGAAAGGCATGATTGCTCGTTTGGGGGCATTGGTCCCTGAGGCAAGCAAAATCTTGCTGGTGTATGGTGGCGGGAGCATTAGGCGGAATGGCGTGTACGACCAAGTACGAGAGGCATTAAACGGATTCGATGTGTTAGAGTTTGGTGGCATCGAAGCCAATCCGCATTACGAGACATGCATGAAGGCGGTCGATATCGTGCGGCGCGAACAGGTTTCGTTCCTTTTGGCTGTGGGCGGAGGTTCGGTGATTGATGCTACGAAATTTATTGCGGCAGCTTCTTGTTTCGAAGGGAACGAACCGTGGGATATCCTTTATAAAGGCGCGCCGATCCGTCGGGCATTGCCGCTGGGCGTGGTGCTTACCTTGCCGGCTACCGGTTCGGAAATGAACGAACGGGCGGTGATCTCGAACATAGCGACGCAGCAGAAACTGAATTTCACCACGCCGTTGGTATTTCCGAAATTCTCTATCTTGGATCCCGAAGTAACCTATTCTTTGCCGGCGCGGCAGGTGGCAAATGGGGTGGTCGATTCGTTTATCCATGTGGTAGAGCAGTATTTGACGTATCCAGTGAATGCTAAAGTACAGGATGCATTCGCCGAAGGGCTGATGCGCGTCATCCACGAGGAAGGATTGAAAGTGTTAGATAATCCGCACGATTACGATATCCGCGCTAACTTGATGTGGGCGGCTACGAACGCACTGAACCTTTGGATTGGGCAGGGCGTTCCGCAGGATTGGTCGTCGCACCGCATGGGATATGCCCTGACGGCCCAGTTCGGATTGGACCACGCGCAGACCCTGTCTATCCTCCTTCCGGGCGTAATGACCTATATGTTTGAAGAAAAGAAAGCCAAGCTGGTACAGATGGGCGCGAACGTGTTTAGCATTACCGAAGGAACCGACGACGAGCGGGCATGGAAGACCATCGCGTCGTGCGAAGCTTTCTTCAAGCAGATGGGCTTGAAGACTCGCTTGGGCGAGTGCGGTATCGAGGAAAAGGATGTGGACGCCTTGGCAGCATTGGTCGACGAGATGGGTTGGCACTTGGGCGAACATCATAACATCGACAGCCGCGTGGCGAAGGAGATTATGTTGCTCCGCTTGTAACAGCATTTGGATTTCCAGGGGTGGGAATATTCATTGATTCTATTTTTTAGCGAAAACAAGGAGATGTTGAAAGGAAAACATATCATTTTAGGAATAACAGGAAGTATTGCCGCCTATAAAGCAGCTTACCTCATCCGTGCCTTGGTCAAGAAAGGGGCGGAAGTGCAGGTGGTGATTACGTCGGCGGGGAAGGAATTCATTACGCCGCTCACATTGGCGACGCTCAGTTCGCATCCCGTCATCAGCGAGTTCTTTTCGAATCGCGACGGGACGTGGAACAGCCATGTTGACTTGGGACTTTGGGCAGACGCGATGCTGATTGCGCCTGCTACGGCTTCGACCATCGGGAAGATGGCGAACGGCATCGCCGACAATATGCTGGTGACGACCTACCTGTCGTGTAAGGCGCCTGTCTTTGTCGCCCCAGCGATGGACCTCGACATGTTTGCCCATCCTTCGACGCAGCAGAATTTGGCACGCTTGCGTTCGTTTGGAAACCGCATCATCGAACCAGCTTCGGGCGAGTTGGCGAGCCATTTGGTGGGCAAAGGCCGCATGGAGGAACCAGACAAGATCGTCTCCGTATTGGAGGATTTCTTTGTGGAGGCTGCGTTATTGAAGAACAAAAAAATCCTAATAACAGCGGGACCGACATACGAGAAAATCGACCCTGTGCGTTTTATTGGTAATTATTCGTCGGGCAAGATGGGCTATGCCGTGGCCGAAGCATGCGCCGAACGGGGGGCGGAAGTGACGTTAGTCAGTGGTCCGGTCTCTCTTTCCACGAAGCATCCGGGCATTCGAGTGGTACGGGTGGAATCGGCAGCTGAAATGTACGAAGCGGCGACGAAGGCGTTTCCTTCGATGGATGCGGCCATCCTTTCGGCAGCTGTAGCCGATTATCGTCCGGAAACCGCTTCGGATACGAAAATCAAGCGGGAAGCCACGGGCGAGATGACGCTCCATTTGGTTCCGAATCCTGATATTGCGGCCTCGTTGGGGGCGATGAAGAAACCGGGACAGATATTGGTGGGCTTTGCGTTGGAGACGGATCACGGTATCCAACATGCGGAGGAAAAATTACAACGTAAGCATCTCGATTTCATTGTGCTGAACTCGTTGCAAGATGCAGGTGCCGGTTTCCAGTACGATACAAATAAGATTTCTATCATTGATAGGCATGAACGCGTTGATTATCCGTTGAAAACCAAACAAAATGTAGCTATAGATATTGTGAATCGGTTGGCTGTTTGTTGGTAATTTAAAAAGAAATAAGATGGGAATAAGGAAATTGCTTGGATTGTTTTTAGTTGGTGTGGCTTCGTGGGCAAATGCGCAGATGTCGACGGTGGGCGAATTGAATGCCCGTATTACCATTAATAGTGATAAAGTACAAGGCTCTGACAAGCAAGTGTTCACGACTTTGCAAGAGGCACTCATGGAGTTCGTGAACAACCGCCGCTGGACGGACGCTACTTTTGGCATCAACGAGCGCATCGATTGCTCGTTTACGATTATCATCAACGAGCAGACCGACAATTCGTTTACGGGCGAGATTCAGGTACAGGCGAGCCGTCCGGTATATAATTCCTCTTATACGACGAACCTCTTCAATTTCCGTGATACGGAATTGAACTTCGAATATACCCAGTTCGAACCGCTTGAATATACTGAGAATACGCTGAACAGCAACCTGACCGCTACCATTGTCTATTACATCTATATTATATTGGGATTGGATTTCGATAGCTTCTCTCCGCTGGGCGGCCGGGTTTATTTCGACCAGGCGCAGCAGATTGTCAACTTGGCGCAATCCCAAGGTTCATGGAATGGTTGGCGGGCGTTCGAGAAAGATGATAACCGGCATGGGCTCATCACTGCTTTGACTGATAATACCTCCGAGACGTTCCGTAATTTCTGGTACACATACCATCGGAAGGGACTGGACGAGATGGCAGGCAATCCGGATCGCGGGCGGACGACTATCATCGAAGCGCTTCCCGCTTTGCAAGAGGTAAAGAGCGTGCGTCCGACGTCGGTCCTCTTACGGCTCTTCTCCGATTCCAAGTTGGACGAATTGGTACTGATTTATTCCAAAGCGACTACCCAAGAGAAGCAGGCGGGCTATAAGATGCTCTTCGAGTTATACCCGACGGCTGGCTCACGGTTGGAATCATTGCAAAAGTGAGGCGATTATGTTGAATTCTTTGTATATTCAGAACTTTGTCCTGATCGATAGCTTGGATATCCGTTTCCAAGAGGGCTTTTCGGTAATTACAGGCGAGACGGGTGCTGGGAAGTCTATTATCCTCGGTGCCTTGTCGCTCGTGTTAGGGCAACGTGCCGACGGGAAAAGTATCCAGCAGGGAGCTGATAAATGTGTCATCGAGGCTGTTTTTGATATTTCGAAATATCAATTGGAGCCTTTCTTCCTTGAAAAAGACTTAGAATATGATGCGGCATGTTGTATTTTGCGCCGTGAGCTCTATGCGTCGGGCAAGTCGCGGGCTTTCGTCAATGATTCGCCGGTTTCACTTTCAATTCTGAAGGAGTTGGGTACGCGCCTCATTGATATCCATTCTCAGCATCAGAATCTCTTGCTGGGCGATACGCATTTCCAACTTCGGGTGGTGGATGTCATGGCTGAAAACCAGATTCTGTTGATTCTTTATAAAAAAGAATACTCTCGCTATCAGGGCTTACGGAAAGAATTGAAAGCCTTGGAGCAGAAAGCAGCCCAAACAAAACAAGAAGAAGATTACATTCGCTTCCAGTTGGACCAACTGTTGGAAGCCTCGCTCAAGGAAGGTGAACAAGAAGAATTAGAACAGGAGCAAGAAACACTCTCGCATGCCGAGGAGATCAAGGGTTCGCTTTATAAGGTGTCGCAACTGCTGGAAGGCGAGGAGATGGGTGCCGTACAGTTGCTGAAAGAGGCCTTGTCGACGGCCGAAGGCTTGGAATCCTATTTCCCGAAAGCCAAAGAGATGGCGGAGCGGTTGCGTTCGGCCTACATCGATCTGGACGATTTGGCCTCCGAGGCGGATTCGCTCAAAGAGGACGTGGAATACAATCCGGAGCGGATGGACTGGGTGAACGAACGCTTGAATGTCATCTACTCGCTGGAGCAGAAGCATCACGTGTCGGGCGTTGAAGAGCTGTTGGCCTTGCAGGCGCATTTCCAAAAGCAACTGGACGAGATCGGCTCGTATGAGGAACAAATCGCAGAGTTGACCCAACTGGTGGCGGCTTCCTACGAGGAGTTGTTGCAACAGGCGGCCGTCTTGGGTGCGCAACGTCGGGCGGCGGCCGAGCAAATCGCTTCGCAACTGGTGCAAATGGTGACGCCGCTGGGCATGCCGAATGTCCGTTTCCGCATCGATATCTTGGCCAAGCAGGAACCGGATGCCGACGGGATGGACGAGGTGCGTTTCATGTTCGCGGCCAACAAGAACGGCGAACTGCAGCCGGTGGCGCAGACGGCGTCGGGCGGCGAGATTTCCCGTCTTATGCTCTGCATCAAAGCAATGATTGCCGGTTTCACGGCGTTGCCTACGATTATATTCGATGAAGTAGATACGGGCGTATCGGGCGATATAGCCGACAAGATGGGCAACATCATGAAGGATTTGGGCGATAAGATGCAGGTCTTCGCCATCACGCATTTGCCTCAAATCGCGGCAAAGGGTTCGGCTCATTATTATGTATATAAGGAAGATAAAGACGAAAAGACCGTCACACGCATCAAGCCGTTGAGCGATGAGGAGCGCGTACAGGAAGTCGCGCGTATGCTGAGCGGTGCTTCCCTCACGAAAGCATCTTTAGCCAACGCAAAGGATTTATTAAGGAAACGACGCTAAACTTCGTCGTAGCCCAGCTTGTCATAAACAAGTATAAACGAAAAAGGAAGAAGTTATGAAACGAATCATTTTAATGAGTTTACTTGTCTGGTTCCTGTCTTTGCCGGGATATGGTCAGTTTTGGGTGAAGTTTGAATGGGGCATCGCTTCTTGCCCCGAGTGTCGTTGGATGGAGAGCGCGTTGCATCTGCCTCCCTCGGCCGCGCGGGAATATCAGCGCATTATCCATTCGTATGGAAAACGCATCGAACGCGAGGCTCGGCGCGATTGCCGCCATTGGGACCGTTCCGCCAAGCGGATATTCGACCTCCGCATGGAGCGCGACCGCCATTTACAGGCTTTGATGGACTACGGCCAGTTCAACCTTTACGTCCGCCTGATTCGCGAGACGCCGAAGCGCATTCACGATTACATCGGTTGGTACAACAATCCTTACTACCCTGATTTCCATCCTACGCACGATTGTTATTGGTATGAAGACGCATATTGGCACGGCACGTGGCGGTATGCGCATGGAAAATGGGCGCACCATTTCGACAAACGGAACTGGTTTGCGGGGAAATACGACCGTCCCTTTGCGCCGAAGCCCCCGAAACCGCATCAGCCGGTAGCCCCGGCGCCTCCGCCAGCCCATCGTCCGGAACCGCCGCGCCGTCCGGCTCCGCAGGTGCAACGTCCCGCTCCGAAGCCGCGCCCCAACCAGGTGAAGCTAGGGAAGAAAAATCCGAAGAAGGAGCGCAACGCCGGGCATCAGTCGAGCAGTAAGCGGGGGGCGGGACGCGATGTCGGTCGCCGGTGATGTTTTCGTACCAGGTACGAAAGTTCCGCTGGCACCAGCGACAGTTTCTAACCGGGTACGAAAGTTCCGCTGGCACCAGCAACGGTTTCTAACCAGGTATGAAAGTCCCGCTGGCACCAGCGACAGTTTCTAACCAGGTACGAAAGTTCCGCTGGCACCAGCGACAGTTTCTAACCAGGTACGAAAGTTCCGCTGGCACCAGCGACAATTTCTAACCAGGTACGAAAGCCTTGCCTCCTCCGATGAAAAGTGTATAAAAGTTTAGAATTTATAAATAGAAACGTATGGATACAAAACTACTCGTAACCACGACAGGGTTACTTCTTGTGGGAGCCAGTTGCGCCCCGAAACAGCCGGAGGCGGAAAAAGCCGCCGAAGCCGCGAAGCCGAACATCATCTTTATCCTATGCGATGATTTAGGATATGGCGACTTGGCTTGTTATGGACAGAAATACATCGAAACGCCGAATCTCGACCGGATGGCGGCCGAGGGAATGCGCTTCACGCAGGCGTATGCCGGAAGTCCGGTGAGTGCGCCGTCGCGTGCGTCGCTGATGACCGGGCAGCACAGCGGGCATAGCAAAGTGCGCGGCAACCGCGAATATTGGGCGGATAGCGGCGAAGTGGCGTATGGTGCGAACAAGGATTACGCCGTGGTGGGGCAGATGCCTTATGATACGGCCCACGTCATCATTCCGGAAATCATGAAGGCGAACGGCTACACGACGGGCATGTTTGGCAAATGGGCAGGCGGTTATGAAGGTTCCGAATCGACGCCGGACAAGCGCGGTATCGACGAATACTACGGGTATATTTGCCAGTTCCAGGCGCACTTGTATTATCCTAACTTCTTGAACCGGTATAGTAAATCCTTGGGCGATACGGCAGTCATTCGCATTCCGTTGGAACAAAATATCCAACATGCGATGTATGGCGACGATTACCGGAACCGCGTGCAATATTCGGCCGACCTCATTCACCAAGAGGCGATGAAGTGGATCGAAAAGCAGGACGGGAAGCAGCCCTTCTATGGTTTCTTTACCTACACCTTGCCACACGCCGAGTTGGTGCAACCGGAGGATTCGATCGTGAAATATTACATGGAGAAATTCCAGAACGACAAAACTTATCCTGGCTCGGAAGGTTCGCGCTACAACCCGGTGATGCATACCCACGCGCAATTTGCCGCCATGATTACCCGCTTGGATAAATATGTAGGCGAAATCATGCAGGTATTGGACGAGAAAGGGTTGGCTGAGAATACGATCTTGATGTTTTCGAGTGATAATGGTCCCCATGAAGAGGGCGGAGCCGATCCGGAATTTTTCGGACGCGACGGTCAATTGCGCGGCCTGAAGCGGCAATGCTACGAGGGCGGAATCCGCGTCCCGTTCATTGTACGTTGGCCAGGAAAGGTGAAGGCCGGGAGCGTGAACGACCATATTTTTGCTTTTTACGACATTATGCCCACCTTCTGCGACCTGATTGGCGAGGAAGATTATGTGGAGAAATACCGCAATCCGCGCTTGGCAGAGGACTATTTCGACGGCATCTCGTTCGCGCCGACTTTGCTTGGGCAAGAAGGACAGCAAGTGCACGATTTCCTCTATTGGGAATTTGAAGAAACGGATCAAATCGGGATACGCATGGGCGATTGGAAGATGGTCGTCGTGAAGGGCGAACCGCGGCTCTATAACCTGGCGGAAGATTTGCACGAGGACAATGACGTCGCTGTCCAGCATCCGGATATCGTGGCAAAGATGAAAGAAATCATCGCCGCGCAGCATGTCGAGAGCCCGGATTTCAAGGTGACGTTGCCGTAACGTGATAGCTCAGGAGATTGTCGGACAGGTGGAAATGCGGATCGTGTTCGGTAAGGAAACGGATCGCCGTCAGCACCTGTTCGGTAGGAAATGTAAGGGAATCGGTCAATTCCTCGATGGATAAGGGACCGGTTCCCAATTTTTGTATAAGCGCGTCTTCTATCGTATGGAATCGGGCGTTGTTCAGTCCGCTGGCATGTTTGGCGATGCAGATATCGCACGTACCGCAATCCTGTTTTATCTTTTCCCCGAAATACTCCAATAGGATGCGCGTACGGCACGTATGTTCCGCGTGGATATATTCCAATACCTTTTGGATGCGTGCTTCGCTCCGGGCTTTGCGCTCTTCGTAGGCCGAGCGGGGAATGGAGAGATAGCGTTGCTCTTCGCGTGTTTGGCGATAGATGATCATCGGGGTCTTTTTCTCTGGAATGTAATGGACGATTTTATATTTCGAGAGCCCGACGAGTAGATGATACACTTCATCCCGCGAACATCCGGCACGGGTCGCAATTTGGCTCTCGTTGATATAGGCATAATCCGCAAAAAGACCCGTATAAGAGCGGAGAATCGTTTTAACAACCTTATCTGTCAGTGGGTCTTGCTTCAGGTATTTATAAAGTTCTTCGCGAGTGGAAAGGAAAAGGAGGCGCGAAGCATTATCCGCTTCTTCTACATATTCGATATAACCGGCCAGCTCCAAAAGCTTGAGAGCATGGTGCGTAGGCGTAATGGGAAATTTATAAGCCGAGCAGAAATCAGTCAGGACGAAATCATGCGCCGTATCCAATCCGAAACCCACCGCTATCTGGTAATAATTCCCCAATGCCTCGTAGACACGGTAAATGAACTCCTTCTCTGGAAATTCATCGATTAACCTTTTCTTTAATTGTCTTGTATCTGTCGGAGAGCAGAGCGCTACGGCATATGATTTCTTCCCATCCCGACCTGCGCGTCCGGCTTCTTGGTAATATTCTTCTAACGAACTGGGCATATCGAGGTGGATGACCAAACGCACGTCCGGCTTGTCGATTCCCATCCCGAAAGCGTTGGTGGCTACGATGACACGCGTTTCATCGGCTTTCCATGCGTTTTGCCGGACTTGCTTCTCGTCGTAGTTTAGTCCGGCGTGGAAATAGTTGGCGGAAATGTGTTGCTGCTGGAGATATTCCGCTACCTCTTTGGTCTTTTTCCGATTGCGGACATAGACGATGCTCGTTCCCGGCACCCGTTCGAGGATGTGCGTCAATTCGTGCAACTTGTCTTCGGTATTCCGGACGATATACGCCAAATTCTCTCGCATGAAGCTCTTTTGGAAAACGTTTTTCTCACGGAAATGAAGTTTCTCTTGGATATCGTTTACAACATCGGGCGTGGCGGTGGCGGTTAGCGCTAATATCGGCACACCGGGCAAGAGCTCGCGGATATCGGCAATCTTCAAGTACGAAGGGCGGAAATCATATCCCCATTGCGAGATACAATGGCTTTCGTCTACTACCAAAAGGCAGACCTTCATGGCCTGCACTTTGTTGAGAAAAATTTCCGTTCCCAAGCGTTCGGGCGAGACATAGAGGAACTTATAATCTCCGAAGATGCAATTCTCTAGCTGGGTGATGATCTCTTGGCGCGTCAGGCCGGAATGGACGGCGGTAGCTTTGATGCCGACCCGCTTCAGGTTATCCACTTGGTCTTTCATCAAGGCGATCAAAGGGGTGACAACGATGCAAATTCCCTCCATCACCATAGCCGGCACTTGGAAGGTGATGGACTTTCCGCCTCCGGTAGGCATCAATCCCAAGGTGTCTTTCCCTTCGTAGACCGATTGGATGATTTCTTCCTGCAAGGGGCGGAAAGCCTCGTATCCCCAATATCGTTTTAAGATCTCCTGGAAACGCTTCATTCCCTTATCGTATTAGATGCGGATATCCTTCACTTGGAGCTGGACGACCGTATTCTTATTATACGTATTTTCTTCGACGGTATAACAGATATCGAAGGGTTTCATTTGCTTGATATGCCCATTGTATCGGCTCATGCCAAAGGCAATGGCGTGGATGATCGGAGAGGAGTCGGAGAGGCTATCGATAATCTCTAATTTGATGTGCTCCAGCTCGCGCCCGACCAGCTTGCTCGTCCCATAATCTTTTACGGCCCGTGTACAGAAGATGGGTTTTTGGTTCTCGGGTCCGAACGGTCCCATCTCTTTCAAGTCCCGTAAGAACTTGGGGGTGATTTCCTTGAAGTCCAGTATCGCGTCGATATCGATTTGTGGAATCAAATCCTTTGTTCCCAATTGGTCGGCTACGGTTTGTTGGAATTTCTCTTTGAAAGCTTCCAAGTTCTCCTCTTTGAGCGAGAAGCCCACGGCATACGTATGCCCTCCGAAGTTCTCCAGCAAATCGCGGCAATTCTCGATCGCGGCATAAATATCGAACCCTACCACCGAGCGGGCCGATCCCGTCAAGAACTCGGACGACTTCGTAATCACCGCTACCGGACGGTAGTATTTCTCCGTCAGGCGGGAGGCTACGATGCCAATCACTCCTTTGTGCCACGTAGGGTTATATACCACGATGGCCTTCTGGTCCTTTCCCGGTTGGCGTTGCTGGGCGATGAGGCGGCTCGCCTCTTCGGTGATTTTCTTATCCAGCTCGCGCCGCTCGTCATTATATTGGTTGATGCTTTCGCTCTTCTTGCGGGCGGTAAAGCTATCTTTGGCGAGCATGAGTTCGACCGCTTCCCTTCCGTTCATCATCCGTCCGGAGGCATTGAGGCGCGGACCTATCTTGAATACGATATCGCTAATCGTAATCTCCTTGCCCGAAAGCCCGCACACGTCGATGATGCTCTTCATCCCGATGCTCGGGTTCGAGTTGATTTGGCGTAAGCCGTAATAAGCCAACACGCGGTTCTCACCTGTAATCGGGACGATATCCGAGGCGATGCTCATGGCCACCAGCTCCAATAGCTTTTCCAATTCAGAGAAAGGAAACCCATTGTTGATGGCAAAAGCTTGCATGAACTTGAATCCCACGCCGCACCCCGAGAGGTGTTCGTAGGGGTATTTCGAGTCTTCACGCTTCGCGTCGAGTACGGCCACGGCATCGGGGAGCGTCTCGTCGGGCATGTGATGGTCGCATACGATGAAGTCGATACCCTTCTCCTTCGCATACGCCACCTTGTCGTGCGCCTTAATCCCGCAATCGAGCGAGATAATGAGCGTAACGCCTTGCTCGGCGGCATAATCCACTCCTCGGAACGAAATGCCCGACCCCTCGTCGTACCGGTCCGGGATGTAATAGTCCAAACTCGATGTATATGGCCTCAAATACTTATAAACCAGCGATACCGCCGTAGTTCCATCTACATCATAATCACCATAAATCAAAATCTTTTCCTTGTCTCCTAACGCTTGGTTCAGGCGCTCTACGGCTTTGTCCATATCGGGCATCAAGAAAGGATCTTCCAAATCGTTCAGACTGGGTTTGAAGAATTTCTTGATCGCCTCGCGGGTAGTTAAGCCCCGTTGCACCAGCAAGAGGCTGATAACCGGGCTTAATCCCAATTCCGCCACGAGCCGGTCCCGTTCCTGAAGCTCTTCTTGTGTAGGAGGTTGATAGTTCCATTTGTAAGTCATTATATTATTTTACTTTTTTATCTATCTTAAAAGGGGCTTGCACGTATCGGATTTATTCAACACGGAGGCACAGAGGCACGGAATTTTTTGCTTATTCCGAGATGCGGACCTTTCATGCTCCGTGTCTCTGTGACTCCGTGTTGAGCCCTTTCCTGGCGCATCTCCCGTTTTCGACATGTAAAGGTACGCATTAAAATCCGGATTTCCCTGCTTTGCCCCTGAAAATAGATTTTTTCTTGTTATTTTTCTGAAACTACGCGAATGATTTGTACTTTTGCCTGCGCAAAAGCTCCCGAGGGGAAATTGGTTCACCGGCGTGAAAACTTAGAAAGATGCCTATGAATAGTTTCGAACATAGGTGTTATTTCTATAAATATCGACGATATTTGTACAAACATCGACGATATTTGTGTATCTTTAGGCTAAAGATAAAGAAATATCGACGATGCGTGTAGAAATGGTAGGCGGGAAAGGAAGTTTCCATAGGGGCTTTTCGAAGAATAGATAGGATTGTTTTAATAAATAAATAGGAAGAAAGACAATGATTTCATGGGAAGAAGACATACGGAATGCATGCCAAACGATGCAAAAGGGCGGACTCATTCTGTACCCCACCGATACGATTTGGGGAATCGGGTGCGATGCGACGAACGAAGAAGCGGTACGCCGGGTGTACGAACTCAAGCGGCGTGTGGACAATAAGGCGATGCTGGTGCTCGTGGATAGTGCCGCACGATTGGAAACATACGTGGAAGAGGTGCCAGACATCGCGTGGAACTTGATCGAGGTGGACGATGGTCCGCTTACGATTATCTATGACAAGGGGCGGAACTTGGCATCGAACCTGCTGGGTGAGGACGGAAGCGTGGGCATTCGTGTCACGCAAGAGGCGTTCTCGCAGAAGCTTTGTTTCCAATTCCGTAAGCCTTTGGTATCGACTTCGGCCAATGTGAGCGGGGAACCCTCGCCGGCGAATTTTAGCGAGATATCCGACATCATCAAGCAAGGTGTGGATTATATTGTAAATTATAGGCAAGACGACCGGCAAAAGGCGGCGCCTTCGCACATCATCAAGTTGAGTAAAGGCGGTCTTTTCCAGCTCATCCGGTGATATGAACAGGTGGTGGCAAATAGGAAAGTACGTGGTGGCCGATTTCGGGACGGCGGCATTGGCTTGGTTCATGTTCAATCTCTTCCGGTATAACCATTTGGTGGTATTCCGGGAGGTGAGCACGCTGGGCGAGTACCTTTGCTATCCGCATGTGCTTTTAGGGCAGGTGGGGATTCCGTTCTTCTGGTGGGTGGTGTATTATTTCTCGGGATATTACAACCTTCCAGTTTCCCGTTCGAGGCTGAACGAGCTATGGTTGACGTTGATATCCTCGTTTGCGGGTGTCCTTGTCCTGTTCTTTACGTTGATTATCAACGAGACCCCTTTTGCTTACCAGACGTATTACCAATTTATTATAGTATTGTTCGGGACGCACTTCGGCCTCACCTATTTGGTCCGCCTTTGGATTACGACCCATTTCTTGGATAGCTTGAAGCGGGGAAAGGTGTTCCAGCGGGTGGTGATATTCGGGACGGGAGCGCGTGCCCTTTCGATTGCCGGGCAATTACAAGCCGTGGGATACCGCGTGGTGGGCTATGTCCCGGTGGGCGAAAAGGAGAAGGAGGCCGTGCCCCGCGAGCTGGTTTGGCATGAAAAGGCATCGGTACCCGAGCTTATCCAACAAGGAGCTATAGATGAGCTTATCGTAGCGACCGAGGACTTGGATAGCATCGCCCTCTCCCAGTTCCTCTATACCTTATATATTTATAAGAAACCGATCAAGGTGTGGATGGACAAGCAATCGGTGCCCTTCTCGAAGATACGCTTGCAGGCGGTGAATGGCGTGCCCCTCGCGGCTATTACGGAGAACAACTTCTCGCCCGCCGAGCAGAACATCAAGCTCTTTGCCGACCGGGTGGTTTCTGCCTCGATGCTTCTCTTGCTCTCGCCCTTGTATTTGTACATTGCTTGGCGGGTGAAGCGGGATTCGCCCGGACCGATTATCTACAAGCAAGAGCGCATTGGCTTGCATGGGCGTCCGTTCCTGATCTATAAGTTCCGCACGATGTATGTGGGTTCGGAAGAGAAAGGTCCGATGCTTTCGCGCGAAGACGATGAGCGGATTACGCCTTTCGGCTTAGTGATGCGGAAATATCGTTTGGACGAATTGCCCCAGTTCTGGAACGTTCTGAAGGGCGATATGTCGTTGGTAGGTCCACGTCCGGAAAGGAAATATTTCATCGATCAGATTGTCCAGAAAGCGCCCTATTATTATTTGCTTCATAACGTCCGTCCGGGTATCACCTCGCTGGGCATGGTGAAGTATGGCTATGCGGGTACGGTCGACCAGATGATTGCGCGTTTGGAATATGATATAGTATATTATGAAAACATGTCGCTTGCCTTAGACATCGCCATTCTGGTGTATACGGTCAAGACAGTGCTGACGGGTAAAGGAGTTTGATATGATATGGTAAAAAATAGATGGTTTTATAAATTCCTGCTTTGGCGGGAGAATACAATCAAGGAGAAGCACTTCGTATTGATCGTGAGCTTCTTGGTCGGGATATGCACGGCGGCTTCGGCCATCATCCTGAAGAATTTGATCCATTGGATACAACATCTCTTATCGGTCAATTTCGATGCCGACCAGGTGAATTATCTTTATCTTTTGTATCCCGTAGTGGGTATTTTGCTTTCGGGGTTGTTTGTGAAGTATGTCGTGCGGGATGATATCAGTCATGGGGTAACGAAGATCCTCTATGCCATTTCCCAACGAAAGAGCCGCATCAAGTTGCATAACGTGTGGTCTTCTACGGTGGCCAGCTCCGTGACCATCGGATTTGGTGGTTCGGTCGGGGCGGAGGCGCCGATCGTCCTTACAGGAGCGGCGATTGGTTCGAACCTGGGGCGTCTTTTCCGCATGGAGCAAAAGACGTTGATGTTGCTCGTAGGGTGCGGAGCGGCGGGTGCGATTGCTGGCATCTTCAAGGCGCCGATTGCGGGGTTGGTGTTTGTGATCGAAGTATTGATGCTCGACCTTACGATGACCTCTGTCTTGCCTTTGTTGATCACGTCGGTCACGGCCGCTACGGTCTCGTATATCTTTACTGGCACGGAGGCATTGTTCCATTTCTCGCAAACTGAAGTATTTGCCATCGAACGCATCCCGTATGTTCTTCTTTTGGGTATCTTTTGTGGGTTGGTGTCGCTTTATTTCACTCGAGTGATGAATTGGATTGAAGGTAAATTCCGCCTCTACGGGACGTCGTTCTGGCGGAAGTACGTCATGGGAGGCGTGATGCTTAGTTTGCTTATTTTCGTATTTCCCCCGCTTTATGGTGAAGGATATGATACGATAGGCTTGCTTTTGAACGGGCAATTCGCGGGGTTGATGGACAATAGCATGTTCTATTCTTTGAACGATTCCTATTTCGGCATCATAGTCTTCCTTGGGTTGATTCTCTTGATGAAGGTATTTGCCTCGAGCGCGACGAACGGAGGCGGTGGATGTGGTGGTATCTTCGCACCGAGCCTCTATTTGGGGTGTATCGCTGGATTTATTTTCGCGCACGTCTCGAACTATTTCCCCTTTACGATGTACCTTTCGGAGAAGAACTTCGCTCTCCTGGGCATGGCGGGAGTAATGTCGGGAGTGATGCATGCACCGCTCACGGGCGTTTTCCTAATCGCCGAGCTTACGGGTGGTTATGATCTTTTCCTCCCGCTCATGATTGTGTCGATTGGCTCGTACCTCACGATTATCATGTTCGAACCGCATAGTATTTATTCCATGCGCTTGGCGCAAAAGGGTGAACTTTTAACGCATCACAAGGACAAGGCCGTCCTTACGCTCCTCAGTACGGATAGTATCATCGAGCGTGATTTCCAAACTGTTTCGCCTGATATGACGCTGGGCGACATGGTGAAGGTCATCGCCCGGAGCAGCCGTAATGTCTTTCCGGTGGTAGATGAACGGGGCGTCCTTCTCGGCATCGTTCTTTTGGACAATATCCGCAACATTATGTTCCGTCCCGAATTGTACAACCGCTTTCGCGTCTCGAAGTTCATGGTCTCCGCCCCGGCGAAGATTGTCATTAATACGCCTATGGAGCAAATCATGCAAACGTTCGATGATACGAAGGCTTGGAATCTTCCCGTCATTGACGAAACGGGCCGCTACATGGGATTCATGTCTAAATCGAAGATATTCAATTCTTACCGTGAGGTACTTGTCGATACCTTCTCGGGGGATTAATTTGCCATATCATGAAATAAATATTAATAATTAAGCATATATGAAGAAAGAAGATTTGAGAATTGTCTATATGGGCACCCCGGATTTTGCCGTAGCCAGTTTGCGTGCTTTGGTTGAAGGGGGATATAATGTCGTGGGTGTCATTACGATGCCCGACAAACCCATGGGGCGTCATGGAAGTGTCCTTCAAGCAAGTGCAGTGAAGCAATACGCCCTTTCGGTGGGACTTCCCGTCCTCCAACCCGAGAAGCTCAAAGCGGAAGAGTTTCTCAACGCCTTACGTGCATGGCAGGCGGATTTGCAAATTGTGGTGGCCTTCCGCATGTTGCCCGAGGTGGTGTGGAATATGCCCCGTCTTGGTACGTTCAACCTCCATGCTTCCCTTTTGCCCCAGTATCGCGGCGCGGCTCCCATCAATTGGGCAATCATCAATGGCGAGCAGGAAACCGGCGTCACTACCTTCTTCCTCACGCACGAGATTGATACGGGGAAGATTATCCTCCAACGACGTCTCCCCATTGCCGAGACCGACGACGTGGGCAAGGTGCACGACGAGTTGATGACGCTGGGTGCCGGGCTGGTCACGGAAACCGTCGACCTCATCCTCGCGGGGAAAGCCGAAGCCATTCCGCAGGATCAATTCATGCGCGATGCAGAGGAGCTTCGTCCCGCCCCGAAAATCTTCAAAGATACCTGCCGTATCGACTGGCATCTGCCTCTGAAGCGCATTTACGATTTCGTGCGTGGCCTCTCGCCTTATCCCGCTGCTTGGACAGAACTCGTTGATATCGATGGTAAACACCAAGTGCTAAAGGTGTATGAAACCGAGATGCGCCCCGCCGTACACACCGATGCTGCGGGCACTCTCCGCACAGACGGGAAGACCTATCTCGAGGTGGCCGTCGAGGGTGGATACCTTCGCCTCCTTTCCCTCCAGCTGGCTGGGAAGAAACGGATGCCCGTCTCTGCCTTCCTCAATGGGATGAAGCAGCATCCTGTGCAGGTGGAATAACGAGTTATGACACGTTCGTTGTAATGGTTGGCAGATTCGGTAATGTCTTACAAAAAACATCGTTATAAACCCTGAACTTTATGCCTATGTTCGCTGGCTTTTATAGGCATAAATTTCATGGAACAAAGTTAAGAATCGTTTGGCTGTCCGCCGAATTTAAGGAGTCGCTAAGGTGTGAAATTCTATTAAATAAGGTGTCGCATTTTCGTAGCATAATCTCAACCCGGGGATTGTGCCATAGAGATGCGGCATCTTCTATTATGATGCATGTTCACATGTTCCAAACCAATCTCTTGGCAGTATATTTTTGAGGAGATAGTGTGCCATTAGAAGAAAATGACTAACTTTGCATTTTCAAAACGAGATTACAATAAAAAAGAAACTAAAAATATTACAACCGTGGCAGATACAAAGTACATTTTTGTGACAGGAGGTGTGGTTTCTTCATTGGGTAAAGGCATCATCTCCGCCTCGTTAGGTAAATTGCTTCAGGCAAGAGGGTATAAAGTTACTATCCAGAAGTTTGACCCCTACATTAATATCGATCCGGGAACGCTGAACCCCTACGAACATGGCGAATGCTATGTGACGGTAGACGGACATGAAGCGGATTTGGACTTAGGGCATTATGAACGTTTCTTGAACGTCCCGACGACGCGTGCAAACAACGTAACGACCGGACGTATCTATCAAAGTGTCATCAACAAAGAGCGTCGGGGTGATTATTTGGGCCGGACTGTGCAAGTGGTTCCTCATATCACAGACGAAATCAAACGAAACGTTAAGCTTTTGGGAAGCAAATACAAATTCGATTTTGTCATTACGGAAATTGGTGGTACGGTAGGTGATATCGAATCGCTTCCTTTCATTGAAAGTATGCGTCAATTGAAGTGGGAATTAGGGCGGAATTGTCTTTGCGTGCATCTGACGTATGTCCCTTATATTGCCGCCGCAAAGGAATACAAAACGAAACCGACGCAGCACTCGGTGAAGGAGTTGCAATCGCTCGGTATCCAACCGGATATCCTCGTGTTACGTACGGAGCATGAATTGACAAGCACCCTTTTGCGTAAGGTGGCTTTGTTCTGCAACGTAACGGAAGAGGCTGTTATCCAATCGATCGACGTGCCTACTATCTACGAAGTGCCGCTCGTATTGCAGCGCCAGAAGATGGATGAAATCGTACTTCGCAAAGTAGGATTGGAAGTGGGTCCGACGCCGGAACTGAAACCCTGGCGTTCGTTCTTGGCCATGAAAGCTTCGGCTACTGAAGAGGTGAAGATCGGTTTGGTAGGCAAATACGTGGAGTTGCAAGATGCCTATAAATCCATCGACGAGTCTTTGCTTCAAGCCGCTATCTACAATCATCATAAATTAGACCTCCATTTGTTCCATTCCGAGAAAATAAATGACGAAAATGCGGAAGAGCAATTGAAGGATATGGACGGTATCCTGATTGCCCCGGGCTTTGGGCAACGTGGCATCGAAGGTAAATTCGCGGCCATTAAGTATGCTCGTGAGCATGATGTTCCCTGCTTGGGTATTTGCTTGGGTATGCAATGCATGGTGATTGAGTTTGCCCGCGACGTATTAGGATATAAGGATGCCAACTCGACCGAAATGGAACCGCATACGACGCACAAAGTTATCGACTTGATGGAAGACCAAAAGAACGTCACCAATATGGGCGGGTCGATGCGTCTGGGCGCATACGATTGTACGTTGAAAGAAGGTTCCAAGATTTATGAAGCTTACGGAAAAGAGCACATCCAAGAACGCCATCGCCATCGCTTCGAGTTTAATAATGAATATAAGGAGCAATTCGAAGCCGCAGGCATGAAGTGTACGGGCGAAAATCCGGACACGAACTTGGTCGAAGTGGTGGAAATTCCTACCCTGAAATGGTTCATCGGCGTACAATACCATCCGGAATACAACAGTACGGTGGTAAACCCGAATCCTCTCTTCTTGAGCTTTGTAAAAGCAGCTATTGATAATAAGAAAAAATAATCATAGATGGATAAAAACACAATTATCGGCTTCGTGCTTATCGGCTTGGTGCTGTTCGGCTTCAGTTGGTTGAACCGCCCCACGCCGGAGCAGATAGAAGCCCAACGGCGTTATCAGGACTCGATTGCGCGAATTGAACAAATCAAACAAAACGAATTGGCTCAACAGAATGCCGACCCGATGGAAGCATTGGCCGGTTTGCCCGATTCGGTACGTATGGCTCGTTTGCAAACCAACTTCGGTTCGTTTGCTTCCAAGATGAGCGGTACGGAAGAGTTCGTAACGCTGGAAAACGAAAAAGTATCTGTTGTCTTGAGTACCAAAGGCGGACGGGTGGTTTCTGCTACATTGAAAGAGTATGACAATTACGAAGGCAAACCGCTGGTTCTCTTCGAAGACAAAGAATCGGTATTCGATTTGACATTCGTGACCGCCGCCAATCAAGTAGTCAATACACGGGATTTATATTTCACGCCTATTCAGGGAAGCGATGCAAATGCCCTCGTCATGCGTTTGGCGTTGAACGAGAACAGCTACATTGACTTCTCCTATACGTTGGCTCCCGACGATTACAAGATGGATTTCAAGATCCAAGGGACGGGCATGAACGGACTCCTTTCCCCCAATACGCAAGCCCTTCATCTGAATTGGACGCAAGACATCCGCCAGCAAGAAAAGGGACGCTCGTTTGAAGACCGCTATGTAGAGCTGCATTATAAGGTCATGGGCGACGATGTGGATTACCTGAGCGCCAGCGGACATGCCAACAAGACGATGAAAGAGGATTTGCACTGGATTGGTTTCAAGGACATGTACTTCTCGACCGTATTGGTGGCAAAGAACGGATTCCAAAATGCCAAACTGGATTCCCGCCCTCATGCCAACGGGCAATATCTGAAGACCTTTAACGCTACGGCCGATGTGCCTTTCGATCTTTTGGGCACTCAACCAACGGATTTGCAGTTCTATTTCATTCCGAATAAGTTTGCCTTGTTGAGCGATTACAACGATAATCTTTCGGGCGACGATAAGTTGCACCTGGAGAAGCTCGTCCCGCTGGGGTGGGGTATTTTCCGCTGGGTGAACCAGTTCTTCGTCATCCCGTTGTTCGACTTTTTGGGCAAATACATCAACAACTACGGATGGTTGATTTTCCTGTTGACGGTTATCGTGAAGTTGATTCTCTATCCGCTCACCTACAAGTCGTACATGTCGTCGGCAAAGATGCGCGTGTTGCGTCCGCAGGTGGAGGAAATCAATGCCAAGTATCCGGAGCAAGAGCAGGCGATGGAACGGCAACGGCAAATCATGGAACTGTATAGCCGCGCCGGAGCCAGTCCGATGAGCGGATGTATCCCGTTATTGCTTCAGATGCCGATCTTGATCGCCCTCTTCATGTTCTTTCCGTCGGCCATCGAGCTGCGGCACGAGAGCTTCCTTTGGGCGCAGGACTTGTCTACGTATGACGCCATCATCAGTTGGGACGTGCACATCCCGCTCATCTCGACTTACTTTGGCAACCATATCAGTCTCTTCTGCTTGTTGATGACCATCACGAACATCGTCTATACCAAATATAATATGGAAATGACGAACACCGGCCAGCAACAGATGCCAGGCATGAAGCTGATGATGTACCTCATGCCGCTCATGTTCCTCTTCATCTTCAATAGCTATGCTTCCGGTTTGACGTACTATTACTTCATTTCGACGTTGATCACCATCGCGCAGACCCTCGTCTTCCGTTTCACGATCAACGAAGAGAAGCTGCTGGCGAAGTTGGAAGCCAATAAGCGCAAGCCGCTGAAGAAATCCGGATTCATGAAACGTCTGGAAGAGGCGCAACGCATGCAGGAAGAGCAACTCAAGCGTCAGCAAGAACAACGCCGGGCGCAGCAGATGCAACAACTGGCCAAACGCGAACAACGCAAAAAGCAACAACAATCATGAAACGAATCGCAAGTTATATCCTGATTGGATTGTGCAGTTTCCTCCTCCAGGAGGCAGCTGCACAAGCTGTCTATAAGCAGACGGTCCCGCCGCTCGCGAACGAGAAATGGTGGGGCGGGTTGGTCGGTATCGCCCATCAGATGCCCTACGCTTCCGAGACGTCCTGGGAAGACCTCAGCCGCAACAATTACAACAACCAAGTGGTCCCGCTCATGGTCTCTTCCGAAGGGCGGTACATTTGGAGCGAGCAACCGTTCCGCTACCGTTTCTCGGGCGATACGCTCTACATCCAATCGGAATATGAACGGCCGGAGGTAGTCCAAGCAGGCTCGACGCTCCGCGAAGCCTACCTGGCCGCCTCGAAGGCGCACTTTCCGCCGTCCGGCCAAATCCCAGAAGAAATATTTTTCAGCAAGCCTCAATATAACACATGGATTGAGTTAATGTATAATCAAAATCAACCGGATATCATGAACTATGCCAAGCAAGTCTTGGTGAACGGTTTTCCGACCGGCGTGTTCATGGTGGACGACAGCTGGACCAAATATTACGGAAATTTCGAGTTCAAGCCGGAACGTTTCTCCGATCCGAAGGCAATGATTGATACGCTGCACCAGAACGGCTTCAAGCTTATGGTCTGGGTGTGTCCGTTCGTCTCGCCCGACAGTCCGGAGTTCCGCGAATTGGACGCGAAGGGCTTTTTGCTGAAAAAGAAGGATGGCGAGGCGGCTATTATCCATTGGTGGAACGGTTTTAGCGCATGCTATGACCTCACCAATCCGGAGGCCGCCCGCTTTCTGAAAGATAAACTCCGCGAGGCGCAGCAACGTTACGGCATCGACGGCTTCAAGTTCGATGCGGGCGACGTGATGTACATGCAGGGCGATTATGCCTATTTCGACCCGGCTGCCAACGCGAACACCTTCTCCCAACGCTGGGCGGAGCTGGGGCTGGAGTTCCCGTACAACGAGCTCCGCACCTCGTTCAAGCTCGGCGGCGAGGCGTTGGTGCAACGCTTGGGCGATAAGGATTATTCGTGGAACGCCGTGCAGATGCTCATTCCGGGCATGACGACCGCCGGCCTCTTGGGGCATGCGTATACCTGTCCCGACATGATTGGCGGCGGGCAGTTCTCGTCGTTCCTCGGCGTCACGCCTGCGAACATCGACCAGGAGCTCATCGTCCGCTCCTGCCAAATCCACGCCCTGATGCCGATGATGCAATTCTCCGTCGCCCCGTGGCGCATCCTCGATGAAAAGCATCTGGCCATTTGCCGCGACATGGCGCACCTGCACGAACGGATGGGCACGTACATCCTCCAGTTGGCGAAGCAGGCTGCCCGGACGGGTGAACCCATTGTCCGCAGCATGGAATACGCCTTCCCGCACGCCGGTTTCCTCGACTGCAAAGACCAGTTCATGCTGGGCGACCGTTACCTCGTCGCCCCCATGGTGACGCCGGGCACCTCGCGCCGGGTCCGCCTCCCGGAAGGAACGTGGCGCGACGACACGGGCAAACGTTGGCGCGGACCGAAGGAAATCACCCTCGACGTCCCCCTCGAACGCCTTCCTTACTTCGAGAGACAATAAATTAGTAAAAAACAAAGGGCAGACCCATCCGGACCTGCCCTTCGTTTTTAATTCTTCATTCCCTTATACCAATTTAATTATCTTCCCATATTCTAATTTCAGGAGCGAACCGTCGACATACGTTTCAATTCGGATTTTATATTCTCCTTCCGCAAAATCGCGAATCATGATAAATTCACAACCTGTATTCGAACGCGAAAGAATATCTTCTACAGGCACTTCTTCCTCCACGCCTGTGAAATTATCCTTTACAATGATTTTTCCGGGTCCATCGCCTGTTTCATTCACGAGCTCAAAATCTCCGACCCATTTCATGATCGTTTCCTTGCCGCGCGTAATGCCCGTCGGATCATGAGGATCTTCTACTTTAGAATAGACTTCGGTGATTTCGGGAGTGACGGGTTCGGGAGTCGGCGTCTCGCCACCATCTCCGGATGTACCGGAATTGCTCCCAATCACTTTCCGGAAGCGATAGACTACATCGTTTACGTTATCAATCAGTTCGCCCAGCTCCGTGCGCGTCGTTTCGTCCTTCGTCACCATTTCGTTCACGGCAAAAAGGGCATTGACGGCCTTGGCCAGGTTATCAAAAGCATCATCCGTAGCGGCCCGGAGCAGCTTCATGTCCGTCGCGATCGTTTTTTCGCGCTCAGTGCGTTTCCGCTCCCGGTATACGGTCTGGAATTCCTGGTTCTTTTCCTCAATCTTATCCGGGGCTTCCTCCAATCCCAGTGTAGCCAGTGCGGAGACATAAGGCTCTGTACGCAAGGTGGAAACCAAGTCGTTTAACGCAGCCGTTTCCGAATCGTAATCCATCCGCGTCGCGTCGCCCGTTTCTTCAAACGCGAAGAAGAGCGTCCGCCCCGCTTCCTTCCGGTCGGCATCCCAATCGTACTCGGCATGCGCCTTCACGAGGAACCGGTACAGTTTGAACACATCGTCGCGCCCCTTGTCCGTGTCCTCCATTTTCACCGTGTTTAAAAATCCCAGATTGGGCTTAAAACCCGCCACTTCGTTGTTCGTAGCCAGCCGGAACGCATTGTATTGCAGCGCAAAACCATACTTCGTCGCCATTTCTTCCGGTACTTCCGCTAACGAATCCTGTGCATACTGAACGTGCTGCCCGTTCGTTGCCTCATGTTTTGAAAAATCAAAAACTATTTCATTCATATTTTCCCTTTTATGTAATTAATAAACTCTTATTTATCTCTAATCTAACATGCTGTAAAATTGCAGGAACTTTTCCGGCTTCCGGAAACCTTGTCGCAAAGTTGCAGGAGACTTTCCGCTTCCCGGAAACCTTGCCGCAAAATTGCAGGAGACTTTCCGCTTCCCGGAAACCTTGCCGCAAAATTGCAGGAGACTTTCCGCTTTCCGGAAACCTTGCCGCAAAATTGCAGGAGACTTTCCGGCTTCCGGAAACCGCGCTGCAAAATTGCAGGAGCACATCCGCAAAGTTAAGCATTCCATCCGGAAATGCAAGCGATTGAGGGACTTTTTTCCTCTTTTCCTCCTTTCCCTATTCCTATTTTTCATACCTTTGCAAAGTAAAAACATAAAAACAAGAGACTATGAAACAGACAACCGACAAACAGGCGCACGCCGCCCCCTTGACACGGGAAGAATTCTGGCGGAGATGGCGAGCTTACAAACAGAAAAAGCAAGCCTATATCGATTCGCTAAAAGAATATGTAAGAACGGAGTACAAGGAACGAACAGGGCGCGAGCCGGAATCCATTGAAGTATGGTGACGATAGATTTGGAACGCGTGAATGTAGCATGCTGTTACCGGGTAAACGACGGAATGAGGAATTAAATCTTCCCCTCCCGTCTTTTCCCTATTCCTATTTTTCGTACCTTTGTGCCCAGACAGACTTAATAGGAAAACGAGAACGATGAGAACTTTTTTATTTGTTTTAGGATTAATGGGTTATCTGGCTTCCGTCCACGCGCAGGATTCGGTGTCGGTGTTGAGTCCGATCCGGGTGCAGCAGGTGATGACGGAGGAGGTCGAGGATACGCTGGTGACGGTCCGCGCCGATGAATTGCCCGATTTGCGCCTTCGTTTGCAGGAATTACGGCGTGAATTTACGGCGCCACGCCCGTTGAACAAGCGGCTTTTGAAGTGGATGCAGCGGGACGAATTGCAGATGGCGCCCGAGGCGTTGGCGATTGTCCAGCAATTCCGCAATCCGACGGGACTTTTCGGAGACGACGTGACGTTTCGCGACACGATTATCGTGAACCGCCTCTTCATGCCAGCCCTCTTCACGGGCGATTGCTTGCCCGACGACCTGACGTTTTACGACCCGCATCCCGAACGGCCGGCCTTTACCCTGGCCCCGCTCTACGAGCCCGACTCGATATTTACCGATTACATGCGCGAAAAGCGGATTGCCGAGGGCGCCTATCGGTATGTGGAGCGGAACCATCCGACCTATTTCCACTATTCGATGAACGACCTGCCGAAGAAATTCGAACAGACGACCGTCCACAAGGCGATTACGGAGGATTTCCCGCTGATCGTCACGCGGGACGTTGATTTCAAAGACGTGGAAGCGCCCAAGAAGTTCATCCCCGAGCGGCGTTATTGGACGTCGCACTTCGAGAGCTCCATCCAATTCGCCCAGAATTACATCTCGCCCAACTGGCACAAAGGTGGAAATAGTTCGCTCAACCTGAACAACCGCGAATACCTGGTCTACAATTACCAGAAAGACCGCATCAAGCTGACGAACGAGCTGGAAATAAAGAACAACGTCTACACCGCGCCCAACGATACGCTGCGCAACTATAAGGTGAGCGACGATGTGTTCCGCCTGCACTCCAACTTCGGTTTCGAAGCCTTCTCGAAATGGTACTATACGTTGGATATGGAATTCAAGACGCAGATATTGAGCAGTTACGACGAGAATTCGGATGTGAAGAAGGCGGGATTGCTTGCGCCCTACAGCATCAATATCGGTTTGGGTATGAAGTACGACTTGAACAAGACGTTTGAAAAGAAGCACAAATCGGTTACGTTCAACGTCAACGTCGCCCCGTTCTCTTACACCTTCCGGCAGACGGTCGACAAGGACATCAAGCTCGACGCGCATTTCCAAGCCAAAGAAGACGGTACCTATCCCACGAAGGAAAACAAGCTGGGTTCGACCATCAACGCGACGCTCAATTTCCAATTCAACCGGAACGTAAGCTGGTATTCCCGCTTCTATTACAACACGAGTTACCATCGTATTGAGGGCGAATGGGAAAACCGCTTCACCTTTGCCTGGAGCCGCTTCTTCTCGACCAACATCACCCTCAACTTACGATATGACGACGGTGTGGCGAAAAACGAAGATTTTGATAGTTATCTCCAGATAAACGAACTTTTAAGCTTCGGGTTTAATTACAAATGGTAAAAAAGGCAATTTAAATATTGGCTCGTTCGCAAATAATATATACATTTGCCATCGAATTTTGCAAAGTCGAGTTTACAACTTATGAGTGAAAGTATCGAACATCCGGGAATAGTCGAGCAAGTCGACGGAAGCAAGGTCCGCGTGCGCATCACACAATACTCTGCCTGCGCGGGTTGCCATGCCAAATCAGCGTGTACCATTTCCGACCGGAAAGACAAATGGATCGATGTGGAAGACGCATCGGGTGATTACCATACGGGCGAAGCCGTGGTCATCGTAGGCGAAAATTCCTTGGGAAGGGAAGCGGTCCTGTTGGCATTCGTCTTGCCGGTCGTGATTGTGCTGGGGGCTATTGTAGGAGGTTCGGCGGCAGGATGGGCCGAGACGGTGAGCGGGGCATTCGGCTTGCTCGTATTGGTGCCTTACTACATTATATTATATGTGTTGCGTGATAAGTTGAAAAAGCACTTTGTATTTAGATTGAAGAAACTAAAAGACCAATAAAATGATTTTAATTGCCGTTATTTCATTAGGGGCGATCGGTATCGTCGGTGCCCTTTTGTTGTATGGGGCTTCCAAGAAGTTCGAGGTGCACGAAGACCCTCGTATCGGACAAGTGCAAGAAGCTTTGCCGGGAGCCAATTGTGGAGGCTGCGGATATGCCGGATGTGCCGGTTTTGCCGGAGCCTGTGTAAAAGCTGAGTCGCTGGATGGGATGCTTTGTCCGGTAGGCGGAGCGCCGGTTATGGCAAAGATAGCTTCTATCTTGGGAAAAGAAGCTACCGCCGCGGAACCGAAAGTGGCCGTCGTACGTTGTAATGGGACCTGCCAAGCCCGTCCGCGTACGAATACGTATGATGGAGTAAAGAGTTGTACGATTGCTTCTTCGCTTTATGGCGGGGAGACCGGTTGTACGTTCGGATGCCTGGGGTATGGAGATTGCGTGAAGGCTTGTAATTTCGATGCCATCCATATCAATCCGGAGACGGGCATTGCCGAAGTGGACGAAGAGAAATGTACCGCCTGCGGCGCGTGCGTGAAGGCTTGTCCGAAAGGTATCATCGAACTCCGCAAGAAAGGACCTAAATCACGCCGAATCTATGTATGTTGCGTGAATAAAGATAAAGGGGCGGTAGCCCGCAAGGCTTGCTCGAATGCCTGCATCGGATGCGGCAAGTGCGCCAAAGAATGTCCGTTTGGAGCTATTACCGTGGAAAACAACGTGGCTTATATCGACTACACGAAATGCCGCATGTGCCGTAAGTGCGTAGCCGTTTGTCCGACGGGAGCTATCCACGAATTGAACTTCCCGCCTCGGAAAGAGCAACCCGCCGAAAGCAAGGCACCTTTGGCGGAAAGCAAGGCACAAACGGAAACAAAGCTGCCTACCCATCAACCGGAAGCTGCCCAGGAAACAACTTCCCCCATTGAAGTAAAAGAAGAAATTAAAAAATAAAAATCTAATCGTATGCTAAGGACATTTCGAATCGGAGGCATTCACCCACCTGAGAATAAATTGTCTGCCGGTAAAAAGATTACCGCGATAGCTGCACCCAAACAGGTCATTATCCCTTTGAGCCAGCATATCGGTGCGCCGGCACAAGCGTTGGTCAAGAAGGGTGATGTAGTGAAAGTAGGTACGTTATTGGCGAAAGCCGGCGGGTTCGTTTCGGCGAATATCCATTCGTCCGTTTCGGGCAAAGTAAATAAGATAGACAATGCGCTGGATACGAGCGGCTATCGTCGTCCGGCCATCTATATCGACGTAGAAGGCGATGAATGGGAAGAAAGCATTGACCGCTCGGAGACGTTGGTAAAAGAGTGCAACCTTTCGTCGAAGGAAATTATCGACAAGATAGCCGAAGCGGGCATCGTCGGTATGGGCGGTGCTACTTTCCCTACCCAAGTCAAGTTGATGCCTCCTCCAGGCAATAAGGCGGAGATATTGATCATCAATGCCGTAGAATGCGAACCTTACCTCACGGCCGACCATGAGCTGATGATGGAAAAAGGCGAGCAAATCCTTGTAGGCGTCACCCTTTTGATGAAGGCGGCTAATGTAAACAAGGCGGTAATAGGCATTGAAAATAACAAACCAGATGCGATTGCCCACATGACGAAACTCGCCTCTTCCTATCCAGGCGTTGAGGTCATGCCTTTGAAGGTCAAATATCCGCAAGGAGGCGAAAAGCAATTGATTGATGCGGTGACGGCCCGCCAGGTAAAGAGCGGCGCATTGCCTATTTCGGTAGGCGCGATTGTGCAAAACGTCGGTACCGTATATGCCGTATACGAAGCGGTGCAGAAGAACAAACCCTTGTTCGAACGTGTCGTTACCGTAACGGGGAAAGCCGTAAAGAATCCATCTAACTTCTTGGTCCGTATCGGGACGCCTATCAGTACGTTGATTGAAGCGGCAGGTGGCATACCCGAGAATACAGGTAAGATTATCGGTGGCGGACCGATGATGGGTAAAGCCTTGATAAGCGCGGAGGTGCCCGTAGGGAAAGGTAGCTCGGGCGTATTGCTCATGACGAAGGAGGAATCCGTACGCAAGCCGATGCACGATTGTATCCGCTGTGCGAAGTGCGTGAGCGTATGTCCGATGGGATTGAATCCCGCCTTCTTGATGCGCTCTACGGTTTATCAGAATTGGGAGATGGCCGAAGCAGACCATATCCAGGATTGCATCGAGTGCGGTTCATGTAGCTTTACGTGTCCGGCCAATCGTCCGTTGTTGGACCAAATCCGCGTAGGAAAAGCAAAAGTAATGGGAATCATCCGATCAAGAAAGTCTAAATAATATAGAGCCATGATGGAAAATAGTTTATATGTATCGCCTTCTCCCCACATCCATGGAGGAGATAGCATCAGTAGAAATATGTATGGAGTACTGATTGCCCTCATTCCGGCTTTCTTGGTATCTCTTTATTACTTCGGACTGGGTGCATTGATCGTCACGTTGGTATCGGTCGTATCATGCGTTTTGTTCGAATATCTTATCCAGAAGTTCATTATGAAGAAAGAGCCGACGATTACGGACGGCTCGGCTATGCTGACTGGTGTTTTGTTGGCATTCAACTTGCCTTCCAATTTGCCGGTGTGGATTATCATCCTGGGTGCGTTGTTTGCCATCGGTGTGGCAAAGATGTCGTTCGGAGGATTGGGAAATAACATCGTGAACCCGGCCTTGGCGGGACGTGTCTTCCTCTTGATTTCTTTCCCCGCGCAAATGACCACTTGGCCTTTGGTAGATGCCACTTCCGCTTTCCCGCTTACCTATACCGATGCCGAGACGGGAGCTACGGTGCTTTCCCTCCTGAACGAAGGCGTGAAAGAGCTTCCTTCCTACACCAGTATGTTGATCGGGTGCCATGGCGGTAGTTTGGGCGAAGTGAGCGCGATTGCTTTGCTGCTGGGTTTTGCTTATATGTTGTGGAAGAAAATCATTACCTGGCATATTCCGGTGGTGATGATTGCTACGGTATTTGTATTCACGGGTATCATGCATTTGGTCAATCCGGAAGCGTATGCCAGCCCGTTCTTGCATATCCTCTCGGGAGGTTTGATGCTGGGAGCTATCTTTATGGCGACGGATTATGTCACTTCGCCGATGACCAAGAAAGGGATGGTGATTTATGCCGTGGGTATCGGATTGCTCACCTCTATCATTCGTCTGTTCGGTTCATATCCTGAAGGCGTTTCATTCGCGATCCTGATCATGAACTTGCTGACTCCGCTTATTAATATGTATGTTAAACCTAAACATTTCGGGGAGAAGTAAAGATGGAAAAATTGAAATCAACATTGCCCAACATGCTCCTTTCGCTGACGATCACCTGTGTGGTAGCAGGGGCTATCTTGGCAAGTGTCAATGATATGACGGCAGGATCCATAGCCGCATCCAAGGCCGCTGCATTGGAATCGGCTATCAAGGAGGTGACTCCGGAATTCAACAACAAACCCGTGGAAGAGGCTTATCTATCGGCTACAAGCACGGGCGATTCCTTGCGCATCTACCCGGCCAAGATGGATGGCGAATTGGTAGGTGCCGCCGTAGAGAGTTTCTCGAACAATGGCTTTAGTGGAGAGATCCGTGTCATTGTAGGCTTCGATACGGAAGGGAAAATCAAGAATTACTCCGTCTTGCAACATGCCGAGACTCCTGGTTTGGGTTCGAAGATGCAAGAATGGTTTAGAACAGATAAAAACAGACAAAGTATTATCGGACGTAGCGTAGGGGATGGCCTCAAGGTTTCGAAGGATGGCGGAGATGTGGATGCCATTACGGCGGCCACGATTTCAAGCCGTGCTTTCCTGGATGCCGTCAATCGTGCGTATAGCGCATTTGCTCAGGTAGACGCAGCGGGTGGCGCTACATCGTCTCATCAAACAGAAGGAGGAAATAGCGATGAGTAATTGGAAAGTTCTTTTGAATGGTATCATCACCGAGAACCCGACGTTCGTATTGCTCTTGGGTATGTGTCCTACGTTGGGTACGACCTCTTCGGCATTGAATGGTATGAGTATGGGATTGGCTACCCTGTTCGTGTTGATTTGTTCGAACATGGCCATCTCGGCGGTTAAGAAGTTAGTGCCTGATATGGTGCGTATCCCGGTCTATATTGTGATTATCGCTACGTTCGTGACGGTAGTCCAGTTCTGTATGGAAGCCTACACGCCCGCTTTGTACGCCAGCTTGGGGTTGTACATCCCGCTGATTGTGGTGAACTGTATCGTCCTGGGGCGTGCCGAATCGTTTGCTTCGAAGAATGGCATCGTGGCTTCGGGTTTTGATGGTTTGGGAAGCGGTTTGGGCTTCACATTGGCATTGACCCTTTTAGGCGCCTGCCGTGAATTGCTCGGTACGGGCAAGCTCTTCGGTCTTACGTTAGCTCCCGAGGAGTATGGTTCGCTGATATTCATCCTCGCGCCGGGCGGATTCCTGGCATTGGGGTATTTGATTGCGATTGTAAACAAACTACGTAAAGCATAAGGAGATTCGTATATGGAATATATCATGATATTTATTGTTGCCGTTTTCGTCAACAATGTCGTATTGTCCCAGTTCTTGGGTATTTGTCCGTTCTTGGGCGTTTCCAAGAAAGTAGAAACCTCCATCGGCATGGGGGCGGCGGTTACGTTCGTCTTGGCGCTCTCGACGATTGTGACCTTCCTCATCCAGAAGTATGTGCTCGACCCGTTTGGTTTGGGCTATATGCAGACCATTAGCTTCATCCTCGTGATTGCGGCCTTGGTGCAGATGGTGGAAATCATCCTCAAGAAGGTATCTCCGGCGTTATACCAGGCGTTGGGTATCTTCCTTCCGCTGATTACCACGAACTGCTGCGTATTGGGTGTGGCTATCTTGGTGATCCAGAAAGATTATAATTTATTAGAATCCGTCGTATATGCTATCTCGACCGCGCTTGGTTTCGCCTTGGCATTGGTCATCTTTGCCGGCATCCGCGAGCAGTTGGCCATGACCAACATCCCGAAAGGCTTGCAAGGCACGCCCATCGCGTTGATTACGGCTGGCCTCTTGGCAATGGCATTTATGGGATTCTCAGGTATAGGTTCCTAATCTTAAAGATTAAATAGTATGAAGAAAAAGATTTTAGTAGCAGGGGGAACGGGTTATATTGGTTCCCACACTACGGTAGAATTGCAACAGGCAGGGTATGACGTCTTGATTATCGACGACCTGTCTAATTCCAATATCGAGGTATTGGATGGTATTGAACGCATCACGGGTATCCGTCCGGAGTTCGTCCAGCTGGATTTGAAGGACAAGGAAGGCACCCGCAAAGCGTTGCAAGAGCACCCGGGCGTAGAGGGTGTGATCCTCTTTGCGGCAAGCAAGGCCGTGGGCGAATCCGTTCAGCAACCGTTGAAGTATTACCGGAATAATATCACGACACTCATCAACATTCTCGAACTCATGCCCGAGTTCAATATGAAGGGTATCGTATTCTCTTCCTCTTGTACGGTGTATGGCCAACCGGATCCTGAAAACTTGCCTGTGACAGAGAACGCGCCTATCAAACCGGCCACTTCTCCTTATGGCAATACGAAGCAGATCAACGAGGAAATCATCCGCGATACGATCCATGCCGGCGCTCCGTTCAAGAGCATCATCCTCCGTTATTTCAACCCGATTGGTGCACATCCGACGGCTGAAATCGGCGAATTGCCCAATGGCGTGCCCCAGAACTTGATTCCCTATCTGGTACAGACGGCTATCGGTATCCGCAAGGAACTGAGCGTCTTTGGCGATGACTACAATACGCCCGACGGTTCATGTATCCGCGATTACATCAACGTGGTAGACTTGGCCAAGGCGCACGTCGTAGCAATGAACCGCATGTTGGAAAACAAGTCGGACGACAAGATGGAGATCTTCAACCTCGGTACGGGCCGTGGCGTTTCCGTCCTCGAGCTGGTCAATACGTTCGAGAAAGCAACGGGCGTGAAGGTACCGCACAAGATCGTAGGACGCCGCGAGGGCGACATCGAGCAGGTATGGGCGAACCCCGAAAAGGCGAACAACGTCCTCGGGTGGAAGGCGGAAGAATCGCTCGAAGATACGCTTAAATCTGCTTGGAACTGGCAATTGAAACTCCGCGAACGGGGAATACAATAAGCCGCTTATTGAAGCGATATTAAACACAGGGGCGCAGGGACACGTAAACATCGTGTTCCTGTGCCCCTTTTTTTATGGCTTTCTCCCTCTTTTGTCGTGTTTAGGAGAGGTGTTCTCCTATCTGCCCGAGATGTCTTCTCCCATCTGCCGCAGATGGGGTTTGCCATCTGCCCGAGATGGCAAAGGAGGTCTGCCGCAGATGTCAGAAGGGATCTGCTGCAGATGGGAGAAGACATCTCGGGCAGATGTCGGAACACGGCTGCCGGAGAGGGGAAAAGGCACCTGCCGGAGATTTATTTTTGAAATTTCTTTGCTCTTTTTATGGTTATTCCAAATATCCTCCTTAACTTTGCGGCATTCCGAGTGGGATTCGGCGGAATCTTCTATCGGATAGACATATTGAGTTAAAGCATTTACGATATTATTCCTGAGAAAGAAAAATCGGCAAAATTTTTATCACATCGGGATAATAGGCAATAGATGCTTGCACTCATGCTATCACATTTTCTGTAAGGGAAAGGTACATCCAATAGCATAGAGTGCGGGCTGTTGTTTTATTATTGATGTGATAGGTGTTTGCCGATACCTTCTTTCTCAGATAATAGACAACAAAACCCGCACTTTTTTTGTGTCGTCTCATGAACGGTTTAGTTGTTGGGTAAATGCACAAGATTGAGTTATTTATTAAACAATTAAATTTATAATTTTATGAGAATACGTATTTTTACTTTGTTAGTGGCGTTTCTGGCGATAGCTGGGAATGCGGTTTGGGGGCAAACTGGTAATTGGATTGATGATGCCAGTATAGATTGGTATGATGAGAATAAAACCACATTCGAGATTTCTACAGCAGAGCAATTGGCAGGATTAGCTTCATTGGTAAATAGCGGAAAAGATTTCTCAGGAAAGACTATTGAATTAACTCAGAATATAGACTTGAATCCCGGAATAACTTTTAATAAAGAAGCAATAAGCAAGGATGTTGTTTTTACGGGTACACCAAAAGAATGGACACCAATAAATCCGGACGATGTCATCTCTAATTTTAGTGGTACATTTGATGGAAATGGATTCACAATTAGTGGGCTTTATTTAAACTCATCAAATAAAGACTATGCGAATTTAGGATTGTTTGGATTCGTTTCTGGGACTATACAGAATGTGTATATAAATAATAGCTATATAGACGTTTCAATAAATGAAGAATTAGAAAATGTAGGTAGTATTGCTGGACACGTAAATGGGTTCGGAAAGATATTCAATTGTTCTTTTGATGGACTGATAAATATAGAGGGGAGTGATGTAAAAATTACAAGTCTTAATGTTGGTGGAATATGTGGCTCATATGAAAATGAAACGATAGAGTCTTGCTGTAATACGGGAAATATAAATGTTACGATGAATGAGATTTCGTATAATGGAACTTCCTTTTATGCCCTATGTTCTGTTTTTATTAGTGGAGTATCTAATATCGATACTCATAACAAGCCATCAGCTAATATTGAGATTAAGAATTCATATAACACAGGGACTATAAATGTGTCAGTAAATGACTTTGGCTCACAACAGGAAAATTCAGTGATTTTATACGCGTTGTATATTAGTGGCATTGGAAGTAGAATCAGTTCAAATGATAGTCCTTGCAACATTGCATCTTGCTATAATACTGGTGAAATAAAAGTATCAGGGAAAGACAATGCCTGTGTGATATATATTGGCGGTATCAATGCGAGCGAGGCGAATAATAAAATTACAAATTGTTATAATGTAGGAATAATAGAATCTACAGTAGAAGTTGATAATACTACGGGTATATCTTCAGCTGTTGGTAGTATCTCTGGAAGTATAAACAAAACGACATTCAACAATAATTATTACTTACCACAAGAAGGCTTAAATGCTGTAGGAGGAAATGATAGTTATAATGATAAAGACGGAGAAATAGAAAAAGCAACATCCTATCAGTTCTCCGACGGCGAAGTAGCTTACTTATTACGCGAATATGGTTTCGGTCAAGATCTACAAGACGAAACAATAACATCACCTACTTTATTATGTTTCACCCCCGATGATGCAGTCTATAAACTGACATTAAATTACGGCGAAGTTGATGCAGAAAAAGAAACAGAAGAGAAGTTTGTAAACAGTAAATATTTAGGACTTCCTGAATTGACGACAGAAGAAGAAGGGAAGCGTATTGGATGGTTTGATGATAACGGCACGGAATATACTTCTGAATCTGAAGTTACAGAAGATATTACACTCACGGCGAAAGTGACTGAACAGCCAGAAGAACCAGAACAGCCCAGCGATGAGGACGACGACCAAGGCAACACCGGCATCCACAAGCCCCAGCGCCCGATCAAATACTATAATATATATGTAGACACCATCTGTCCCGGCCTTGAAGTAGAAGTAAGTAAAGACGTAGTGCAAGAAGGACACCAGGTAAGCGCGTACTTAACGATCCAAGCCGAATGCGATACGACCGGCATGCGCTTCGAATACAAACGTGGTCTGTTCGGATACTGGAAAGACCTGAAAGAATTGGAAGGCGTGCAGCCAGGAGAATATATCATCAAGAATATCTATACCGATATCTATATCCGCGCCCTCGACGCGACCTTACCCGAAGAGGAACCGACGGGCATTGAAGCTATAGAAGGCGCCAAGGCATACGCCAAAGATGGTAGTATCTACGTCTATACGCCAAGCCGCGAGGAGGTGATGATTATCGGTATGAGCGGTGCCATCATCAAGAAAGCAGAACAGGTAGGACTCCAATCTTACTCGGTAAGCCGCGGCATCTATATTGTTAGAATAGGCGACAAAGTATTTAAGCTAAAGAATTAAGGCCGATGCGAATCGCCCGATTCAATATGTTTTATTAGTGAAAGTAGCCCCAGGTCCCGAAGGACTTGGGGTTTTCAGTTATTCCCATTAATCAAATTCACCACCACCTTCACCATCACATCCTTCTCTTCCGTGCGGCTTTCGGCAATCATCAGCGTGAGGGCGACAAGGGTATTGTCGGCGATGCGTTTCGTGCCGTCCGGATTGTAAAGGATGCCATTACCCGCCATGAACCATAGGAAAAGGGTGGCGGCGATGCGCTTGTTCCCGTCGCTGAACGAGTGGTTCTTGGTGACGAGATAAAGTAGCATGGCGGCTTTCTCCTCTACAGACGGATAAAGGTCTTGCCCGCCAAAGGTTTGATAGATTTGACCAATGGAGCTTTTGAACGAGTTGTCTTTCTCGTTGGCAAACCATTGGCTTCCGCCGAATTTCTGCTTCAACCCCTCGATAGCTTGTATGGCGCCTTCGTAGGTAGCATGAAACTTTTCCTTATGGGTCGTCTGTTCAACGGCCAATTGCTGATAGTCGTACTTGTCTAATGTATCAAGAGCGTAGGCATAATCTGAGACTACTTCCACCAGATTGAGCGCATCATTAGAAGTCAATGCCTCTTGTGCCTTGACGGTCCGCCCCAAGACGCCCACCAGTTGTTTCAGTTCCGTATAGCGTTGCTCCGTCAGGGACTTGTTGATGGCGTAGCCTTTTACCAAATAATCCTTCAAGATACGATTTGCCCAAATGCGGAACTGCGTGCCGCGCATGGAGTTTACTCTATATCCAACGGATATGATTACATCCAGATTGTAAAAAGGTATTTCGCGGGTAACCGTTCTTTTACCTTCAGTACGAACTTGTGCAAAAAATGCACAAGTTGGTTTTTCTTCTAATTCACCCGTCTTGTAGATATTCTTTATATGTCTCAAGATAGATGTTCTGTCTGTTTGAAACAATTCCGCCATCTGTGCCTGTGAAAGCCACACGGTGTCGTGTTCTAACTTTACATCAATAGAGGTCTGCCCGTCGGCCGTCCGATAAATTACAATTTTGTCATTCAAGTTCATAGTCTGAGTCTTTAAAATCAATTATACAATTTATTTTTCATTCACTTTTGCAAAGGTAGTAAAACTTCTTGGAAAAAGTGGTGAACGTGGGAAGAAAACTGGCGGGAGCCGGACTAAAAAGGGAAAGGATAGGGGAAATGTTTTATCTTTAGTCTAAAGATACATATCTGTAGGTTAAAGATATGTATCTGCAAGTTGAAGATATATATCTTTAGGCTAAAGATAGAGATTCTCTCGGAGCTTTTTACTTTTCTGCTGGGCGAAACGGAGTTTGGCTTGGGCGAAGGCAAATAAAAAAGCCCACGAGAGCGGGTGGCTTCGTGGGCTTCGTATGGAGTGGAGAGGTTTTACTTGTTTCCGATCTCCTTCAGCATCTCCTTGACGGCGGCTTCCAATTGCTGGTCTTCGCCGGCGAGTTGCGCCTCAGGGGTGTTATAGACTTCGATGTCTGGCTCCAGTTGTTGGTTTTCCAGATAATTTCCTTGCATATCCTTCACACCGACCTGCGGAATACCGAAGATGAGGGTCGGGTCGATTTGCGTTTCCCACCAAACGGCGGTCATGGTTCCTGGAACCGGGGCGCCGATAAGTTTCCCGATGCCCATCGTTTTATATACATACGGGAATCCGTGCGCGTTCGAGTAGTTGTCTTCGCACATCAGGACGCAAGAGGGCTTGAGCCAACGGTTTGTCGGGTCACTGGCGATGTATTGTCCGCGCGGTTCGAAGCGTTGATATTCCTTTCCGCTGAGCAGGTAAGCCAAATCTTCGTGCAGCCAGCCGCCACCGTTATGGCGCGTATCGACGATGACCGCCTCCTTGTTGCGGCAACGTCCGAGGAGTTCGGAATAGGTCTCGCGGAAACTCTGCGGGTCCATGCCTTTGACGTGCACATAACCGATGCGTCCGTTCGAGAGTTTGTCTACCAACTTACGGCAACGTTCTACCCAACGTTTATACAGCAAGTTCGATTGTTCACTTGCCGATATCGGTTCGACTTCCTCCTCAAAGCGTTGTCCGTTCTGCGGATTATACAGGGAAAGCATCACCTTCTTACCCGCTTTCCCGGCCAGCATCGGGTAATAATCGGTATTTGCGTCAATAACTTGTCCATCCATCTTCTCGATAATGCAGCCTGCGGTTATCTGGCTATCCGCTTTCGTCAACGGGCCTTGCGGGAGAATCTCGGCAATCTTCAAGCCTTTGCCCGTATATTGGTTATCGAAGAAGGCGCCCAGCGTAGCCGTCGCCGGAATCGAAAGGGCCGGACGGTAACGCGCTCCGGTATGCGAGCCGTTCAGTTCGCCCAGCAGTTCGGAAAGCATCTCTTGGAAATCGTAATTGTTGTTGATATGCGGCAAGAAACGGGCATACGCCTCTTTATAGCCTTCCCAATCGATACCGCGGATGGTCGGGTCGTAGAACTTATCCTTTACCTGGCGCCATGCATGGTGGAAGATGTATTCGCGCTCCTCGGCAGGACGATAGTTGAAATCGGCCGCGAACTCGATCGGTTCGGTCTTGCTATCCTTGATATTCACCTTCTTCAGTTTTCCGCCCGAGACGAGGAAGAGGTTCTCGCCCTTTTTGTCGGTATAAAGCGTATTTCCTCCCACGCCTTTAATCAACAGCTTGGTCGTACCTTCGCGGAAATCATGTTCCCACAGGTCATATCCGCCCTCGAAGGCCGCACAATAATAAAGCTTGTCACCATCCGGAGTCAGCACCGCATCGCCCAAACGAGAGGAATTAATAGTCAATCGTTTGATGCGGTCTTTGCGGTTGGCGAGGTCGAACTTCAACGGAGTTACCTCTTTCTTTTCCTCTTTGTCGGCCTTTTCGTCCTTGTCCTCTTTCTTTTCTTTATCCTTTTCCTCTTCGTCCTCCTCTTCTAACAAAGCATATTCTTCTTTCGAAAGATTGAACTTGTCGTATGCTTCTCCATCGAAGAACATGATGTAAATGTCATATTCGGCGCCATGTCCGCCATGACTCCGATAACCGGCGCGGTCGGAGGTCCAAATCATTGCCTTTCCGTCCAATACCCATTTGGGATTTCCGTCCGAATAACCGCTCTCGGTCAAATCGGTCTTTTCTCCGCTTCCATCCGCTTTGACCAATACGATATCCGGACTATCCCAACCACCGATTCCGATGTAATTCATCAGGAACCATTTGCTATCCGGAGACCATTGATATGACTGGTCGCCATCGGCGTAGGAATAGTTATATTTCCCGTCCAGTACGGTGCGGACTTTCTTTGTGGCGAGGTTGATGACCCGGAGCGTCGTACGGTTCTCCAGGAAAGCCACCTCTTTTCCATCAGGCGAGAACATCGGCTGGAAGGAGGGAACCGACGAAACCACCAGCGGTTCCTCTTTCAACTCCGGCGCATAAGTGAAGAGCTTGTCCTCCTTGCGCACCAACGAACTCATGTAAACGCCCCAAACGCCATTCCGTTCCGAAGAATAGACCAGCGAACGTCCGTCGGGACTGAAGCTTAAGTTGCGTTCCTGCTCCGGCGTATTGGTGATTTGCTTAGTAGTCTTGTATTCGACCGATGTGGCATACACATCTCCGTGTACGATGAACGCCACTTCCTTTCCGTCCGGAGATACGGCGATATCCGTTGCGCCGGAAGTCAGCAATTTATGCACCGTCTCGTTCTCTATCTGGTCGGAAATAATCTGTACATTCACCTTGGCCGGTTGTCCGTTCTCTTTTAAGGTGTAGATTTCACCATTATAGGTATAGCAAAGCGTGCCATCCGCCGAAGCCGAGAGCGAGCGAACCGGGTGCGTCTTGTGGTGGGTCAGTTGGGTAGCTTGTCCGCTTAGTGTCCTTTTGTAGACGTTAAACGAGCCGTTCTCTTCGCTTAGATAATAGAACGATTGCCCGTCGGATGCCCAGACCGGATTGCGGTCTTCGCCTTCGAACGTGGTCAACTTCTCAAACGTGCGCTTGTCACCCAGCTTGCAAAGCCAGATATCTTTCGTAATGGACGAAGTATGATGCTTGCGCCACGGGTCTTCGTATCCTTTCTGATCCTGGTAAAGCAATTGATCGCCTGCAGGATTCAGCGAAAGGCTTTGCATTGCCAACGAGGAATAGAGCTTCGGGCGTCCGCCTTCGGTACTTACTTCATAAATCTGCGGGAACTGGGAAGAGGGGAATTGTGCATCCCGTACATCCGGCATCAAAGTCGATGAATACAGGATATGCGTTGCATCACGGAACGTTTCCGGTATCTCGGATGCCGAGTTGGTGGTTAATCGGGTAGGGACGCCACCCGTCTTATCCATAATATAGATATCGAAACTTCCCGCACGGTCGGAGGCGAAGGCTATCTTCTGTCCGTCGGGCGACCATATCGGATGCGTATCTTGTTTCGGATGGGTTGTTAACTGAGTTGCTTTCCCTCCACTTGCCGGAACGGTGTAAATATCTCCTTTATACGAGAAAGCTATCGTCTTTCCGTCAGGCGATAAGCTTGGATAACGCATCCACAAAGGAGCG